>NZ_JBFPNH010000054.1:0-374722 GCF_040815545.1 Streptomyces sp. LMG1-1-1.1 | reverse complement strand
GGTCCGGGCGGCGGCCGCGGCCGCCCTGCGCGAGCTGGTCGAGGTCCTGCCCGCCGAGCCGGTGCTCGGGGCAGGGTTGCGGGAGGCCCTCAGTGTGCCCGACGCGGCCGTGCGCGCCGCCGCCCTCGACGTGCTGCGGGCGCTGCGGCTCGGCGACGCCCCGCTGTACGCCTCCGCGCTCGGCGACGGCGTCGTCGACGTCCGGGTGCGGGCCGTGCGGGCCCTGGTCGCGGTGGACGCCGTCGCGGAGCTCGCGGGGGCCGCCGGCGATCCGGCGCGCGAGGTGCGGGTCGCGGTGGCCCGCGGCCTGGCCGCCGTGCGGGGCGCGGCACCGGAACCGCTCCTCCCGCTCCTCGACGACGCCGACCCGCTGGTGAGGGGCGCCGCGCTGGCCTCGCTCGCCGACACGGGCTGCCCGCCGGAGCTCGCGGCGACGGCGGAGGCGGCCCTCGCGGATGCCGCCTGGCAGGTGCGGGCCGGTGCGGCGACGGCGCTCCGGGCCGCCCCGGCCGGCCTCGCCGTCCCCGGACTCGCCGGCGCCCTCGCCGACCCGAACGCCGACGTCCGCAAGGCCGCCGTCCTCGGCCTCCTCGCCCACCGGGGCGACCCGGCCGCCCGCGCCGCACTCGCGGGCGCCGCCGACGACGCCGACGCGGACGTCCGGGCCTACGCCGCCCGGGCCGCTGCCCCGGTCCCGAGCGGCGCCCGCTGAACCCGAGCCGTCCGTGGGACGCCGAGCACGGCGTCCCACGGACGGCTCCGTGCTTCCCGTACTCCGCGCACCCGGACGGGTGGTGGGCGTCGGCATCCGGGTGAGCGCGCGCATGGCCGGCCTGAGGACCGGGAAGGGGCGCAGGCTGGACCGGATGCAGGACGACGAGGAGGTGGTGCCGGTGTCGGGGCCGACGACGACCGGGAACGCGATGGGCGCGCCGTGCTGGCTGAGCCTGAGCGCGCGTGATCTCGAAGCGGCGGAGCGTTTCTACGGGGCGGTGCTGGGCTGGACGTTCCGGCGGGGCGGCCTGGACGACGCGTTCGCGGTGGGCGAGTTGGGCGGGGTGCCGGTGGCCGGGATCGCGCCGGTGGCGGCCGAGCTGGCCGTTCCGGTGGCGTGGACGGCGTTCTTCTCGGTGGCCGACGCCGACGCGGCGGTGGCGCGGATCCGGGAGCGCGGCGGGACCGTCGGCGTGGGTCCCGTCGCCTATCCGCCCCGGGGGCGGGCGGCGCTGGCCACCGACCGCGAGGGCGCGGCGTTCGGGGTGTGGGAGGGGCCCACGGAGTCCCGCTGGCGCGTCGACGAGTACGCGGCGCCGGCCTGGCTGGAGCTGCACACCCGGGACGCGTTCGAGGCGGCCGTGTTCTACGGCGAGGTGCTGCGCTGGGCGGACGGGTCGCCGGGTGCGCTGGAGGTGTCGTACGAGCAGGACAAGGTGGTGCTGCGGCGGGACGGCGAGGCCGTCGCCCGGCTGAACAGCGGGCCGGTCGAGTCCGGATCGCCCCGACCCCAGCTGCGGCCGCGGTGGCTCGCCTGTTTCCGGGTGCCCGACCCCCGGGCCGCCATGGAGGCGGTGGTGGCCAACGGCGGCTCGGTCGTGCAGGGCGGCGACTGGGGCGGGGTGCGTGGTTCCGAGGACGCCGACGGGCGCCGGGTGGCGGTGCGGGACCCGGACGGGGCGCTGTTCACCGTGGCGGCGGCCGAGGAGCGGAAGGTCTGACCGGTGCGGGCACGGGACGCGGGTCCGCCGCCCGTGCCCGCACCGGTGGCGGCCGACCGCCGCGGTGGCGGGGGCCGGGGCAGCGATCGGCGGTCGGCGGTCAGCAGCGGACGGGCCACGGCGGCCGTCAGGTTCGGGCTGCTCGGTGCTCCGCGGGACGGGCCCGCCGGTCCGGCTGTCAGGCCGTGGCCGCTCCGGTGGCGGCGCGCGGCGTGGTGCCGGGCTCCGGCGCCGACGGGTCGTCTGTGTCGACGGCCGGGACCTTCGAGGGGATGAGGGCGGCGACGGCTGCGGCGACGAGGCCGACGCCGCAGCCGATGAGCAGGGCGACCCGGAAGCCATCCTCGGAGGGCAGGGCGTGGCCGCCGAGGCTGGTGGTCATCTGGGCGAGGACGACGCCGATGACGGCGGCCGAGACGGACGTGCCGATGGAGCGCATCAGGGTGTTGAAGCTGTTGGCCGACGCGGTCTCCTCCTGCGGCACGGCGCCCATGATGAGCGCGGGCATGGCGCCGTAGGCAAGGCCGACGCCCGTGTTGCAGATGAGCGTCACGACGAGCAGGCCCCAGGTGGAGCCCATCAGGGCGAGGGAGGAGCCGTATCCGGCGGCGATGACGAGGGCGCCGACGGCGAGCGTGACCTTGGGGCCGCGGGCGGCCGAGAGCTTGGCGCCGAGCGGGGCGAGGAGCATCATCATCAGGCCCGCCGGGGCCATCCAGAGGCCCATCGCCATCATCGACTGGCCGAGGCCGTAGCCGGTGGCCTCGGGCAGCTGGAACAGCTGGGGCACGACCAGGGACTGCGCGTACATGGCGAATCCCACCAGGACCGAGGCCATGTTGGTCATCAGGACGACGGGGCGGGCGGTGACCCGCAGGTCGACGAGCGGGTCGCGGGTGCGCAGCTCCCACGCTCCCCAGGCGAGCAGTACGACAGCCGCGACGGCGAACAGGCCGAGGGTGGTGCCGCTGCCCCAGCCCCAGGTCGCGCCCTTGGAGACGGCGAGCAGCAGGGCGACGAGCCCGACGCCGAGGCCGAGCGCGCCGGGTACGTCGAAGCGGCCGGGGGCCGGGTTGCGCCGGCCGGTGGGGGCGACGCGCCAGATGAGGACGCCGACCAGGGCGCTGAGTCCGGCGGCGACCCAGAAGAGGACCTGCCAGCTGGCGTTCTCGGCGACGGCCGCGGAGAAGGGCAGGCCGAGGGCGCCGCCGACGCCCATGGAGGCGCTCATCAGGGCGATGGACCCGCCGAGCTTCTCGGGCGGCAGGATGTCGCGCAGCAGGCTGATGCCGAGGGGGACGACGCCCATGCCGAGGCCCTGGAGTCCGCGTCCGACGATCATCGGGACGACGGAGGAGGCGAGGGCGCACACGATCGAGCCGGCGATCAGCGGGATCACCGAGACGAGCAGGACCCGACGCTTGCCGAGGGTGTCGCCGAGCCGCCCGGCGACGGGGGTGGCGACGGCACCGGCGAGCAGGGTCGCGGTGATCACCCACGAGGCGTTGGACGCGGTGGTGTCGAGCAGCCTGGGCAGGTCGCCGATGAGCGGCACCACCAGCGTCTGCATGAGCGCGGCCACGATGCCCGCGAGCGCGAGGACGCCGACGACGCCTCCGGGTCGGGCGTCGGGCTTGGAGCCGTCCACGAGTTCTCCCTCGGTCTTGCACGGTGATTCCGCACATGGTTCGCTGTGCATCATGCACATCCATGGCGCCATGCACAAGCTGTGCATGATGCACATCACCGCGCCGCGAGAGAGAATGCCCCCATGGACAAGCCCGTGGACAAGCCCACCCACCTGGTCGAATTCGAGACCATGCTGCTCAGCAGGCACACGCACCTGTACGCGCCCCGCTCCCGGGCCGGCGGGGCCCAGCTCGACCGCAGCGCCTACGTCCTCCTGAGCCGCATCCGCATGCACGGCCCCCTGTCCATCGGCCAGCTCAGCGAGGCCTTCGGCCTCGACGCCTCCACCCTCAACCGCCAGACCGCCGCCATGCTCCGCGCCGGGCTCGTCGAACGCATCCCCGACCCCGACGGCGGCATCGCCCGCAAGTTCCGCATCACCGAAGAGGGCGAACGCCGCCTCGACGCCGACCGCACCTCCAACATCGAGGGCCTCGACCGCGTCATGGAGCACTGGCCGGCCGAGGACGTCGCCGAGTTCGCCGCCTTCCTCGAACGCTTCAACCGCGACATCGAGCGCCTCGAAGGCCGCCCCTGGCCCCGCCCCTGACCCACCGGACGGCAGGGACGCCCGTCAGACCCCCCGCCGCATCGCCGCCCGCCGGTCCACCGTCGCCAGGGCGGTGTTGAGCAGCGCCACCACGGCGAACACGAGGGCCGAGGACGGGCGGTCGAGCGCGTGGAGCGCGAGGGCCGCCGCACCGAAGACCAAGGCCTTGACGACGAGAACTCCCGGCAGCGGCAGGGGGATACGGGCCTTGGGGGCGGCGAAGAGACCCCAGACGACGGCCGCGAGGGCGGGCGCGGCGACGGCGAACAGCAGCCGGAGGGCCACGTGGTCCGCGCTCTCCCAGCCCCACCAGGCCAGGACGGCCAGGGCGGCGAGTTCCAGGAGGAAGGCGAGGCCCTCGTTGAGGACGTGCAGGGGGCCGGGGAGCTTCATGACGGGCCTTTCGACGGCGGTCGCGCGCGGGCCCGAGCGTAGACGCCAGTTGCGACAGAAGTCTTTACCGCGGGGTGTCGGCGGCGGTAACTTCCCGCCGACGCAAGACGTTTCTGAAACTTTCCGACTGTGTTTCCAACGGTGCTGATCCCCACCCCCAACCGGCCCGCACGAAACGCGCCCCTGCCTGGAGAATCAGATGACCCGCACCCCCACACGGCTGCCCGGACGCCCGGTGGCCGTCCTGGCCGTGGCCGCCGGCCTCCTCGGCCTGCTCGCGGCACCACCCGACGAGCCCTCGCCCCGCACCGCACCGGCCGCCGCCGTCGCCGAGAACACGGCGACGGTCTTCTACTGGACGAAGACGAAGAACTGGGCGGCCTACAACCTGCATTACGCCCCCGACGCGGGCTCCTGGACCACCGTCCCCGGCGTCGCCATGGAGGCCGCCTGCACGGACTGGGTGAAGAAGACCGTCAGCCTCGGCGCGGCCACCGGGCTGCAGGCCACGTTCAACAACGGCACCGGCACGTGGGACAACAACGGCGGCAAGAACTACGCGCTGGGCACCGGCGCGATCACCGTCAAGGACGGGGTCGTCGCCCACTCCGACCCCTGCGCGGGCACCATGCCCACACCGTCCGCCAAGGCCACGGTGTACTACTCCACCGAGGCGCTCGGCTGGTCCACCGCCAACATCCACTACCAGCCCGCGGGCGGCTCCTGGACGGCCGTCCCCGGCGTCGGCATGCAGGCCGCCTGCACCGGCTGGTGGAAGCGGGAGATCGACCTGGGGACGGCGACGTCCTTCAAGGCCGCGTTCAACAACGGCAACGGCACCTGGGACAACAACGGCGGCGCGGACTACGCCATCGGAACGGGCGTCAGCACCGTACGGAACAACGTGGTGACGGCGAACGCGACCGACCCGTGCGCCGCCGCGACGCCCGACACGCAGGCGCCGACGGCCCCCGGGCGCGTCACCGCCGCCGCCGACGGGATCTCGGTCCTGCTCACCTGGGACCCCGCCACCGATGACAGGGGCGTGACGAAGTACCAGGTCACCCGGGTCGGCGGCAGCGGCGGCACGGTCGTGACCGACGTCGGCTCCACCGTGTACTCCAACACGGGCCTGGCCGAACGGACCACGTACACCTACACGGTGAAGGCCGTGGACGCGGCCGGGAACGTCTCCGGCGCCTCGGCCACCGCGACCGCCACCACCGGCGACAAGCCGGCGACCCCCGCCAACGGGAAGCCGCTGGGCACCGACCCGCGCAAGGACCCGATCTACTTCGTCCTCACCGCGCGCTTCTACGACGGCGACGCGTCGAACAACCGCGGCGGCAGCCAACACGTGAAGTCGGGCAACGCGGCCAACGACGACCCCATGTTCCGGGGCGACTTCAAGGGCCTCGTCCAGAAGCTCGACTACGTCAAGGGGCTGGGCTTCTCGGCGATATGGGTCACCCCGGTGGTCCTCAACCGGTCCGACTACGACTACCACGGCTACCACGGCTACGACTTCTACAAGGTCGACCCGCGCCTGGAGTCGGCCGGCGCGTCCTACCAGGACCTCATCGACGCCGCCCACGCCAAGGGCATGAAGATCTACCAGGACGTCGTCTACAACCACTCCTCCCGCTGGGGCGCCAAGGGCCTGTTCACGCCCACCGTCTACGGCGTCCGGGACAGCCAGTGGAGCTGGTACTACGACGAGAAGCAGCCCGGCTTCGAGTACGACGGCCTGACGGTCGACCCGAAGTCCGGGAAGTCCTACTACAACGGCGACCTGTGGTCGACCGCGGAGCCCACCGGCAACACCTGCCTCAACTGGGGCAAGCCGACCGGCGGCAGGAGCGCCGAGGGGTACACCGTCTACAACTGCCAGTGGCCGAGCCCGACCTCCGGCATGTTCCCGAAGGCGCTGTACCACCAGTGCTGGATCGGCAACTGGGAGGGCGAGGACTCCCGTTCCTGCTGGCTGCACGAGGACCTGGCGGACTTCAACACCGAGAACGCGACCGTCCAGAACTACCTGATCGGCGCCTACGACAAGTACATCGACATGGGAGTCGACGGCTTCCGCGTCGACACCGCCGTGCACATCCCCCGCACCACCTGGAACCGCCGCTTCCTGCCCGCCATCCAGGAGCGGGTGACCCAGCGCCACGGAGCGGCGGCGGCAGCCAACTTCTTCGTCTTCGGCGAGGTCGCCGCGTTCGTCAACGACAAGTGGAACCGCGGCTCGGTGAACCACTCGGCGCAGTTCTACACGTGGAAGGAGCGCAAGGAGTACGACATCGACGACGCCAAGGCCGCTCTGGAGATGTACGACTACGAGCAGCAGCAGGGCACCGGCAACCAGCCCACGTCGACGAACGCGTTCCTGAACGGGAACAGCTACCACACCCCGGACCACAGCCGATTCTCCGGCATGAACGTCATCGACATGCGCATGCACATGAACTTCGGTGACGCCCCCAACGCCTTCTCCAACGGCAAGGACTCGGACGACAGTTACAACGACGCCACCTACAACGTCGTCTACGTCGACAGCCACGACTACGGCCCGAACAAGTCGAGCGAGCGGTACACGGGCGGGACCGACGCCTGGGCCGAGAACATGTCCCTGATGTGGACGTTCCGCGGCATCCCGACGCTCTACTACGGCTCCGAGATCGAGTTCCAGAAGGGGCAGAAGATCGACTGCGGGCCGACCTGCCCGCTCGCCACCACCGGCCGCGCCTACTACGGCGAGCACCTCGCCGGCTCGGTCACGGCCTCCGACTTCTCCCAGGTCTCGTCGGCCTCCGGCGCCGTCGCCACCACGCTCCAGCAGCCCCTCGTCCGGCACGTGCAGCGGCTCAACCAGATCCGCCGCGCCATCCCCGCGCTCCAGATGGGGCAGTACTCCACCGAGGGCATCTCGGGCGGCATGGCCTACAAGCGCCGCTACACCAGCGGCGCCACGGACAGCTTCGCCCTGGTCACGGTCTCGGGCGGCGCCACCTTCTCCGGCGTCCCGAACGGCACCTACACCGACGCCGTCACCGGCGACGTCCGCACGGTCACCAACGGCACCCTCACGGTCGCCGCACCCGGCAAGGGCAACCTCCGCGTCTACGTGCTGAACGGCCCGGGCAAGATCGGCGCCTCGGGCCCCTACCTGAAGTAGCCCACGCCGTACGGGGCGGCCCCACCCGCCCCGTACTCCCACCGCACTCCGGGAACGGCCTCCGCACGCCCCGGGCACGAAAGGGGCGAGAGGGGAGATAGTTCCGCCTTCCGGGCGCCGCTAGATCAACAGTGCGTCACACGAACAGGCTTTTCGGACAGAACACTTCCCTCCGCCCGGCGAGTCTGGGATCTTGCGTCCACCCCACACATCACAGGGCCCGGCCGGCGCCACCCGCGCCACCGGGTCATCGGAGGACGCATTGTTTTCCCACATATCCAGCCGGTCGAGAGCCTCGGCCATCGCCGTCGCAGCGCTCGGTACGACCGTGGCGCTCGCCGCTCCCGCCGGATTCGCCCAGGCAGCAACGTCGGACACCGCGCCCGTCGCGGTGAGTTCCGCGGGGGCGACCGAGGCCAGGACGGCCACCAAGGCCGGCAGGACCGCCGCGTCGTCGGCGGCCTGGGTCGCGGGCACCCGCGCGTACCTGGTCATCACCGCGCCCGGCGGCACCTCCGCGGTGAGCGGCGCCGTGACGAGCAACGGCGGTTCGGTGTTCGCGGCGTACGACGCGATCGGCGTGATCGTGGCGCACTCGGCGTCTGCGTCGTTCGCCACGTCGATGCGTACCGTCAGCGGAGTCCAGCAGGTCGGCGCGACCCGGACGTCCGACGTCCCGGCCGACGCCTACAGCCCGGCGCTCCCGGCGAACCCGGCGCAGTCCGCGACGACGCTGACGGAGTCCAACCGCTGGGACATGACCCAGATCAAGGCCGACCAGGCCTGGGCGGTCACCACCGGTTCGGCGGCGGTGAAGGTCGGCGTCCTGGACACCGGCGTCGACGACCAGCACCAGGACATCGCGCCCAACTTCAACGCCGCCGACTCTGCCTCCTGCGCCTACGGCAAGGCGGACACCCGCGCGGGCGCCTGGCGTGACGTCGGCACCCACGGCACGCACGTCGCGGGCACGATCGCGGCCGCCAAGAACGGCAAGGGCGTCATCGGCGTCGCGCCGGGCGTGAAGATCTCCTCGGTCCGCATCGCGGAGCCGACCAGCAGCCTGTTCTTCGCGGAGAACACGATCTGCGGCTTCATGTGGGCTGGTGACCACGGCTTCAAGGTCACCAACAACAGCTACTACACGGACCCGTGGCAGTTCAACTGCCCGGACAACGTGGACCAGGCCGCCATCATCGAGGGCGTCCGCCGGGCCCAGGTGTACGCCGAGGGCAAGGGCTCGCTCCAGGTGGCCGCCGCCGGCAACTCCAACTACGACCTGGCGAACAAGACGACCGACTCCGAGAGCCCCAACGACTCGACGCCGGTCACCCGTACGATCACCAACGCGTGCATCGACATCCCGACCGAGCTGCCGGGCGTCGTGACCGTCGCCGCGCAGGCGAGCGGCGGCGCGAAGGCCTCGTACTCGAACTTCGGCAACGGCGTCATCGACGTCGCGGCGCCGGGCGGCGACGGGTCCACCCAGGTGTACTCGACCCTGCCGGGCGGCAAGTACGGCAACATGAGCGGCACCTCGATGGCGTCCCCGCACGTCACCGGTGTGGCGGCGCTGATCGCGAGCCAGAACCCGACGTTCACGCCGGCGCAGATCCGTGACCAGCTCGGCGTCCAGGCCACCGACCGGGCGTGCCCGTCGGACGCCCGCTGCACGGGCACCACGGCGAAGAACGGATTCTTCGGAGAGGGCGCGGTCGACGCCCTGAAGGCCGTCGGGGGCAGCACCCCGCCGCCCGGCGCGTACTTCGAGAACCTCACCGACGTCACGATCGCCGACAACTCCACGGTCGAGAGCCCGATCACGGTCAGCGGGGTGACGGGCAACGCCCCGGCGACCCTCAAGGTGGGCGTGGACATCAAGCACACCTACATCGGTGACCTGAAGGTCGACCTCGTCGCCCCCGACGGCACGGTGTACACCCTGCACAACCACACCGGAAGCGGCACCGACAACATCGCGCAGACCTACACGGTCAACGCGTCGTCCGAGGTCGCGAACGGCGTCTGGAAGCTGCGTGTGAACGACAACGCGAGCCAGGACACGGGCAAGGTCGACGCCTGGAACCTGACCTTCTAGTACGTCCCGACCCGGGGAACGGGGCCGGAGCCGCCATGGCTCCGGCCCCGTTCGCATGCCCGGGGCGCGCCCGGCGGAAGAAAGTCCGTACCGGGGGGTAGGCCTGCCCCGGACCCTTGCTATACGTTCCGTCTAACAAGCTTGCTAGACGCGATGTCTAACAACAGCCCGAGCCGCTCGCGCGACCCAAGGAGCCGCACCATGGCACGCAGCACCGTCCGCCCGGACAGCCAGTCCGTCACCGACACCGACGTCGCCGAGCGGCTGCTCCGTTCGGCGGCCAAGCTGTCGTACGACCCGGCCGTCGAGGTGGACTGGGACACCCCCCTCGACAAGGACTTCCACGGCCAGAGCCCCGAGTGGAACTCCCTCTACGGCACCGCCTACTGGAACGAGATGACCGAGGAGCAGCGCAAGGAGCTGACCCGGCAGGAGACCGCGTCGGTCGCCAGCACCGGCATCTGGTTCGAGATGATCCTCCAGCAGATGGTGCTCCGCGACATCTACCGCATGGACCACACCGACCCCCGGTTCCAGTGGGCCCTCACCGAGATCGCCGACGAGTGCCGACACTCCGTCATGTTCGCCCGGGGCTCCCAGAAGCTCGGCGCGCCCGCGTACCGGCCCCGGCGCGCGGTGCTCGAACTCGGCCGGTTCATGAAGACCGTCGGCTTCGGCGAGGCCGCGTACGCCGGCATCCTCGTCGCCGAGGAGGTCCTCGACGTCATGCAGCGCGACTGGATGCGCGACGAACGCGTCGTCCCCTTCGTCCGCACCATCAGCAACATCCATGTCGTCGAGGAGTCCCGGCACATGAAGTTCGCCCGGGACGAGACGCGCCGCCACCTCGCCCGCGCGGGCCGGACCCGCCGCCACTTCCAGGCCCTCGTGGTCGCCATCGCCGCGTACTACATCATCACCAGCCTGGTCAGCCCCGAGGTGTACGTGCGGGCCGGCCTCGACCCCGAGCGCGCCCGCCGCGAGGCCGCCGCCAACGAGCACTACAAGGCGCAGCTGCGCGCCAGTTGCGCCGGACTGATGGAGTTCCTGGCCGACGTCGGGATGCTGACCCGGCCCGCGCTCTTCTTCTACCAGCGCGCCCACCTCGTCTGACCCCTCCGAGCCGAGCAGAGCAGAGCCGACGACATGACCTACGCGATCACCCAGACCTGCTGCAACGACGCGACCTGCGTCGCCGTCTGCCCGGTCAACTGCATCCACCCCACCCCCGAGGAACCGGACTTCGGGACCACGGAGATGCTCTACATCGACCCGAAGTCCTGCATCGACTGCGGCGCCTGCGCCGACGCCTGCCCCGTCGACGCGATCTTCCCGACGGACCGGCTCACCGGCCCGCTGCGCGCGTACGAGGACCTCAACGCCCGCTACTACGCCGAGCGCACGCCCCCGCCCGCCCTGGCCTCGCCCAACTTCCACTCCTGGGGCGAACCGTCCTTCCATCGCTCCCTCCCCGCCGACTTCGCACCGCTCCGGATCGCGGTCGTCGGCACCGGCCCCGCGGGCATGTACGCCGCCGAGGACCTGCTCCTGCACACCAACGCCGAGGTGACCCTGATCGACCGGCTGCCGGTGGCCGGTGGCCTCCTCCGCTACGGCGTGGCACCGGACCACCCGGCGACCAAGGGAGCCGGGGACGCCTTCGCCCGCTTCCACTCCCACCCCCGGGTCCGCATGCGGCTCGGCCTGCGGGTCGGCGAGGACGTCACGGCCGAGGAACTCGCCGCCCACCACGACGCGGTGATCTACGCGGTCGGCGCACCGGCCGACCGGCGCCTCGGCATCCCCGGCGAGGACCTGCCCGGCAGCGTCTCCGCCACGTCGGTCGTCTCCTGGTACAACGCGCACCCGGAGACCGCGGGGGACGCCGTACGGCTCTCCGCCGAGCGGGTCGTGGTGGTCGGCAACGGCAACGTCGCCCTCGACGTCGCCCGCGTCCTCGTCATGGACCCCGCCGCGCTCGCCGCCACCGACATCGCCGACCACGCCCTCGCCGCCCTCCGCGGCACCCCCGTCCGCGAGGTGGTGCTGCTCGGCCGCCGCGGCCCGGAGGACGCGGCGTACACCGCCTCCGAACTGCTCGCCCTCACGCACCTGCCCGGTGTGGACCTGGTGGTCGACGACCGGGACCCGCGCACCGGCGCGGCGATCGACGCGGCCGCGCCCGGGACGAAGGCGGCGCTCCTGCGGGACGTGGCCCGCGAGGCGGTCGACTGGGCACGGCCCCCCGCGCCCGACCGGCGCCGGATCGTGCTCCGCTTCCACTCCGCCCCGGTCGAGGCGCTCGGCACCGACGGCGTGCGGGCGGTCCGGGTGACGGAGGACGGGGCGGAGGCCGGTACGGAGATCGGGGCAGGGCTGCTCGTCCGGGCGATCGGGTACCGCGGGGTCCCGCTGCCGGGGCTGCCCTTCGACGCGGCCACCGGCACGGTGCCGCACGAGGGCGGGCGGGTGACCGGGCTGCCCGGCGGCTACGTCGTGGGCTGGATCAAGCGCGGGCCCTCCGGCGGCATCGGCGCCAACCGGGCGTGCGCGGAGGAGACGGTCGGGACGCTGCTCGCGGACGCGGTCGCCGGAGCGCTGCCCACTCCCGCGGGCACGGGCCGGGACTTCCACCGGCTGGCCAGGAGCCGCAGCCGCGGTCTCGTCGACGCGCGCGGCCTCGCGGCCATCGACCGGGCCGAACGGGCCCGGGGCCGGGACGCGGGTCGCCCCCGGGTGAAGCTGGCGACGGTGCCGGAGCTCGTCGCGGCGGCGCGGGGCGGGCGGTGGCGCCGGAACGGCTGAGCGAGGGAGGAGGGAAGGGCGGGGCGGGTCGTTCCGGGTCGCGGGGGATCCGGCCCGGGACGGCGGGCCGGTGCGTGCCGGTACGGATCAGACCGAGACGCCCAGCGCCTGGCGGACCACGATCGCGTCGAGCCGCACGGCGAACGGGGCGACGTCCGTCAGGTCGAGCGCGAGGGCCCGCTCCTTCGGCAGCTCCACCGTCACGTCGACACAGAAGGCCAGGGCGTACATGTACGCCCCGGTCTCCTCGTCCTGGAGGGCGAAGAACAGGTCCCGGTAGAACCGGGTGCGCTCCGCGGACTCCTCGTAGAAGGAGAGGCCGGGCTGCCCCTCCTGTGCGGCGAGGCCGGTGAAGGCCCCGACGAGTTCCCGCTCGACGGTGGCCCAGAAGCCGGCCTCCGCGCACTCGGGCGGCAGCGCCTGGCGGACGGCCTCCTTGAGCGAGAGGACCATGACGAGGACGGGGGCGTACTCCTGGAGCCCCCAGCCCCGGACCATCTTCACGACGGTGCTGTCCGGGACGGCCGCGGCGGCGTCCCGTATCGCCTCGAAGTCGAAGTTGACGGTCGCCGGCGCGATCGCCTCCTGGAACACCCGGTCGATGGACCGGGCCTGGGCGAGGTGGTCCGGTGCCACCTCGACGACGGTCCTGAAACTGGCGGCCAAAGCTCCTCCTGGAAGATCGGGATGATCTCGGTGATCAAGGAGGGGTCAGTATGCCGAGGCGGCCCCGCCCCGGTGAGGCGCGTCCGCCGTGCGGACAGGGGCCCCGGGCCGCGGGAAGTCGCGCCCGGTCGTACGGGAAACGGCTCAGCCGCGGCCGCGGCGGGGCTTGGCGCTCTTGCCGCGTCCCGTGCCGCCTGCGGCGCCGCCGCCCTTGCGGGCCGCCCCGCCCTTCCCGGCCGTACGCGCGCCGCTCTTGGTACCGCCCTGCTTGGCGCCGCCCGACTTGGCACCGCCGGGCCTGGCGGGCTTCTTCTGGTCCTTGCGCGGCTGCTTCTGGCCCTTGAGTTCCTCGGCGCGGCGGCCCCGGGTGCTGTTCACCGTCCGGCCGCGCACGATCCCGATGAACTCCTCCACCAGGTCCGGGGCCTCGTCGGCCGCCGGCCACGACAGGGCCACGCGCGACTGCGGGACGTCGCCGAGCGTCCGGTACGTCAGGTCCTTGCGGTGGTGCAGCCGGGCGAGGGACTGCGGGAGGGCGAGCACGCCGACGCCCGCCGCGACCAGCTCGATCGCGTCGGCCGTCGTCTCGGGGCGCTCCATCGCCGGGCGGCCCGGCGGCTGCTCCCAGCCGAGGGTGTCGTCGAGGGGGTGCAGGACGAGCTCGTCGGCGAGGTCGCCCGCCGAGATCAGTTCGACCTGCGCGAACAGGTGGTCCTTGGGGACGACGACGACCGTGGTCTCCTCGTAGAGGGGAATGGCGCTGAGGTCGTCCCCGTCGACGGGCAGCCGGACGAGCCCGGCGTCGGCGGCACCCTCCCGGAGCAGCCCGAAGGCCTCGGCGGGGGTGGCCGAGAGCAGCGTCAGGGGTACGTCGGGAAAGCGCTCGTTCCAGATCCGCACCCACTTCGAGGGCGTCACGCCCGGCACGTACACGAGCCGGAACGAGGGGGTCGAGGGGGATTCCGCGGGGGAATCCGGGAGGGAAACGTCCGAGCCTGTCACCCCGCAAGGCTACCGGTAGCGGACGTGGTCGGAGGTCGCCCGCATGCTCGATACCCTTGACACCATGACGTCGCACCAGAACACCCAGACGATGAAGCCCGCGACCGCGGCGAAGAAGCTGGGTGTGTACCTCGAGGCCACCCCCGCCGACTTCCAGGAGGGTGTCGTCTCGCGCGCCGAGCTGACCGAGCTCCAGGCCAACCCGCCCGCCTGGCTCCAGGAGCTGCGCGAGAAGGGTCCGCACCCCCGCCCGGTCGTCGCCAACAAGCTCGGCATCTCCATCGCCGGTCTCGCGCGCGGCGGGATCACCGACCCGCTCACCACCGAGCAGATCGAGGCGATCAAGCAGGAACTCCCCGAGTGGCTGAAGAAGGAGCGCGCCACCCAGTCGGAGGTCCGCAAGGAGACCGTCCGCATCAAGGAGCGCGACGCGGAGCGCGCGCGCCGCGGCCAGGACGCCTGACCCGCACCCCCACCACGCCACGCCGGTCGGACCGAGGAGGTCCGGACCGGCGTGGCGCGTGTCCGGGTGAGGGAGGCATCCCCCCATGAGTGACACGAACGGCACGAACACCGTGTCCGAGCCGCCGGTCGTCGTCGGCGTGGACGGCTCCGAGCACAGTCTCCGCGCCCTGGAATGGGCCCTGAGCGCGGCGGAGAGCCTGGGGGCTCCCCTGGTCGTCGCCCATGTGCGGTCGGACGCGCTGCAGCTGGGCGCCGCCCGGATCGCCTCCCTGGGCCCGGCCCCGGAGCTCCCCGACACCGTCCTGAACGGCGTGCGGAAGGTCGTCGAGGAGCGCGGGCACTCCGCTCCGGTGCGGTACGCGTCCCTGGACGGGTCCGTGACCGACGCACTGCCGGCCGCGGCGCGCGGCGGGCGGCTCCTGGTGACCGGCTCACGGGGGCGCGGGGGCTTCGCGAGCCTGCTGCTCGGCTCGACCAGCCGGACCCTCGCCATGACCGCGCCCTGTCCGCTCGTCGTCGTGCCGCACGAGGCGCGGGCGGCGGCCCTGGAAGGCGGGGCGGACGGGGGCCGGGTGCTGCTCGGCCTGCACCCGGAGGAGACCCCGGACGAGGTGGTGGACTTCGCCTTCGCGGCGGCGCACCACCGGGGTGTGCGACTGGAGGCGGTGACCGCGTTCCGGCTGCCGCCGCAGCCCGGCGCCCTGCTGGCGGCGCCGTCCCCGGCGCTCCAGGTACCGCCGCCGCTCCCGATGGCCGACGACGGCGCCGAGCTGGTGCGAGAGGCGGAGCGGGAGCAGGTGGAGCGGCTGCGGCCGTTCGCCGCGCGGTGGCCGGAGGTCGGCCTGGACCCTGTGGTGGCGCCCGGGGACGCGGCGGGTCGGCTCGTGGAGGGTTCGCGGGACGCCGGCCTGCTGGTGGTGGGGCGGCATCACCGGCACCACCTGGGTTCGCTGCTCATCGGTTCGGTGGCGCACGCGGTGCTGCACCACGCCCACTGTCCGGTGGCGGTGGTTCCGCCGGCGTCGGGGGGCTCCGGTGGGTGACCGGGGGCATGACAGTCCCCGGCGGTCCGGGTCGGTTCGCGCGGTCGTCGGCCGTCGCCGACGGCTCCGTGCCCGACCGGCCCCGCCGGGGGCCTGGCCAGAGCCTGCTGAAAGGGTCACGCGGGCCTTCGAACGTCTTCTCAGGCGGGTGCGGCTCTCTCCGGTTGTCCGGTGTAAAACATTATTTTCCTCCCTTTTCCGCCGGATTCAAGAGGTTTCCGACTTTTATTCCGTGTCAGTGATGCCTGGTAGACAGGGGCCATGACGACCGAAGACCACGCCGCCACCGCCCGCCGCAACGTCGAGCCGCCGCCCGCCCAGGCCTCCCTCGGCGCGGGGGTCGTGGTCGTCGACGACTCCGGCCGGGTCCTGCTCGGCCTGGACCCGTCCGGGGTGTGGGAACTGCCCGGCGGCAAGGTCGAGCCGGGCGAGTCGATCGAGGCCGCGGTCGTCCGCGAGCTGGCCGAGGAGACCACGCTCGCCGCCGACCCCGACGACGTCGAGGTGCTCGGGCTCGTCCTGGACGCGGTCACCTCGGCGCGGCTGACCCGGATGACCGTGGCGACGGTGGTGCGGACGTTCGGCGGGGTCCCCGCCGTGGCCGAGCCGGAGAAGATCGACCGCTGGGAGTGGACGGACCCGGACCGGCTGCCGGCGGCGCTCTTCGTGCCCTCCGCGCAGGTGCTGCGGATGTGGCGGCCCGAACTTCCGCTGCCCGGCGGACCGTTCCACCGGTACGCGATGGGGCGCCTGCCGCACTGACCCCCGGGGCCGGTCGGCACCGGCCGCCGGTCACGTTCCGTCACCGAGCGGGGTCCGGCGGCCGTGGTTAGCGTGGCTCAGGAAACACGTCTTCGACCGGAAGAGAGAGTCACCGTCATGGCCGCACGACCTGAAGGCACGCCGGTCTGGACCGACGCGATGTTCACCGACGTCGAGGGCGCCAAGACGTTCTACGGCGAGGTGCTCGGCTGGACCTTCGGCGAGTCCTCCTCGGAATTCGGCAACTACACGCAGGCCTACAAGGACAAGAAGGCGGTCGCGGCCGTCGTCCCGCCGATGCCGGGACAGGACGGTGAACCGCAGTCCGCCTGGTGTCTGTACTTCGCCTCGCCGGACGTCGCCGCCACGGCGGAGAAGATCCGGACGGCGGGCGGCACGGTCCTGATGGAACCGATGCAGGTCGGCGACTTCGGCTCCATGTGCATCGCACAGGACCCGACGGGCGTGACGTTCGGCGTCTGGCAGGGCGGGACGCACGAGGGATTCGAGCGGGAGGGCGAGACCGGCTCGTACACCTGGGCCGAGGTCTTCACCCGGGAACCGGAGAAGTCCGACGCCTTCTTCACCTCCGTCTTCGGCTACGGCTCCAAGAAGATGAAGGACGAGAACATGGACTACCGGGTCTTCGACCTCGGTGGCGAACAGCCCGTCCTCGGCCGGATGAAGATGACGGCGGAGGACTTCCCGCCGGAGATCCCCCCGTACGTCCAGCTGTACTTCGCGGTCGACAACTGCGACAAGGCCGTCGAGAAGGCCCAGGCGATCGGCGGACGGAAGGTCTTCGGGCCGATGGACAGCCCGTACGGCCGGTTCGCCGCGATCCTGGACCCGCAGGGCGCCGCGTTCGCCGTCATCGACCTGCGGACCACGGTCGGCGACATGCCCGAGATGGAGTGACCGGTCCGGGACACCGCCCTCGCGCGACCGCCCCCGGTCCCCATGGGACCCGGGGCGGTTCCGTGCGGGTCAGGAGCCGTCGCGGACGGCGACGATGCCGTTGAACACCCCCACGTACGCGGTGCCGTCGGGACCGATCGTGATCGGCGCCCAGTTGTTGTCGTACGCGAGACCGGTGCCGGTGAAGCGCTTGAAGGCCCGCTGCCCGGTGCGGAAGTCGACGGCGGTCAGGTACCAGGCGTCGATGCCGAAGGCGTTGGGCTCCTTCTCGTAGAAGTACAGCAGCCCGTTCGCGGTGGAGAGCTTCGGCACGGTGGAGGGCGAGCGGACGTCGCTCTCCCAGACGGTGTCGCAGCCGCTGCCGTCGGCGCGGACGTCGATGCGGGTCGCGCCGCCGACGACACTGCGGCCGAGGGCGAGCGTGCTCGGGTTCTCGTATCCGTAGTTGTTCTCGACGACGAGGCTGTTGCCCCAGCTGATCAGGGAGTTGTCGGTGGTCGACGCCCCGGCGCGGAAGACCGGCACCTTGCAGACGAGCCGCTCGCCGGCGGGCACGGCGGCACCCCGCCGGTAGACGAGGACGTTCATGCGGTCGTCGGCGTTGTCCGTGATGGCGACGTACTGGTCCCGGTCGCCGAACAGGTCGGGGGTGGTCCCCGAACCCTGGTTCACCGAGCCGGGCTTGGTCCCGGTCCCCCGGTCGTACGCCTCCCGCCACCGCACGCGCGGCGTGCCGTCGGCGTCGGCGCCGAAGCCGTACAGGGCGTGGTCGGTGACGATGGAGACGCCGTCCTCGGCGACGGAGAAGGAGTTCTGGATCTCCTCCCCGTCGAGTCGGATCGCGCGCAGGGTGCCCGTCGCCGGGTCGACGGTGCCGACGCGGCCGAGCCGGGTGACCCACCAGATGCGGCCGTCCCAGTCGGGCATCACGGAGGTGACGGGGTCGCAGACACCGCTGGGGAAGAGATTCGTCCAGGTGACGCAGTCGTGCGGGACGAGGGAGGTGAGGTCCCAGTCGTCCTCGACGGCGAACTCCCAGGCGCCGTCCGCCCGCTGGCGGTGCGCGATGCGCAGGACGTGCTGGCGGGAGTCGGCGAGCACGACCCGGTCCCGGTCGTCGAGGTAGAAGTAGGCGCCGCCCGAGGTGTCCTTGAAGATCTTCTCGAAGTCGAGACGGGTGACGGCCTCGACGGTCGACGACCGCTGGGGCAGCTTGTACTCGGCGAGCGTGTCCAGGGTGCGCGGGTCGAGCAGCTTCAGGAGGAAGCCGCTGAACGTGCCGCACACGGTGACGAGCCGACCGCCGGAGTCAAAGGTGACGGTGGCGCACTCCCCGCCGATCGGGGCGATCTTCTCGCTGTCGACCTCCGGATCGCGGCCGAGGGGCCCGGAGTACGGATGGGTGCCGCTGCCCGCCCCGTCGGCGTGCATGCCGCTGCGCCCGTTCGGCGCGAGGTACGGGTGCTGGGCGGGCGCCCGCCCGGGGACGGGTCGCGTGGTCGCGGGGGCGCCCTCGTAGTGGTCGACGAGCCGGTGACCGATGGCCAGCGGTATCTCCTCGGCCTGGGCGACGGGCGCTGCGCCCGCCAGGAGGGTCGCCGCGAGCGCGGTGACCAGCGCGAACGCGCGTGTCCTCCTGCGGGACGGTGGGGTGGTCAAGGCTTCTCCTCGGGGTCCGTGCGTGCGTCGCGCCGGCGCCCGACGGTAGGCCGGAGCCACGGAGAAGTACATGGAACCGCCCCTGGTTTCATACGCCGTTCACGAGGGGCACGCGCCTCTCCCCGGGATCGCGAAGGTTCCGGGTGCGAGGACCACCGGCGTCGGGTATCCGCACCCCCGGCGGTGAGGTCAGGGTTTGAGGCTGGAGACCACGTTGGCGGTGGCCGCGACGCCGTTGTGGATGGTGGGCGCCATGCTGGTGCCGGCCAGGAAGAAGCCGAGCAGGGCGCAGACGAGCGCGTGGGTGACCTTGAGTCCGCCGCTGCGCAGGAAGATCACGGCCAGCACCAGCAGCAGCACCACGACTGAAATGGAAACGGCCATCGCGTTCACGTCCCTCCGTCGCCGCACCGGAATTGCGGCGTTCGGCGGACAGTGTGGCGGAATGGGCGGTCCGTCCGGGCGTATGGCGGGGCGGCCATACGGGTGAGATCCGGGTCGGGCTCAGGCGTGCAGGGTGTCGGCGATGCGCGGTCGGCGCACCGCGTCGAGTTCCGGATCGGCGAGCAGTCCCGCGATCAGCGCCGCGTCGCCGAAGACCTCGGTGGCGCTGAGGTCCCAGTCGGTGAGGACCAGCCAGCTCCCGTCGGCGGCCCACCAGGTGGCGGGAAACCGCAGGTCCGGCATGGCGTCGTGGTGGGCGAGCGCGTCACCGAGGCGGCCGCGCCGGGCGACGGGCGCTTCGCCCGGGAGCGTCGAGACGGGCGCCTGCGCGGCTCCGCACGGGGTGTCCGCGCCCCACGGGCCGTTGCGCACCAGGTGCTCGACGAGCCGGGCCAGGCACGCCCGGTCCAGCTCCGCCGGGTCGGGCCCGTCGAGGTCGTCCGCGCCCGGCACGCCTTCGAAGACCAGGTACGAGAGGGTGCCGGGCCAGTCGGCCAGCCGCCGGCCCGCCCGGGCGAGCACCTGGTCCCAGCGGAGCCGTACGGGACCGTCGTGGATGGTGTGGAGGATCCAGCAGTGGTCCTCGTAGCCGTCCGTGGGCTCGTAGCCGCAGTCGGCGGCGGTGAGGGCGGCGCGCAACCCGTCGAGGGGGTCGTCCTCGGCGGCGGGCGTCCAGGGTGCGTTCACGGGTGCTCCTCGGCGGGCAGGCAGTCCCTCCATTCCACCGTACGGTCGCACCAGCGGTGCAGCAGGGTGCGGTCGTGGCCCACCGCGAGGAGGCCGGCGCCGGTCTCCGCGCGGTAGGCCTCGACGGCGGCGACGAGGGCGGCCGTGGTGGAGGCGTCCAGCATGGCGGTCATCTCGTCGCAGATCAGCCAGCGGGGACGGAGGATCAACGCCCGTGCGAGGCAGGCGCGTTGGAGTTGTCCGTCGCTGACCTCGTGGGGCCGCCGGGCGAGCAGGTCGGGTGTGAGTCCGACGGCCGGGGCGAGTGCGGCCAGGCGCCCCGGGACCTCGGCGCGGCGCCGTCCGGCGCGGAGCGGCTCGGCGATCAGGTCCGCGAGGGTCAGTCGGGGGTCGGCGGCGGTACGGGGCTGCTGGAACACCACGCCGACGGCGGTGCGCTGTTCGCGCGGGGCCCGGTGGCGCCAGGCCCGCACCTCGGTGCCGTCGAGGACCAGACGGCCGGCGTCGGGGCGGTGCAGGAGCGCCGCGACCCGGGCGAGGGTCGACTTCCCGCAGCCGCTGGGGCCGAGGAGCCCGAGGGACTCGCCGGGCGCGACGGTGAGGGAGGCGCCCCGGAAGACCGGGGCGCGGCGGTCGTATCCGGCGGCGAGCCCGTACAGCAGGTCGGAGAGGAGGTTGCCGAGGAGTACCGCTCCGGTGGCGAGGACGGTGAGCGCGGCGAGCAGCGGGAAGTCGACGGAGGTGGCGGCCGTGACGGTGGCCGCGGCGATCCCGGGCCAGCTGAAGACGGTCTCCACCAGCAGGGCGCCGGTGATGAGTTCGGGGACGCGGGAGCCGACGAGGGTGAGCACGGGCAGCATTCCGGAGCGGAGGGCGTGGCCGGTGAGGACGGTGCGTTCGCTGAGGCCGCGGGCGCGGGCGCCGCGGACGGGGTCCTCGTCGAGTGCGTCGCCGACGCCTTGGCGGACGTACAGGAAGAACCACGGCAGCTGGGAGTTCCCGAGGACCAGGGCGGGCAGCACGAGGTGGCGGGCGACCTGGCCGGCGGTGACGGTGTCACTGGCGGTGTCGGTGAGTCCGCCGGCGGGCAGCACGCCGAGCTCCAGGGCGAAGAACCAGACGGCGAGCAGGCCGAGCCAGAAGGCGGGGGCGGCTTCCAGGGTGTACGCGGCGGAGCTGACGGCCCGGTCAAGGAGGCCGCCGCGGCGGCGTCCGGCGAGGACGCCGAGGAGGGTGCCGAGGGCGAGGGCGATCAGGAAGGCGGTGACGGCGAGGAGGACGGACCAGCCGAGGCGCTCGCCGATGACGTCGGCGACGGGCCGGCGCATGACCGCGGAGTCGCCGAGGTCGCCGGTGAGGGCGGCGGTGAGCCACTCCCACCAGCGGGTGAGGAGGGGCAGGTCGGCGCCGAGGTTGGCGCGGAGCTGGTCGAGGTTCTCCTGCGAGGCGGTGAGTCCGGCGGTGCCGGCGTAGGCCTTGACGGGGTCGAAGGGGGACGCTTCGGCGACGGCGAACACGGCGAAGGTGACGGCGAGGAGGACGGGGACGGCGGCCAGGGCACGCCGTCCCGTCATCCGCGCCGCGGCCCCCCAGGGGAGGCGGCGGCTCACCGCTTCGGCTTCCAGTTCTCGACGTTCCACCAGGGGCCGGAGGCGAGGCCGTGGTCGTGCGGTTCGACCTGGGTGTCCAGGCCGTCCCAGCGGTCGTTCACGACGTACAGGTGGTCGATGTGGGTGAGGAACGTGTAGCCGGGGTTCTTCGCCAGTTCGCGCTGGACGGTGTCGTAGGCGGCGCGGCGCTCGGCGGGGTCGTTCGTCCTGCGGCCGTCCTCCAGGGCCCGGTCGACGGTGTCGTCGTGGTACCGGGTCATGTTGTTGAAGCCGTCGCCGGCGAGGGTGGACTTCAGGAGCGGGTACTGGTCGAAGTCGGGGTCTCCGGGGGAGCCGCCGCCCGCGAGGACGGCGTCGGTCCTCATCCGGGGCTCGATGACCTCCCAGGTGCCCGCTGGTCGTGACGGCGATGCCGGCCTTCTTCGCGTCGGAGGCGTAGGCGAGGGCGTGGTCCTGGCGGAGCTTGTCGCCGGAGAGGTACCAGAGCGGGAACGCGGCGCGGACGCCGTCCTTGGCGCGGACGCCGTCGGGGCCGGGCTTCCAGCCGGCCGCGTCGAGGATCCTGCGCGCGCCCGCGAGGTCGTGGCGGCGCTCGGTGCCCTGCGCGAACCAGGGGCTGTCGGTGGGGACGGGCCCGTAGGCGGGCTTTCCGGCGCCTTCGAGGATCCTGTCCACCATGGCCTGCCGGTCGACGGCGAGGTCGAGGGCGCGGCGGACGGCGGTGTCGCCGGTGACCCGGTGGTGGGTGGGGAGGGTGACGGTGCGGTAGTCGTAGGTCTTCGCGGTGTACGTCTTCCTCGCCGGGTCGTTCGCGAACCCGGCGGCGAGGTCCGGCGGCAGGACGGCGCCGTCGAGGTCTCCGGCGCGCAGCCGGGTGGCGCGGACGTCGTCGTCCTTGACGACGGCCATCGGGCGCGATGGCCTGGACGGTGCGCTCGGCGAAGGGCGCGTAGGGGTACTTGAGGGTGAAGACGACGGTGTCGTCGCCGACGGCGCGGACGCTTTCGAGGGCGTCGAGTTCGGTGCGGGAGGCGTTGTTCGTCTTCGGGTCGAGGATCGTCCGGTAGGTGAAGACGACGTCCTTCGCGGTGAAGGGCGCCCCGTCGCTGAAGGTGACGCCGTCGCGGAGCGGGTACGTGTAGGTGAGGCCGTCGGCGCTGACACGGGGCAGCTCGCTCGCGAGGGCGGGTTCGAGGTTCATGTCGGCGTCGAACGCGAGCAGTCCGTCGAAGATCTTGGAGTTGCCGTCCTTGCCGTAGCCGAGGAGGGGGCTGAGGGTCTCGGGTTCGTAGGCGATGCCGACAACGGCGGAGTCCTCGGGTCCGCCGGAGCCGCCGGCGGTGGCGCCGGGGTTCGAGCAGGCCGCGGTGGCGAGGGCGAGGGCCCCCGTCACGGTCGCGGCGGTCGCTCGGCGCACGGGTCGGGCGGCCATCGGGTCCACACCCCTTTGAAGATCGACTTTTATTGCAAAGAGCTCGCAAATAAACAGCAGGCAAAAGGGGTGCGGACACCGGGGGCCCCTTACACGGAGGACCCGCCTCCGTTACGCGGGCGCCGGGAGGCCCACCAGCGCGGCGACCGCGTCCTGGTGCCCACCCGCCGAACCGAGCGCGATCTGATCGGACTTGGCCCGCTTGAGCGCCAGGTGAGCCGGGTGCTCCCAGGTCATCCCGAGCCCGCCGTGCAGCTGGACGCACTCCTCGGCCGCGCGGACCGCGACCTTCGAGCAGTAGGCCTGGGCGACCGCCACGGTCAGCGGGGCGTCCGGACTGCCGGTGGCCAGGGCGTCGGCCGCGGCCCTCGCCACCGCCCTGGCGCCGACGACGTCCAGCCAGAGCTGGGCCATCCGGTGCTTGAGCGCCTGGAAGGAGCCGACGGGCCGGTTGAACTGGTGCCGCTCGCGGGTGTGCCGGACCGTCTCCTCCAGACACCACTCGGCGAGCCCGAGCTGCTCGGAGGCGAGCAGGCCCGCCCCGGCCAGCAGGCCGCGCCGCACGGCCGCACGCGCCGCGTCGGCCCCGGCGAGCCGGGTGCCGCTCCCCTCCGGCGTGGTGACCCGGGCCAGTGGCCGCGTGAGGTCGAGCGGCGTCTGCGGCTCGACCTCGGCCTCCGCGGCCGGTACGGCGTACAGGCCGTCGGCGCGCGGGACCAGGAGGACGTCGGCGATGACGGCATCGGCGACCCCGGTCACCGAGGGGCCGGACGGCGGCTCGGCGCCGGGCCCGGCCGAGAGGGGCACCGCGAGCACCGCGACCGTACGGCCGCTCGCGACACGGGCGAGGAGCTCGGGCACGACCTGTGTGCCGGTCTCGGCGCCGCCTTCGACCAGGGCGAGCAGGGTCTCGGTGGCCACGACCGCGCTCGTCAGGTACGGCACCGGGGTCACCGCGCGGCCCAGCTCCTCCAGGACGACCGCCGCCTCGCGGTGGCTCGCGCCCTGGCCGCCGAGCTTCTCGGGGACGAGGAGTCCGGCGGCGCCGATGTCGGTCGCGAGGGACGTCCACACGCCCGGCACGTACGGTCGGTCCGTCTCGACGCGGTCGAGCACCGCGCGGTGGCCGGCCCGGTCGGCGAGCAGGGCACGGACGGCCGCCCGCAGGTCGTCCTCGGTGTCGGAGTAGAGGAGGTCCGGAGTGTGCGTCATCGGGCGAGGTCCTTCCAGGCGACGTCCTTGTCGTTGCGGGGCTCGGGCGGCAGGCCGAGGACCCGTTCGGCGACGATGTTGAGGAGGACCTCGGTCGTGCCGCCCTCGATCGAGTTGCCCTTGGAGCGCAGATAGCGGTAGCCGGCGTCGCGGCCGGTGAAGTCGACCAGTTCGGGGCGGCGCATCTCCCAGTCCCCGTACAACAGCCCCTCCTCGCCGAGGAGTTCGACTTCGAGGCCGCTGATGGCCTGGTTGAGCCGGGCGAAGCCGAGCTTCATCGCGCTGCCCTCGGGCCCCGGCTGGCCCGCGACGAGCTGCTGGCGGAGCCGCTCGCCGGTGAACCGGGCCACCTCGGCGTCCACCCACAGGTCGAGCAGCCGGCGGTGCAGGTCGTGGGTGCGCAGCTCGGGACGGTCGCGCCAGGTCGCGGCGAGCTTCCCGATCATGCCGCCCTCGCGCGGGATGCGGGCGCCGCCGATGGAGACCCGCTCGTTCATGAGGGTGGTCTGCGCCACGCGCCAGCCGTCGCCGACCGCGCCCAGGCGGTGCGCGTCGGGGATGCGCACGCCGGTGAGGAAGACCTCGTTGAACTCGGCCTCGCCGGTGATCTGGCGCAGCGGCCGGACCTCCACCCCGGGGTCGGTCATGTCGCACACGAAGTAGGTGATGCCCCGGTGCTTGGGCGCGTCCGGGTCGGTGCGGGCGATGAGGATGGCCCACCGCGCGACGTGGGCGCTGGAGGTCCACACCTTCTGGCCGTCGACCACCCAGGAGTCGCCGTCCCGGACGGCCCGGGTGCCGAGCGCGGCGAGGTCGGAGCCGGCGCCGGGCTCGCTGAAGAGCTGGCACCACACCTCCTCGCCCACCCACAGCGGCCGGAGGAAGCGGCGCTTGACCTCGTCGGAGCCGTGCGACAGGAGGGTGGGCGCCGCCATGCCGAGGCCGATGCCGATGCGGCGCGGGTCGTTGTCCGGGGCGCCCGCGGCGGCGAGTTCGGCGTCGACGACGGCCTGGAGCGCGCGGGGCGCGTCGAGGCCGCCGAGGCCCACGGGGTAGTGCACCCAGGCGAGTCCGGCGTCGAAGCGCGCCTTCAGGAAGTCGGTGCGGTCGGTGGTGGCGGGCGGGTGCTCGTCCAGCAACCGCCTGACGAGGGAGCGGAGTCCGTCGGCGTCGGTCATGCGCCGGCTCCTTCCGGGAGGACGACCAGGCGGCCGGTGGTGGTGCCGTCGGCGACGCGCTGCACGGCGTCCGCCGCGCCCGCGAAGGGGACGCGTTCGCCGATGAGCGGCTTGATCAGGCCCTTGGCCGCGTAGGCCGTGAGGGTCTCGTGGCAGCGGCCGATCGACGCCGGGTCCTTCGCCGCGTACAGGCCCCAGTGGAGGCCGAGGATCGAGTAGTTCTTCACCAGGGCGTGGTTGAGGGCCGGGGCGGGGACGGTGCCGCCGGCGAAGCCGACGATCACGATCCGTCCCTCGAAGGCGACGCACTTGGCGGACTGCTGGTAGGCCTGGCCGCCGACCGGGTCGTAGATCACGTCGGCGCCCCGGCCGCCGGTCGCGGCCTTGACGGCGGCGACGACGTCCTCGGAGCGCCGGTCGATCACGAGGTCGCAGCCGAGGGCGCGGGCGACGGCCGCCTTCTCGGGGCCGCCGACGACGCCGATGACGGTAGCGCCGGCCGCCTTGCCGAGCTGGACGGCGGCGCTGCCGACGCCGCCGGCCGCCGCGTGGACGAGGAGGGTCTCGCCCTCCCGCAGGGCGGCGCGGCGGTGCAGGCCGAACCAGCCGGTCTGGTAGCCGACGTGGAGCGCGGCGGCCTCAGCGTCGTCGAGCGCCTCGGGCGCGGGGAGGAGCCCGGCGGCGTCGGCGAGGGTGTACTCGGCGAAGCCGCCGTGCGGGAGGGCCGCGGTGGCGATGACCCGGCGGCCGTCCTCGGTCTCGGCGCAGACCTCGACGCCGGGGGTGAAGGGCAGCGGGGGCCGCACCTGGTAGTGGCCGCGGCAGAGCAGCGCGTCGGGGAAGTTGACGTTCGCGGCGCGGACCTTCAGGAGGACCTGGCCGTCTCCGGGCGTGGGCGGCTCCACCTCCTCGCGGCGCATCACCGCGCCGGGTTCGCCGTTCTCGTACACACGCCATGCCTGCATCCGGAATGCCTCCTCCGTACCGAGCGGTCGGTGGCATACTAAGCGGTCGCTTGCCCCGGAGGGAACGGGTCAGCCCGACTTCTTGGGGCGCGCCCTGACGTGCATGCGCTCCCCCTGCGGCCCGAACAGGCTCAGGAACTCCACCGGCCCGTCGGGCGTCGGCCCGAACCAGTGCGGTACGCGCGTGTCGAACTCGGCCGCCTCCCCCGCCGTCAGGACCACGTCGTGCTCCCCGAGTACCAGCCGAAGCTTCCCGGAGAGCACGTACACCCACTCGTACCCCTCGTGCACCCGCGGCTCCGGGGCCTCGTGGGGCTTCTCCTGGATCACCTTGTACGCCTGGAGCCCGCCGGGCTGCCGGGTCAGCGGGAACATCGTGCGGCCGTGGCGCACGATCGGCTTCGCCTTGACCCGGGGATCGCCCACCGCCGGGGCGCCGACCAGCTCGTCGAGCGGCACCTGATGGGCGCGGGCCAGCGGCAGCAGCAGTTCCAGGCTGGGCCTGCGCTGCCCGGACTCCAGCCGGGAGAGGGTGCTCACGGAGATGCCGGTCGCGGCGGACAGCTCGGCCAGGGTCACTCCCCGGTCGCGGCGGACCCGGCGGAGCCGAGGGCCCACCTCGTTCAGCACGGCGTCGATGCGGTCGTCTTCGCTCATGCCTCCAGTGTTGCAGAAACGGCAACATTCCTTGCCGGCCAGGCCTGCCCTGACCGACGCTCGGCCCCATGGACACTCGAACGAACGACATCGACGGCACCTACGACGTGGTGGTGGTCGGCGGCGGCGCAGCCGGCCTCAGCGCCGCACTGGTCCTCGGCCGGTCGCGGCGGCGGACCCTGGTGATCGACGCCGGCGAGCCGCGCAACGCGCCCGCCGCGCACATGCAGGGCGTCCTGTCCCGGGACGGGACGAGCCCGGCGGACTACCTGGCGGCCGGGCGGGCGGAGATCGCCGCGTACGGGGTGGAGTGGCGGTCCGGCCGGGTGACGGGCGCGGCGACCGACGGACGGGGCGGTTTCACCGTCGACCTCGCGGACGGGAGGGCCGTCGCCGCGCGACGGCTCGTCGTCACGACCGGCCTCGTCGACGAGGACCTGCCGGACGTCGAGGGGCTCGCCGACCGGTGGGGGCGGGACGTGCTGCACTGCCCGTACTGCCACGGCTGGGAGGTCCGCGACCGGCCCTTCGGGGTGATAGCCCACCCGGAGTCGCCCGCCCACCAGGCGCTGGTGGTCGCGCACTGGTCGAAGGACGTGACCCTCTTCCTGCACACGGCCGCCGAACCGTCCGCGCGGGACGCGGCCCTGCTCGACGCGGCCGGGGTCGAGGTCGTCCGGGGCACGGTGGCGGGGCTGGTCGTGGCGGACGACCGGCTGACCGGTGTGCGGATGGCCGACGGACGGATCGTCCCCCGCTCCGTGGTCTTCGCCGCGGCGGCGCGCCTCGCGCCGCGTGACGGCGTCCTGCGCCGGCTGGGCGCCGAGCTGCGGACGACGCCGTTCGGGGAGTTCGTCGCCGTCGACGAGACCGGCCGGACGAGCGTGCCCGGCGTGTGGGCGGCCGGGAACGTGACGGGCCCCCACGAGCAGGTGGTCAACGCGGTCAGCGGGGGCTACCGGGCCGGCGTCGCCGTCAACGGCGAGCTGCTGTTCGCCGACCTGGAGGAGAAGGCGGCCGGTCGGCCGACCGGATGAACCCCCACGGCTGCGGCTGCGCCCTCCCGGCGGAAGGACGAGGATCGGCCATGGTGGCCGCATTCGGCCGACTACGACGGAAGGACGGAACACCTCCCATGCTCGGTACGCAGTTCACCCAGGGCTCCCCCAGCTGGATCGACCTCGGCAGCCCCGACACCGGGGCGGCCGCCGCCTTCTACGGCGCCGTCTTCGGCTGGAACTTCGAGTCCGCCGGCCCCGACGCGGGCGGCTACGGCTTCTTCCGGCAGGACGGGATGATCGTCGGCGCCCTCGGCCCGCTCACCGAGAAGGACGCCCACAGCGCCTGGACGGTGTACTTCCAGACCTCGGACGCCGACCGCACCGCGAAGGCCGCCGCGGACGCCGGCGGCACGGTGCGCGTCCCGGCCTTCGACGTCATGGAAGCCGGCCGCATGGCCTGCCTCACCGACCCGGGCGGCGCCGAGTTCGCCGTCTGGCAGCCGTCGGCCGTCCGGGGCCTGGAACGGACCTCGTCCACCCACACCCTCGTCTGGGCCGAACTGCACGTCGCCGATCCGGAGTCCGTACTCGGCTTCTACCGCACCCTGTTCGGCTGGCGCTGGGCGGAGATGGAGGCACCCGGCATGGCGTACCGGGTGATCTCCACCGCCGACGGCGACCAGGAGGACGCCTCGTTCGGCGGCGCCGCCGAGCTCCAGGGCCCGACGCCGCACTGGGTGCCGTACTTCGCGGTCGAGGACGCCGACGCCATCGCCCGATCGGCGCAGGGCAACGGCGGCTCGGTCGTCATGCCCGCGGCCGACATCCCGGACGTCGGCCGGATCGCCTGGCTCGCCGACCCCTTCGGCGCGACCTTCGCCGTCCTGAAGCCCGAGCCGATGGGCTGACCGCCCGCCGGGGCGGGCGGTCCGTCAGCGGGCGAACAGCTCGAAGGTCACCGCCGGGCGCCCGCCGAACCGGTCCGCCGCGCGTCCCGTCGCCGAGGCGAGGAACGACCGGACGTACTCCTCCGGGTCCTGGTCCGTCAGGGCCTCGATGTACGCGCGGTGGCACAGCAGCGAGCGGATCGCGCGGTCCAGCCCCGGGCCCGCGTCGACGGCGTGGGTCGGGGTGGCGGACGCGGCCACCGCCACCCAGCGCACCCCGTTCCACGGCTCCAGACCCTGTTCGGTCAGCTCGGGGAAGATCCAGCGGTTGCCCGCGTCGGCGGCGGCGTCCAGGGTGGCGCGCCCGACGGCGAGGTGGTCCGGGGTGTTCCAGGGGGCGCCCGGGCCACCGCCCCAGGTGTCACGGTGGTTGAGGGTGAGGACGAGCTCCGGGCGGTGGCGGCGGATCGCGGCCGCGATGTCGCGGCGCAGCCCGAGCCCGTACTCGATCACCCCGTCGCGGTGGTCGAGGAACTCGACGGTGTGCACGCCGACGACGGCGGCGCTGTCCCGCTGCTCCCGCTCGCGCAGCGGCCCGCAGACGTCCGGGGCGAGCGAGTCGATGCCCGCCTCCCCGCGCGTGGCGAGGACGTACACGACCTCCTTCCCGGCGTCCGTCCACTCCGCGACGGCCGCCGCGCAGCCGTACTCCAGGTCGTCGGGGTGGGCGACCACGGCGAGGGCGCGCCGCCAGTCGCCGGGCATCTCCGGGAGGTCCGTGGCAGGGGTGTCGATCATGACCGCAGGATACGGGCCGCGTCCGCCGCCGTCGGGCGGAACGACCCGGAGAGGATCACCGAACGCGAGACGTGCCGGGGGCGGTCGGGGTTGAGGCCGCGCCGGGAGGCGAGCGCCACGGCGAGCCGCTGGGCGCGGACCAGCGCGGCGACCGGATCGATGGCGTCGGCGGCGAACAGGGCGCCCGTGGACTCCACTTCCTCCCGCAGGCCCGAGGGCGCGGGCCCGAGGCACCACACGAGGCTGACCCGGTCGCTGATGCTGATCGGGCCGTGCCGGTACTCCATCGCCGCGTACGACTCCGTCCAGACGCGGGCCGTCTCGCGCAGCTTGAGGGCCGCCTCGTCGGCGAGCCCGACGGTCCAGCCGGTGCCGAGGAAGGTGAACTGGCCGCGCCGCTCCCAGAGGGCGGGCAGCCGCTCGTACAGGACGAGTTCGGCGTCCGCGATCGACGGTCCGAGGTCCACCCCGAGCCCCGCGCGCAGGAGTTGGAGGGCCGTGGTGGCGAACCGGGTCTGGACGACGGAGCGTTCGTCGGCGAAGCCCAGGTCGACGATCCGGTCGGCGAGCCGCCCGGCGGGGCTCGCGGGCACCCCGGTGAGGACGAGGGCCGGGACGCGGCCGGCCGCCGCGGCGAGCAGGTCCACGACCTCCGTGGTGGTGCCGGACCGGGTGAGGGCGACGATCCGGTCGTAGCCGCGGCCCAGCGGCGTGGTGTCCGAGGCGGGGAAGGCGTCGGTCTCCCCCGCCCCCAGGGACTCGCGCAGGGCGGCGTAGGCGCGGGCGATGAAGTACGAGGTGCCGCAGCCGACGACCGCCACGCGCTCGCCGCGGGCCGGCAGCAGGTCGCCGTGCCGGCCGGCGACGTCGGCGGCACGGCGCCAGCAGTCCGGCTGGCCGGCGATCTCCGCGCTGACGTGGGTGCTCATGTCCGGGGTCCTCTCCTCGCGGGCTCCCCGCACGGGGTCCGGACCGATTTCTACCGGCATCCGCCGGGAGCACACCATGTGCATCGGGTGGTCACCGCTTGGACTTTCGCGCGGCACCGCGCCCCGCGAGGTCAGACCTCGCCGCGGGCCAGCGAGAGGAGCCGGTCGAGCACGCGCGGCCCGCCGGCCCGCACCCCGTCGTGCTCGAACTCGTCGGTCACCCAGGTCCGCAGCCCGCGCACGGCCCGCGCCGTCTCCAGGGAGTGCGCGGTGTCCACGTACAGGTCGTCGTGGTAGACGGCGGCCGCGACCGGGACCTGGTTGGCGGCGAGGCGCTCCGGGTCGTAGAGCGGCGTCCAGTCGTCGCGTTCGGCGAGCCGTTCGGCGGTCTCGCGGAGCGGGCGCAGGGCGGGGTCGGTGGTGAAGTGCCAGGGGTGCACGGTCTCGCCGGTGAAGAGGAGCGGCGCTCCCGAGGCGAGCGCCGTACGGGCGTCGAACTCGGGGTACTCCGCGCGGACGCGTTCGGCGGCCCAGCCGGTGGGCCCCGTCCCCTGGGCGTAGATGGCCTCGTGGAGCACGGCGTAGAGCGGGTGACCCGCGTACGAGAGGTGTGCCTGGACCTGTTCCAGGAAGGCGTCGGCGAGCGCGGGGCCGCTCGGGGTGGGGACGAAGGCGCCCTCCAGGAGCAGGTGGAGCTGGTGGGTGCCGTCGCCGGAGCCGAGGAGGATGCCGAGGGACTGGAAGGCCTCGGCGGTGAGGAGGCCGCCGCCGGGCAGGGCGACCTCCCGGTCGAGGAGGTGGGCGACGATCGCGCGGGCCCGTTCGGCGTCCTGCGGGTAGCGGGCGAAGTGGGCTTCGTTCTTGCGCCGGATGCGCGGGTAGGCGGCGCGGTAGACCTCGTCGGCGGTGGCGTCCAGGGAGGGCAGGCCGCCGGTGACGAGGACGGTGTCGAGGCCCTCGGGCGCGGTGGAGAGGTAGTGGGTGGCGCAGAATCCGCCGAAGCTCTGGCCGAGGACGGTCCAGGGGGCGCCGCCGGTGAGCCGGCGGCGGATCAGCTCGCAGTCCTTGACGATGGAGTCGGCGCGGAAGTGGGCGAGGTAGTCGGCCTGCTCGGCCGGGGTGCCGCGGAGCGGCAGGGTCTGGCGGTTGGCGGGGGTGGAGCGGCCGGTGCCGCGCTGGTCGAGGAGGAGGACGCGGTACTCCCGGACCGCCCGGCCGAGCCAGGCCTGCGGTCCGATGAACCGGCGGGCGCCGAAACCGGGTCCGCCCTCCAGGTAGACCAGCCAGGGCAGCCGTTCGCGGTCCTTCCCGGCCTGTCCGGTCGCGACGACCTCGCGGCCGTAGACCTCGATCCGCTCGCCGTCGGGGCGGGCGTGGTCGAGGGGGACGGGGAATCGGTGGTCGGTCAGGACGAGTCCCGGCTGCCGGTACGTGGTCACGCTGTGCCTGCTCCTGTTCGGTACGCCCCCGCGAGGACAGTGGATCACACGGCGGGGGCCTGCCGGGGCCGGGCGGCCTCGGAAGGCCGGGGGTGTCAGGAGGCGGGGAAGTCGTCCGCGGTCCTGATCCGGGCGCGGATCCGGACGCCGGAGCGGGCTCCAGGGAGGCCGGGCCGCGTCAGGGCGGAAGGAGGCCCTTGGCGACGAGGTAGTTCCGCGCCACGTCCTCCGGAAGCCGCCGCCAGCTGTCCACCCGCTCGTTGAGATGCGCCAGATCGGCTGTGGTCAGGACCGCGTTGAGCCGGTCGAGGGCGCCCGTGACGCCGGCGCTCCCGGCGCGGGCGCGGTTGACCACCGGTACGACGAAGTCGGCGTTCTGGAGCTTCTTGTCGTCGGCGAGCAGGACGAGTCCGAAGTCGTCGAGCGTGGCGTCGGTGCTCGTGGTGAGCATCAGCTGGGCCTGGCCGCTCTGGACCGCCTGCTTCGACGGGGTGGTCCCGACGCCCTTGGGATCGACCGCGGTCACGTCGATGCCGTAGACCTCCTTCAGACCGGGGGCGCAGTACGGCCGCCGGACGCACTCGTCCCCGGCCGCGAGGCGGACGGGGAGCCGGGCGGCTCCGAGGTCGCTCAGCGTCGTCAGGCGGTGTTCGGCGGCGTAGGCCGCGGTGACGGCGAAGGCGTTCTGGTCGACCGCGCGCCCGGGGTCGAGGACGGTGAGCCCGCGCGGCCCCGCGAGGGCCCGCAGGGCGCTCATGGTGGCGGCCAGGTCGGGCGAGCCCACGGTCGGCGCGTCCGCTCCGTTGGCCTTGGCGTTCAGCCAGTCGGCGAAGGTGGCCGCGTACTCCGGCACGACGTCGATCCGACCGTTCTCCAGGGCCGGTTCGTACAGCTCCCGGTTCGAGACGGAGAGGAGCTTCGTGCGGTACCCGGCCTCCTGGAGCAGCAGCGCGTACATCTCGGCGAGCAGGTCGCTCTCGGTGAATCCGGCCGAACCGACGATCAGCTCGCGGCTGTCGCCGGGCGGAACCGCGACCGCGTCCCGGTCCTCCAGCGACGGACCCTCGGCGCAGCCGCCCGCGACCCCGGCGAGCGCCAGGAGGCAGACGGCGAGCGCGGCGCCGCGGACCGGCCTCACGCCCCGCTCCCGCGCGCCCCTGATGGGGCCAGGCGCAGGGCCCCCTCGAAGACCCCCTCCACGAGGAGCGCGAGCACCGCGACCAGAAAGGCCCCGGCGACGACCTGCGGGGTCGAGGCGAGATTGAACCCGGCGGTGATGATCCGGCCGAGCCCTCCGCCGCCCGCGAGCGCGGCCACCGTGGCGGTGGCCACCAGCTGGACGGCGGCGATCCGCACCCCGGTGAGGATCAGCGGCAGCGCCAGCGGCACTTCGACCCGGACGAGCGTCTGGCGGCCGGTCATGCCCATGCCCCGGGCGGCCCGAACGACGTCGGCGTCGACCCCGCGCATCCCTACGTACGCGTTGGTCAGCAGCGGCGGCACGGCGAACAGGACGAGGGCGATCACCGTCGGCCACTGCCCGTGCGTGCCGAGCGGACTCAGCAGGAGCAGCACGAGGACGGCGAAGGTGGGGACGGCCCGGCCGGCGTTCGCCACGTTCACGGCCAGTGCGCCGCCCTTGCCCAGGTGACCGAGGACCAGCGCGACGGGCAGGGCGATCAGGCAGCTGAGCAGCAGGCAGACGACCGTGAGGAAGAGGTGCTCACCAAGCCGGTTCCAGACCCCGTTCTCGCCGGACCAGTTCGCGGCGGTGGTCAGCCACGACCAGGCGTCGGCGAGGGCCGTCACGACGCCCGCCCGCGGGTCCACGGCGTCAGCAGCCGCTGCGCGCCGAGCAGCAGCACGTCCGCGACGACGGCGATGACGACGCACAGCGCAGACGCGGTGAGGACCTGCGCCTTGAAGTAGGTGTTCATCCCCGCGTAGATGAGGTTCCCGAGGCCGCCGTGCCCGACGATCGCGCCGATCGTGACCAGCGAGATCGCGGACACGGTCGCCATCCGGAGCCCCGCCATCGCGGCGGGCACGGCGAGCGGAAGTTCGACGGCGAGGAGCAGCCGGATCGGGCCGTATCCGAGTCCGCGCGCCGCCTGCCGGGTCTCCTCGGGCACGGCGCGGAGCCCCGCGAGGATGTTCCGGACGAGCAGGGTGAGGGAGTACAGGACGAGCCCCGCCACGACGAGGGCGGCCGACAGGCCGTACGCGGGCAGGAGCAGCGAGAACATCGCCAGCGCGGGGATCGTGTACAGCACGGTGGTGATCCCGAGCACCGGCCCCGCCGCCCACCGCCAGCGGCGCGCCGCGACCGCGAGGGGCAGCGCCAGCAGCAGGCCGAGGGCGACGGACGCCCCGGCCAGTTCGAGGTGCTGGACGACCGCGTCGGCGAGGATCTCGCTCCGGGTGGAGACGTACGCCCCGCAGATCCACTCGTTGCGGGCGAGGCAGTCGTCGGGCGGCGCGGTCACCCTCCCATTCGAGACGGCCCGCGGACACCGCGCACGCCCGGCCGGGCCGTTCGGGGGCCGCTCGGGCCCCGGCGACGCCCCGGCCTCGGCGCCGGTCGGTCGGTCACATGTGGCCGTTGAGGACGGAGAGGACGTTGCCCGCCGGGTCCTTGAACCAGGCGATCTCCGGTCCGCCGCCCGCGTTCCGCACGATGCCCTTGTCGTCGGCCTCGAAGCCGGGGTAGCGCTCCAGGGTGACGCCGCGCTGCGTGAGCTCGTCGACGGCCGCGTCGATGTCGTCGACCGCGAAGTTCAGGATCGTGAAGGAGGCGGGGGCGTGGTCCTCCTTGGGGTAGACGAAGACCGGTGCCCCGCCGGCGAGGGTCAGGATGAGCATGCGCATCTCGCCCTCGCCGCGTTCCTCCACCGTGAGGCCGAGGGTCTCGCCGTAGAACCGCCGGGCGGCGTCCAGGTCGTCGACCGAGAAGCCGCTGAATGCCGAGGTCTCGCCGAACATGGCGTACTCCCTTCCGGGGGACTCTGCCGAGGCCCCCTTCCAGGATCCGCCGAAGGACCGCGGGCCGCTCAGGGGGCGATCGGCAGCTGCCGCTTGTGCTCGGTGAGCTCGTAGCGGCGGACGATCGTCGCGTAGGCGGCCTCCGCGACCGGCTTGCCCTGCAGGAAGTCGTCGATGTCGTCGTACGTGACGCCCAGCGCGTCCTCGTCGGCCTTGCCCGGGTCGAGGGTCTCCAGGTCGGCCGTGGGGGTCTTCCACACCAGTTCGGCGGGGGCGCCCAGCTCGTCGGCGACGGCGCGGACGCGCCGCTTGGTCAGGCCGGTGAGCGGGACGACGTCGGCGGCGCCGTCGCCGAACTTGGTGAAGAAGCCGGAGACGGCCTCGGCGGCGTGGTCGGTGCCGACGACGAGACCGTCGTGGGCGCCGGCGACCGCGTACTGGGCGATCATCCGCTGCCGGGCCTTGATGTTGCCCTGTACGAAGTCCTGGTGGTGGGCGTCGCGGAAGGCGACCCCTCCGGCGAGGCAGGCCTCCAGGGCCGCGTCGCTCGCCGCCTTCACGTCGACGGTGAGGACCCGGTCGGCGCGGATGAAGCCGAGGGCGGTCTGCGCGTCCTTCTCGTCGGCCTGGACGCCGTACGGCAGCCGCATCGCGTAGAAGGTGGCGTCGTGACCGGCGGCGCGGGCCCGCTCCACGGCGAGCTGGCAGAGCCGCCCCGCGGTCGTGGAGTCGACGCCGCCGCTGATGCCGAGGACGAGGGAGCGCAGGCCGGTGGAGGTGAGCCGCTCGGCGAGGAAGGCCACCCGGCGTTCGATCTCCGTCGCCGGGTCGAAGGTGTCGGACACCTGGAGGTCCCGGGCGATCTGCTGCTGGAGGGCGGTGGGCGCCGGGTCGGTCACGGAGGTCTCCTCGTCAGGGGCGGTCGGCGGCGGACCGGGGTGTTCGGGACGTACGGGATGTACGGGATGTACGGGGCGGCACACCGGGTTGTACGGCGTGCACCGGGGTCGACTCTACGCGGCGCGCCTCCGGGGCACGCCCGCCCCGGTCAGCCCGCGGATGCCTCCGGGGTGCACAGCACCTCGACCCGCTGGACGAGGTTGTTCGCGAAGCCGCCGCGGTTCCAGGGCGGGGTGAGCGGCTGGACGTTGCCGTCGGCGTCGGTGGCCCGGACGGTGAGGTGGCGCAGTCCCGGGGTCGCGGTCCAGGTGGTGTGCCAGGCGGACCAGGCCCAGGGGTGGGCGGGGTCCGGTGCGAGTTCGGCGCCGGTCCAGACTGCCCCGCCGTCCTCGCTGACCTCGACGCGGGTGACCGGTCCGTGGCCGGACCAGGCGCGTCCGGTCAGGGTGACGGGGCCGGGGCGGACGACCCGGGTGCGGGACATGAAGTCCGGGAAGCCGGGCGGCACCATCAGGGCGCGGGGTGCGATGAGGGTGACGGGCTCCCCCGGGTCGGCCGCCTCCTGGCGCAGGCGGTAGGCGACGCTCTGCTGGAAGCCGGTGTACGGGGTGTCGGTGAGCGTGATGTCGTGCAGCCACTTCACGTGGGCCATGCCGTACCAGCCGGGGACGACGAGCCGCAGGGGGCTGCCGTGCTGCGGGGGCAGCGGCGCGCCGTTCATCGCGTACGCGACGAGGACGTCGCGGGCGGGGTCGGCGGCCGTCGAGAGGGGCAGGGCGCGCCGGTAGTCCTGCTCGACACCCCGCTCGACGCCGTGGTCGGCGCCCGTGAACACCGCCTCGACGGCGTCCTCGGCGGTCCCTGCCTCCGCGAGGAGCGCGGCCAGCGGGACGCCGGTCCAGTCGGCGGTGCCGACGGCCTCGACGAGCCAGGGCTGGCTGACGGGCCGGGGCGTGAGCCTGGCCCGGCCGTTGCCCGCGCACTCCAGGGTCACCCGGCGGGTGACGGCGGGACGGGCGCGGAGCGCGTCCAGGTCGAGGGAGAGCGGCCGGAGCACCCGGCCGCCGACGGTGAGCCGCCAGCCGTCCGCGTCCGTGGCGGGGATGTCGTAGTGCACCAGGACGTAGTGCAGCCCCGGTGGGGTGACGTCGTACCGCAGGGCCTCCAGCGGGAGTCCGTGGTTGCGGGCGGCGAGGGCCAGCTCGTGCTCGCTGACGCCCTCCTCGGGGTCGGCCACGCGCCCCGGCGCGCTGATGTCGCCCAGGCCGCTGAGGGATCCGTCCATGCCTTCATGGTGCGCCGCGCCCCGGGACCCGGCACCCCGGGCCGTCAGCCGTACCGGGGGCCGCGCAGGGCGCGGTCGAGGCCGTCCTGGGGGAGGCCGGTGAGGGCGCGGACGAAGATCTCCTCGTAGGCGGGTTCGCCGATCGACGCGCGCACGGTGTCGGTGTACTTCTCGTGGAGGGCCCGCAGGCCCGGCAGGCCGCGCCGGGGCTGGCCGGTGGAGCGCCAGTAGGCCTCGCCGGTGCCGGAGACGTCGGCCGCGCGCTCGCCGTCGCCGGCCGCGGCGAGCGCGGTGGCGAGGACGTCGAGGCCGAGGGCGACGCCGAGGCTGGCGCCGAGGCTGCGGGTCCCTTCGAGCATGGCGCGGGCGTGTCCCGAGGCGGCCGCGGGGTCGCCTTCCAGGAGGCCGGTGAGGGCGAGCTGGTACTCCAGCGCGGTGCGGGTCCAGTGCTCGTCGAGCTCCCTGCACCGGTCGCGCAGGGCGAGCGCGCGGTCCCGGGCCTCGTCGAGCCGGCCGAGGCCGGTGAGGGCGAAGACCCGCACGAGGTGGCAGCGGAGCCGGGCGGCGGAGTCGGCGGGGCCGCCCGGCGCGGCGTCGAGGACATGGCCCACGACGACGTACGCGGCCATGGCGCGGCCGGTGGTCAGGGCGAGGAGCCCGGCGAGGGCGGCGGCGTCGAGGGTGAGGTCACCGGGCCGGTCGCGCACGCTGCCGCGGCGGGGTCCCGCGTGGTCGGCGTATCCCGCGTCCGCCGCGAGCCCGGCCTGTTCGGCGGCCTCCGCGTGCCGTGCCTCGCGGGCGCACCGCTCGCTGACGTCCTGGGCGGGTCCGAACTCGCCCTGGAGGACGAGGGTGACGCCGAGGGCCCACAGGGCGCGGGCCCGGACGCGGCCGCGGACGCCGCTGAGCAGCAGGGCCTGTTCGAGGCCGTCGCGGGCCTCCCTGAGGCGGCCTCGGCAGGACCAGGCGAAGGCGACGGAGCCGACGAGGTCGAGGGCGGCGTCGGGGTCGGTGCGGAGCAGCCGGTCGAGGGCGGTGCGCAGGTCGGTGTGGTGGGCGTCGACCGTCCGGTACCAGCGCAGCTGGCGGGCGCCGTGCCACTCCGTCTCGGCCCTGCGGGCGAGGCCCCGGAAGTGGGCGGCGTGCCGCTCGGCGACGGTTCCCGTCTCACCGGTGCGGTCGAGCCAGGTCGCGCCGTACTCGCGGATCGTGTCGAGCATCCGGTGCCGTCCCGCCGCGTCGGCCGCCCGGACCACGGAGGCGCGGACGAGGCCGTCGAGGGCGCCGGGCAGGGTCGCGCGGTTCAGCGGGCCGCCGACGCACACGGCGGTCGCCGACGCGAGGTCGAACGGGCCGCGGAAGACGGAGAGCCGGGCCCACAGGAGCCGTTCGAGGGGCGCGCTCAGTTCGTGGCTCCAGCCGATCGCGGCGCGCAGGGTCTGGTGGCGGCTCGGCCAGACGCGTTCCGTGTGGGCGAGCAGGTCGAGGCGGGTGCCCGGCGGGGCGTCGAAGCGGCTGCCGAGCTGGTCACGGACGGCCTCGGCGCCCTGGAGTCGGATCTGGGCGGCGGCCAGTTCCAGGGCGAGCGGGATGCCTTCGAGGCGTACGCAGATCTCGCCGGCCGGTCCCGCGGCGGGGAAGTCCTCGCCCGCGGCCCTCCGGAGCAGTTCGAGGGCGTCCTGGCCGGCGGGCGGCAGCGGGTCGAGGGCGATGACGTGCTCGCCCTCGACGCCGAGGGGGCGCCGGCTGGTGGCGAGCACGGTGAGTCCGGGTGCGGCGGCGAGCAGTTCGGTGACGAGCCGCGCGCAGGGTTCGGCGAGGTGCTCGCAGGAGTCGAGGACGAGCAGCAACCGGTCGTCGGCGAGCCGCCGGCAGAGTCCGGTGGTCGCCATGCCCGGTGTGTGGTCCGACAGGTCGACGGAGTCGGCGACGAGCGCGACGAGCAGCCGGTCGCCGTCGAGCGGGGTGAGATCGGTCCACCACGCCCCGTCGGGGTACCCGTCGGCGACGCGGTGCGCCGCACGGAGCGCGAGGCGGGTCTTGCCCACTCCCCCGACGCCGGTCACGGTGACGAGGCGGTGCTCCGTCAACGCGACGGATATTCGCTCCAGTTCCGTGCGGCGCCCCACGAAACCGGGGTTCTCGTCCGGCAGATGTCCACGCACGGGAGCAGTGTCCCTCATGAACGCCGTGAACGGGGGTGCGGAGTCCGTTCGTTACCCACCTTCGACCCTGACGACCACCGAGTGCCATCCCTGTGCGCCGTCCGGCATGGTGGGGGTGCGCCGTTCGGGCTGGGTGGCGCCGGTGCCGTCGGTGGCGCGGACGGTGAGGGTGTGGCGGCCGGGGGTGGCGGTCCAGGGGTAGGCCCACTGGCGCCAGATGTCGCGGCTGTCCTCGGCGGCGAGGGTGGCGTCGTGCCAGGGTCCGTCGTCGATCCGCACCTCGACGCGGCGGATGCCCCGGTGCTGGGCCCAGGCGACGCCGGCGACCATGACGGTGCCGGCGGCGGGGCGGGCGAGGGAGCGGGGGGTGTCGATGCGGGACTGGGTCTTGACGGGGGCCTGGGCGGCCCAGCCGCGGGGGACCCAGTAGGCGTCGTAGGCGTCGAAGGTGGTGAGTTCGATGGACCGGATCCACTTGCAGGCGGAGACGTAGCCGTAGAGGCCGGGGACGACCATGCGGACGGGGAAGCCGTGGGCGAACGGCAGGGGTTCGCCGTTCATGCCGAAGGCGAGGAGGGCGTCGCGGCCGTCCATCACCTCCTCGACGGGGGTGCCGATGGTCATGCCGTCGACGGAGCGGGCGACCAGCTGGTCGGCCGGGCCGCCCTCGGAGGGCGGGCGGACGCCGGCCTCGCGGAGCAGGTCGGCGAGGCGTACGCCGAGCCAGCGGGCGTTGCCGACGTACGGGCCGCCGACCTCGTTCGAGACGCAGGCCAGTGTGATGTCCCGCTCGACCGTGGTCCGAGCCGTCAACTCCTCCAGGCTGTAGGTGCGTTCCTCGCGCACGCCGTCGCCGTACAGGCGCAGCCGCCAGCGGTCGGCATCGACCTTCGGGACCACCAGCGCGGTGTCGACGCGGTAGAAGTCGCGGTTGGGGGTGACGAAGGGGCTGATGCCGGGCACACGGAGCTGCGCACCGGCGGGCACGGCGGGCGCGGGCGAGTCCGGCCGGGGCAGTCGCAGCGCCGCGCGGGAGGCCTCCGCGTGCTCCTGTACGGGGGTGCCGGCCGTCCTGCCGAGTGCGGCGGCACCGGTCGCGGCGAGTCCGGCGGCGCCGGCGACGATCAGGAAGCCGCGCCGGTCCGCGCTCTCGGTGCCGGGCCTCGGGGTGCGGAGGCGGCCGATCAGGACGTACAGCAGTGCCGCGCCGGCGGCGGCCCCTACGAGGGAGGGCACGGCGTCCACGGCGGAGTCCGAGTCGGGGCGGGTGACGGCGGCGAGCGCCCCGAGGACGCCGAAGGCGCCGACGGCCGCCGCGCCGAGCCTGCGGTGGCGCAGCGCGAGCAGCCCGACGCCGAGGGCGAGGAGCCCGAGGAGGATGAGGATGCCGAGCTGGAGGACGGCCTTGTCGTTCTCGCCGAAGGCGCGGATCGCCCACTCCTTCAGGCCGGCGGGCGTCCGGTCGACGACCGCGCCGCCGACGGCCGGCACGGGGCCCGCCTCGGGCCGTACCCGGGCGGCGACGACGTCCGCGACGGCCAGCGACACGTACGCGGAGATCAGGCCGCCGAGCGCGGCGAGGAGCCGGTCGGTGCGGGTGGGCTCGTACACCGGCTCGCGCGCGGTCCTGGTGGCGTTCATGGTGGGTACTTCGGCACGCCGGGCCGCCGGGGCTGGTCCCCGCGGGGTGCTTCACCCGGATGGCCGAGCGAACGGGCCGGCGCGCCGCGCGCTGCGGGGCCTCCCGCCGATCAGGTCGGGCTCGCCGGGCCTGATCGGCGGGACGCACCTCCTACGGCTTGTCGAGGTGCTCGCCGGGGGTCGCCAGGTCCTCCACCGCGTCGGCTCCTACGACCGCGCCGGTGGACTTCCTGCCGCGGCGGAGCCGGCCTTCGAGCCAGGAGGCGAAGGTGGTGAGGGCGAAGTTGAGGATGACGAAGATGACGGCGACGACGGTGAAGCAGGCGATGGTGTTGGCGCCGTAGTTGGCGCTCATCGGGCGGACGGAGGCGAGGAGTTCGGAGAAGCCGAGCATGGCGCCGCCGAGGGCGGTGTCCTTGACGATGACGACGAGCTGGCTGACCAGGGCGGGGAGCATGGCCGTGACGGACTGCGGGAGGAGGACGTACGCCATGGTCTGGCCCTTGCGCATGCCGATGGCCTTGGCCGCGTCGGTCTGGCCGGCGGGGAGGGCGAGGATGCCGGCGCGGACGACCTCGGCGAGGACGGAGGCGTTGTAGAGGACGAGGCCGGTGACGACGGCGTAGAGGGGGCGGGTGTCCGGGCTGATGTCGGTGAACTCGGAGTACGCGGCGTTGGCGAAGAGCATGAGGATCAGCACGGGGATGGCCCGGAAGAACTCGACGACGACGCCGGCCGCGCCGCGCACGGAGCGGTGGTCGGAGAGCCGGGAGACGCCGAGGAGGGCGCCCATGGGCAGTGCGATCACCATGGCGAGCCCGGCGGCGATCACCGTGTTCTTGAGGGCGGGCAGGATGTACGTCTCCCACACGCGGGCGTCGGTGAAGAAGGGCGCCCACTTGGACCATTCCAGCTGGTTCTTCGCGGCGAGGCTCGCGACGACCCACCACACGACGGCGGCGAGCGCGGCGAGGAACAGCAGGGTCCACAGGAGGTTGCGGCGCCGGGCCCGGGGGCCGGGCGCGTCGTAGAGGACCGTCGGCGTGTCCTTCACCGTTTCACCGCCACCTTCTTGGCGACCCAGCCGAGGAACAGTCCGGTGGGCAGGGTGAGGCAGAGGAACCCGACGGCGAAGATCGCGGAGATGAGGATGAGCTGGGCCTCGTTCTCGATCATCTCGCGCATCAGCAGGGCGGCTTCGGCGACGCCGATGGCGGCGGCGACGGTGGTGTTCTTGGTGAGGGCGATGAGGACGTTGGCGAGGGGGCCGACGACCGAGCGGAAGGCCTGCGGGAGCACGATGATGCGCAGGATCTGCGGGAAGCCGAGGCCGATGGCGCGGGCCGCCTCGACCTGGCCGAGGGGGACGGTGTTGATGCCCGAGCGGAGGGCCTCGCAGACGAAGGCGCTGGTGTAGGCGGTGAGGCCGAGGACGGCGAGCCGGAAGTTGATGACGGTGAACCGGTCGGCTCCCAGGCTGACGCCGAGGGTCTGGAAGAGGCCGAGCGAGGTGAAGACGATGATGACGGTGAGGGGGATGTTGCGGACGATGTTGACGTAGACGGTGCCGAAGCCCCGCATGAGGGGGACGGGGCTGACGCGCATGGCGGCCAGCATCGTCCCCCAGACCAGGGAGCCGATCGCGGAGTAGACGGTCAGCTGGACGGTGGTCCAGAAGGCTCCCAGCAGGTCGTAGCCTTCGAGGAAGTCGAACACGGCGGCCGGCTCACTTGACGATGACGCCGATCTTCGGGGCCGGTTCGTTCTCGTAGCCGGCGGGCCCGAAGTTCTTCTTGACCGCCGCTTCCCAGGAGCCGTCGGCGACCATCTTCTCCAGGGCGGTGTTGATCTTCGCCTTGAGTTCGCTGCCCTTCTGGACGCCGATGCCGTAGTTCTCGTTGCTCATCTCGAAGCCGCCGAGCTTGAACTTGCCCTTGAACTCGGGCTGCGAGGCGTATCCGGCGAGGATCGAGTCGTCGGTCGTGACGGCGTCGATGACGCCGTTCTCCAGTCCGGTCAGGCACTCGGAGTAGCCGCCGTACTCCTGGAGCTGGGCGTCGGGGGCGATCTTGTCCTTGACGTTCTGCGCGGACGTCGAGCCCGTGACCGAGCAGAGCTTCTTGTTGTTCAGGTCGGACGGCTTCTTGATCGAGTCGTCATCGGCCCTGATCAGCACGTCCTGGTGGGCGAGGAGATAGGGGCCCGCGAAGTCGACCTTCTCGGCGCGCTTGTCGTTGATCGAGTACGAGGCCGCGATGAAGTCCACGTCCCCGCGCTGGAGCAGCGTCTCCCGGTCGGCGCTCTTGGCCTCCTTCCACACGATGTCGGACGGGTCGTGGCCGAGCTGCTTGGCGATGTAGGTCGCCACGTCGACGTCGAAGCCGGTGTAGTCGCCGTCAGGGGTCTTCAGGCCGATGCCGGGCTGGTCGTACTTGATGCCGATGGTGATCTCGTCGCCGCCGCCGTGGTCGCGGGGCGCGCCGCCGGCGGCGCCGTGCGCGAAGCCGGCGGAGGTGAAGGAGAGGACGACGGCCGCGGCGACGGCCACGGTGGCCCTGCTGGTCCTGAGCGGGTTCATGAGGATCACCCCTGGGGCTGCTGGTCGGGCGGCTTCCGCGGGTTCAGTGGTGGAGGATCTTGGAGAGGAAGTCCTTGGCGCGGTCGCTGCGCGGGTTGCTGAAGAACTCGTCCGGGGTCGTCTCCTCGACGATCTTCCCGTCGGCCATGAAGACGACCCGGTTGGCGGCGGAGCGGGCGAAGCCCATCTCGTGGGTGACGACCACCATCGTCATGCCGTCCCTGGCCAGTTGCTGCATGACCTCCAGTACCTCGTTGATCATCTCGGGGTCGAGCGCGGAGGTCGGCTCGTCGAAGAGCATCACCTTCGGATCCATGGCGAGGGCGCGGGCGATGGCCACGCGCTGCTGCTGGCCCCCGGAGAGCTGCGCGGGGTACTTGTCGGCCTGGTTGGCGACCCCGACCCGGTCGAGGAGGGAGCGGGCCCGCTGCTCGGCTGTCTTCCGGTCCTTCTTGCGGACCTTGGTCTGCCCCAGCGTGACGTTGTCGAGGACGGTCTTGTGCGCGAAGAGGTTGAACGACTGGAAGACCATGCCCACGTCGGCCCGCAGGGCCGCGAGCTCCCGTCCCTCGGCGGGCAGCGGGCGCCCGTCCACGACGATCTCGCCCGCGTCGATGGTCTCCAGGCGGTTGATCGCCCGGCAGAGCGTCGACTTGCCGGAGCCGGAGGGGCCGATGACCACGACCACCTCGCCGCGGTGGATCGTGAGGTCGATGGACTGGAGGACGTGCAGGCTGCCGAAGTGCTTGTCGACGCCACGCAGCACGACGAGCTCGTCACCGCCGTCCGGAACGGGCATGGCACCCTCCTGCGTCACGCCCCCGTTCTGCCGCTCCCTCCCACGTTCATGCTCCGCCCTCCACCCGCCCCGCGCACGCCGGACGGTGGGTACGGGGAGTGCACGCACGTACGCGCGCGTGTGATGCCCGGGAGGGCTTCACGCGCGCGCGTAGGGCACGGCAGGGGTCAGGCGGCGGTCCCCTGCACGGCCAGCTCGATCAGGTCGCACACCTCGGCGGGCCGGGAGGCCAGCGAGGCGTGGCTCGCGTCGAGCTCGATCACCTTGCGCGGGTTCATGCGCTGGGCCATGCGCCGCTCGTTGTCGGGGTGGATCATGCGGTCCTCGGTGGAGACCTGGTACCAGCACGGCTTGACCCGCCAGGCCGGCTCGGTGACCGTGTCCCCGAAGGTGGAGGCGAGCGGGGCCTTCTGCGTGACGGCCATGACCAGGGCCTCGTCCTCGGTGAGGTCCTGGGCGAAGCTCTCGTGGAACCTGTCCGGCTCGACCCAGAGGTAGCCGTCGGAGTCGGGCGCGATGTTCTCGAAGGCTGCCGGCGGATGCTCCTGGCTGATCTGGCCGGGGCTCTCGCCGGCGTCGGGGGCGAAGGCGGCGATGTAGACGAGGGCGGTGACGTTGGGCAGGTCGCCCGCCTCGGTGATCACGGCGCCGCCGTAGGAGTGGCCGACGAGGACGACGGGGCCGTCGACCTGCTTGACCATCTTCCGGGTGCGTTCGGCGTCGTCGGCGAGGGAGGTGAGCGGGTTCTCGACGGCGCGCAGCTTGTCGTAGCCGCGCTTCCTCAGCTCGACGATGACCTCGGCCCAGTGGGCGGCGCCGCCCCAGAAGCCGTGCACCAGGACGATCGTGGGCTTGTCTGCCATGGGTTGCGTACCGATCTGCGCGAGGGATGGATCCCGCCCCTGGTCCCGCCCCGTGACCCCCGCGGCCACGCTACGGGCAGGGTGGCGGAGCCGCACGTCCGGCGGTCTCCCCGGGTGCCGGAGACCCGCCGCCGCCCGCTTCCGGGCGCCGGGCCGCCGGACGCCTGCGCACCTCGGCGCCCTGGCGGACACTGGGGGTGGAGTCGAGTGTGCGAGGAGGGTCCGCCATGAGCATTTCCGCACCCAAGGTCAGCACGTTGCCGCCGGAGCACCGGGAGCGCCTGATGGCGTTCGCCGTGGACGTGTACTTCGATTCCGGCCACCGCCTCTTCGAGGAGCAGCAGCACGCCGACCGGTTCTGGATCGTGAAGACGGGCGCCGTGACGCTCGACGCGAAGGTGCCGGGCCGCGGGTCGCCCGTGATCGAGACCCTCCGCCACGGCGAGCTGGTGGGCCTGTCCTGGCTGTTCCCGCCGTATCTGTGCCAGTCGGGGGCCGAGGCGATGACGCCCGTGCGGGCGTACGAGTTCGACGCGCAGGCCGTCCGGTCGATGTGCCGCTCGGACACGGAGTTCGGCGCGGCGGTCGTGTTCTGGGTGGGTGCGATCCTGGCCCACCGTCTCCATGTGACCCGGGTCCGGCTCCTGGACCTCTACGCCCCCCACGGGAGCGGCATCCTGGCGTGAGCCGTGCCCCCTTCCGTGTACGGCGCGGAAGGGGGCACGGCGCGGGGACGCCGGTCAGTTCACGAAGACGGCGGGGCTGCCTGCCTGGCTGGTGTCCAGGACGGGCCCGTACTTCGCGGAGAAGTATCCGCTGCCGGGACAGGTGCCCGGTCCGCTGGTCTTGCTGAACAGCTGGTCGGTGAAGGTGAGCGAGTTGTCCGTGTTGGAGGGCGTGGCGGTGAGGCTCGTGGCGCGGTAGACGCAGGTCGTCAGGCCGAGGATGGTGTTGATCTTCAGGGTGGTCTGGATCGGGCCCGCGGCTCCCGCGGTGACGGTGAGCGCCCCGCCGGAGGCGACGGCGGCGACGAAGGGCAGGTTGTTGACGGTGATGCTCTGGACGCCCGTCGCGCCGACGATGTTGGTGGTGCAGCTGCTCAGGGTGTGAGCGGTGACGGACTCGGTGGCGGTGCCGGGCGCGGCGGGGTTGCCGGTCACGGTGGCGGTGAAGGCCGAGGTGCTGCAGGTGATGCCGGTGCTGCCGCCGGCCGTGGTGGCGATCCTGGCCTTGGTCCCGGTCGAGAGCGAGGCGGAGAGGACGTCGCCGACGGCGACGGAGGTGCCGCCCGCGCCGCCGGTGGTGAGGACGTCGCCGGCGGCGGCGCCCGAGGCGCCGGCCTGGGCGGTCGCGGCCAAGGTGGCGGTGACGGCGAGGCCGATGGAGACGAGGAGAGCGCGCTTGCGCATGAGGGTGCTTCCTTCCGTACGGAGTGGGGGTGCGGAACTCGGCTGTGCTCGGCGGTGCGCGTGGGTACGCGGGGAGTTCTGGGGCAGCGCGGACCGGTGCGGGGGTGGTACCGGGCGCACTTGGGGATGCCCGTGAAGGGGGCCGGCGTGGGGGTGCGCGGCTCGATGAGGTGGTACGCGGCGTGACGTGACGGTGTGCGGCTCGATGAGGCGGTACGCGGCGTGACGTGACGGTGTGCCGCGGTTGACGGTGGTGCGCGGCGCGAAGTCGTGCCGCTGTACGGGGTGGTGCGCGGCGCGACGGTGTGCCGCTCCGAGGGGTGGTGCGCGGCCGCCGCCGGACGATCCGGCGCCACGGATGTCCGGCAGCGGTGTCGCGAGAGGTGCGGGAGCGTGATACTCGGTGCGGAGCGCGGCGGGGACGCGCCCCGTCCCACGGGGAGCGGCTCCACCGCTCGGCACACCGAGAGGAAAACCCATGAGGGTTGTAATCCTGTCGAGTATGCGACGTCAACAACCCCGGGAGGATGTGGCCGATGACGAGTGCTCGCGGAACCGACGAGGATCTCGTCCTGCCGGGTGCCCGCTCAGGACGCGAGCCGGAGCGCTCGCTCCGCCCCGGACCGCGCCGGCTGACGCCCGAACAGGTGGCCTCGCGGCAGCGGGAACGACTGCTCGACGGAGTCGCGCGGACGGTCGCGGCGAACGGCTACGCGGGCGCGCGCATCAGCGACATCTGCCGGGCCGCCGGAGTGACCCGCCCCGTCTTCTACGAGCTGTTCTCCGGCAAGGAGGACGCCGTCCTCGCCGCGTACCGGGGCGGCACGCAGCAGGTGGTGCGGGCCATGCAGAAGGCGTACGAGGAGGCGGGTGGCGCGGCGGACTGGCCGGCCGCGGTACGCGCCGGACTGCGGGTGCTCCTGACCCTGCTCACCCAGACCCCGGCGTTCGCCACGATGGTGGTCGAGATCGAGTCCCTGGGGCCGGCGGGACGCCGTGCCCGCGCCGAACTTCTGGCCAGTTTTCGCCGCTTCTTCACCGATGCCCCGCCGGGGCCGGCCTGGGTGCCGCGGGGCGAGCTGGTCGACATCGTGGTGGGTGCCGTCCACGCCGCGGTCCACCGGGCGGTCGACGAGGGGCGGTTCACCGGCATCCCGCTCCTCCTCGACAGCCTGGTGCACGTCGTGGTGGCCCCCTTCACGTCCGAATGATCGATCGTCGCGTCCCCAACAGGCCGTGCATGCAGAGGAGTTGACCCCGGGTAACAGCAAGCCTTACGGTCCGATCGGTCCCCTGCGGCACGTCTGCCTCCGCACCACGCGAGGAAGACCCGGGCGGGTTGGGGGACGGTCCGCGCCAGGACGTCGCCGCGCAGGTCTGTTTCCTCACTCATGTCAGGAGCACCGCATGGCCCTGTCCGAAGGCACCCCCGACCAGCCCACGAACCCCGCCGCGACCGAGGACGGTTCCGGCAGACGGGGCCGGGTCCGCTACCGCCGCGCGGCGCTGATGGGCGGCCCCGCCCTGGCCATCGCCGCCACCCTCGTCGTCCTCACCGCGCAAGGGGCGCTCGCCGCCCAGTTCGCCATCTCCGGGATGCCGTTCACCGTCGCCGCCGACTCCATGGAGGGCACCGGCTTCGGTCAGTTCGGCGCCCTCGACAACATGGCCGAGGGCAGCCCCAACGCCGGCGACACCGGCGGCCAGGTGCTGGTCATCGTCACCGCGATCCGCGAGGCGAAGCTCACCAACCTCTGCCAGAGCGTGGAGCTCGGCGGTACCTACCTGCACATCACGGCGGGCGGCAAGGGAACCCCGGTCAAGGCCTCGGGGCTCACCACCGACTCCACCGACATCAGCGGCAAGGTCGCCGACTTCGACAACATCGAGATCGGCGGCGACGCGAGCACCTTCGAGAAGCCGCCGGTCAAGGGCCCCCTCGGCTCCTTCGGGCAGCAGGCCGACACCGTCACCATCAAGGACCTGCGCCAGACCAACTACGCCACGACCGCCGTCCGGTTCACCCTGCCCGACCTGCACATGAGCTTCAGCTCGAAGGGCTGCTGAGCGTGGCGCCCGGCCGTCCCCGGCACCCTTGGCGGACCTTCCGGCGCTGGCGGCACCGCCGCCCCTTCGGCGCCGGTGTCACGCTCGCCCTGGGCGGGGCGGAGATCCTGCTGACCCAGCGGGCGAGCATCAACGTGATCCTCACGGCGGGAGCCGACAGCCTGGTGGGCTACGTCCTGCCCGGCCTCATGGTGATCTGCGGACTGCTCGTCGTCCTCAACCCCCGCCAACGGCTCTTCTACTCGGTCGTCGGAGTCCTGGCGTCCCTCGGGAGCTGGGTGACCTCCAACCTGGGCGGGTTCCTCGTGGGGATGATGCTGGGGCTCATCGGCAGCTCCCTCGCCTTCGGCTGGCTCCCGGACCGGCCGCCGCGGCAGCGCCGGCTCTTCCGGCGCCGGAAGCCGGGGACGGCCGGACGCGCGACGGACGCACCGACGGCGGCCGGGACGGCCTGAACGCCCCTCCCGCACCGCGCGGCAGGGTCCACTGCCTGCCGGGTCCACTCCCGGCCGGGTCCACTCCCGGCCGGGTCCACTCCCTGCCGGGTCCACTCCCTGCCGGGTCCACTCCCTGCCGGGTCCGCTCCCGGCCGGACGCACCCGGCTCCGGACCCCGCCTGAGGGAGGTGAGCCCGGCGGAGGCAGGCCTGGGCCGGGCGAGGCCCCGGGGGCGGGCCTCCGCACTCGAACGCCGTACGACCGGCGCGACCCGGCCCTCGCCCGACCGGGCGGTACGGTGGGAACGCACGATCGGGCCGTGCCTGCGCGCCGGCCCCGACCCCACCCGTACGCACACTCCGGCGACGAGCGGCGAGGCCCCCATGAGCGACCCGAGGACGGCACGCGAGGCGATCGCCCTCGTGGCTGACGACTTCACCGAACTCCCGCACGGGGAGGGGCCTCTGGCCGGCGACGGGCCGATCGACTGGCCCGGCTACTCCGCCGCGCACGCGCGCGCCGCCGAACGCACCGGCGAGACCGAGTCGGTGGTCTGCGGCACGGGCACGGTGTGCGGGGTACGGGTGGTGCTGATCTCCTTCGAGTTCCGGTTCCTCGGCGGCTCCCTCGGCGAGCGGACGGGAGCGCGCGCGGCGGCCGCCCACGCGCTGGCCCGCGCACGCCGACTGCCCGTGGTCGTCCTGCCGGCGACCGGCGGCAGCCGGATGCACGAGGGCATGCGGGCGCTCCTCCAGCTCCAGTACCTCGCCCGCGAGTCGGCGCTCACCCGTGCCGCCGGGCTGCCGCAGATCGCGGTCCTGCGGAACCCGACGACGGGCGGCGGCTGGGCGACGCTCGGCGCCGGATCCGATGTCGTGCTCGCGCTGCCCGGGGCCCAGGTGGGCTTCGCCGGCTCGCGGGTGCGCCCGCCGGACGCCGACCCGGCCGCGTACACCGCCGAGGCACAGCTCGCCCACGGCCACGTCGACGCGATCGTGACTCCCGACGCGCTGCGCGCCACCCTCGGGCGCTGGCTCGGTCTGCTCACCCGGCCCGCCGAGGGGCCGGTCCCGCCGCCGCACGCGCTCTCCGCCCCGGGCGCCGAGCCCGCCGCGAGCGGCCGGGAGGCCGTGGCGGACGCCCGGCACCCCGACCGCCCCCGGGCCCCCGCGTACCTCGACGCCCACTTCACGCTGCGCGAGGAGATCTCCGGTGACCGCTGCGGCGGCGTCGACCCGGGGATGCGCTGCGGCTTCGGGCGGCTCCCCGACGGCCGTACCGTCGCGTTCGCCGCGCAGTGCGGCACCGCGACCCGCCCGGCCGGCTTCCGTACCGCCGCGCGGCTCGTCCGGCTCGCCGACCGCCTGGGCATCCCGGTCCTCACCCTCGTCGACACCCCGGGCGCCGCCAACGACCCGGCGGCGGAGCACGCCGGCGCCGGCCCCGCCATCGCCGACCTGTTCGCCGCCGTCGTCACCGCCCGCGTTCCCCTCACCTCCCTCCTCATCGGCGAGGGCGGCTCCGGCGGCGCCCTCGCCCTCGCCGCCCCCGACAACCTCTGGGCCACCCCCGACAGCTACTTCTCGGTCATCGCCCCCGAGCTCGCGGCATCCATCCTGAAGCGCGCGCCGGAGGAGGCCGACGCGACGGCGGACCAACTCCGGCTGCGGCCACGTGACCTCCTGGACCTGGGGGTCGTCCGCGGCATCGTGAAGCCCTGAGCGCGTTCGGACGACGGGCCCCGTGCGTGGTCGGCAGCCCGTCGTCGCACGTCAGAGGCCGGAATGGGGTCGCGTAGGACCAGGGGATTCGGCATCCTGTGCGGCATGACCGCAGACCCCGTCGACCAGGCTCGACGTCTCGTACACGCCCGCTTCCCCGACGCCCTCGCCGTGATCCTCGCCGGTTCGACCGCGGCGGGCCGGGCCACCGCGGGCAGCGACCTGGACCTCGCGGTCCTGGTGCCGGACGGCGGCGAGTCGTACCGGGAGACGGTCCGGTTCGAGGGGCGGGTCGTGGAGTTCTTCGTCCACACCAGGACCGGTCTCGGCGAGCTGTTCGCCGCGGACGTCGCCGCCCGGCGGGCGGTCCTGCAGAGCATGTACGCCGACGGGCTCGTCCTCGTCGACCGGGACGGCGCCGCCGCCGGGGCCCGGGCGCTGGCGGAGGCCGACCTCCGCGAGGGGCCGCGCCCGCTGGCCCCGGAGACCGTCGAGACGAAGCGGTACGGCCTGACGGACGCGCTGGACGACCTCGCCCACACGGGCGACCGGGTCGAGCGGCTCGCGGTGGGCGCGTTCGTCCTCGACGGCGCGGCCGACCTGCTGTGCGACCACCGCCGCGCGTGGCTCGGCAGCGGGAAGTGGCTTCCCCGGCGCCTCCTGGCGGCGGACCCCGACCTGGGCGCCGCCCTCCTCGACGGCCATCTGAGCCTGTGCGCCTCCGGCGATCCCGCGCCCCTCGCCGACGCGGCCTCCACGGTCCTCGGCCTCGTCGGCGGCCCGCTGCGCGAGGGCTACCGGCGCACCTGGCACGGCGTCATCGACTCGGTCGGCGCCCGCTGACGGGGATCTTTCCCGAGCCTTGTCCGGGCCCTGGCCGTCCGCTGTACGGGGCCTAACCCGGGCGCGGCGAGAGTGGCCCCACCCGAACGCGCCCGCGTACGGGGGAAGTCCACTCACCTCAGGAGCTCCGATGAACCGTAGGCCTCGTATCCGCGCGGCCGTCGCCGCCGGCGTCGCCGTGACCGCGCTCGGCGCCCTCGCCGCCGGTGTGGGCGTGGCCCAGGCCGGCGAGAAGGACCGCGGCAGGGACGGCGGCGACCGGCAGGGCAGGGTGACCGAGCGGGAGATAGCCGGACTGTTCGACCGCTGGAACGCGGCGCTGCTGACCGGCGACCCGGAGAAGGTCGCCGACCTGTACGCCGACGACGCCGTGCTGCTGCCGACCGCGTCGCCCCGGATCCGCACGAACCACGCGGAGATCGCGGACTACTTCGAGCACTTCCTGCAGAAGAAGCCGCGGGGCGAGAAGGTCCGCTCGGTGATCCACGTCCTCGACGGGAACTCGGCGCTCGACGCCGGCGTCTACCGCTTCCACCTCACCGACCCCGAGACCGGGGTCACCAAGGCGGTCGACGCCCGGTACACCTACGAGTACGAGAAGCGGGACGGCAGCTGGCTGATCGTCAACCACCACTCCTCGGTGCTGCCGGCCGAGGGCTGATCCGGCGCGGCGCGTCGGCATCGGTCCGCAGGCCGATCCGCACGCACAGTCCGCCGCCGGGAGCGTCCCGCAGGGCGACCCGGCCGCCGTCGTCCGTCACCAGCTGTTTGACGATGGCGAGGCCGAGGCCCGAGCCCGTGCGGCCGGTCAGTCCCTGGCCGCGCCAGAACCGGTCGAAGGCGCGGGCCTGTTCGGCGGCGGACATCCCGGGGCCCTGGTCGAGGATGTCGAGGACCGTCTCCTCGGGGCCGCCCGTCTCCACCCGTACGGTGATCGTGCCCCGGTCCGGGGAGACCTCCAGGGCGTTGGAGAGCACGTTGTCGAGGACCTGGTCGAGGTTGCCCGGCCCGGCGAGCACCCGGGGCCGGGCGTCGGCGTCCCCGGTGAGGACGATCGTCACGCCGCGCTCGTCGGCGGCCGGGCGCCACACGTTCAGGCGCTCCTCGACCAGCTCGCGGAGCGCGAGCGGTTCGGGCGCGGACACCTTCGCCTCGGCCCTCGCCAGTACCAGCAGGCCGCTGACCAGGCGGCTCATCCGTACGACCTCGGCGGTCGCCTGGTCGACGTCCTCGCGTACGAACTCGTCCTCGACACCGTCCGCGATGTTGTCGAGCGAGAGCCGCAGGGCGGTCAGCGGGGTGCGCAGCTGGTGCGAGGCGTCCGCGACGAAGATGCGCTGCGAGGCGACGAGCGTGTCGAGGCGTTCGGCGCCCTGGTTGAGGGTGCGGGCGAGCGTCCGGGTCTCCTGCGGTCCCGTGACGGGGGACCGGGCGGTGAGGTCGCCGTCGCCGAACCGGCTCGCCATGTCGTTGAGTTGCCGCAGCGGCTTCGTCAGGAGCCGGGCCACGATCGCGCCGAGCCCGGCCGCCACCGCGAGCACACCGACCGCGAGGATCGCCCGGAAGCCCCAGATCCGCCACAGCCGGTCGGTCAGGTCGTCGGTCTCGTACCGGACGCGGACGGCGCCGACGATCCGCTCGTGCGCGGTCCCGTTCCGCGCGTACACCGGCACGGTGACCACCAGTTCCGGTCCCCAGACGAGCCGCGACCCCCAGTCGACGGTGGTGAGGCCGTGCGCGAGCGCGCTGTCGAAGGCCGGGTCGTCCGGATCGCCTGGCAGCGGCAGCGGCGGCATCGCTGTCCTGCCGTCGGCGGCCACCACCTCCACCGTCCCGGGCGTCTCGTCCGCGTACGCCGCCGCCATCCGGGCCAGCGCCTGCCGTGCGGGGGCGTCGCCGTCGCCGAGCAGCAGCGCCATCGTGGTGGCCTCGCGGCGTACGGACTCCTCGGTGTCACCGCGTAGCTGGGCCGTGAGCGTGAAGGCGACCGGCACGGTGAAGGCGGCGAGCGCCACCGCGACGAGTGCCACGTAGCTGACGATCAGCCGCTTGATCACGTGCGGTCCGTACCGGGGGCGCCGGCCGGCGCCTCCGTACCGGCTCCGCCCCTGCCGTCGGCCGGTTCGTCCTCTACGACGACCAGCCGGAAGCCGACGCCCCTGACGGCCTCGACGACCACCGCGCCGGCGAGTTTGCGCCGGAGCGCGGCCACGTGCACGTCGAGGGTCTTGGTCGGCCCGAACCAGTTGGCGTCCCAGACGGCCTCCATGATCTGCTCGCGGGACATGAGCGCGCCGGGTTCCTCGGTGAGGAAGGCCAGGAGGTCGTACTCCTTGGGCGTGAGCGCGACGTCGGCGCCGTCGAGCCCGACCCGGGCCGCCTTGCGGTCGACGGTCAGCCTGGCCCCGTACCGCTGCGGCCCGGAGGGCTGTTCGGCGGGGCGGACCCTGCGCATCACGGCGCGGATCCGGGCGATGACCTCGCGGACCCCGAAGGGCTTGGAGACGTAGTCGTCGGCGCCGATCTCCAGGCCGACCACCCGGTCCGTCTCGTCGCTGCGCGCGCTGATCACGATGATCGGGACGTCGCCGCGGCGCCGCAGCGCCCGGCAGACGTCGAGCCCGTCGGTGTCGGGCAGCCCGAGATCGAGGAGCACGAGGTCGTAGGGGGTGGTGACGGCGAGCCCCGCCGTTCCCGTGGTGACCCACTCCACCTCGAACCCGTAGCGCAGGAGCCCGCGTCGCAGGGACTCCGCGACCGGCTCGTCGTCTTCCACCAGCAGTACACGCACGGGCAAACCCTAGTTCGAGTTCCGTACGCCGGTGCACCAGGCCGTCCGGACCGGACGCCCCCGCACCGTACTCCTTCCGGCGAACGGCCTCGACGATCCGTCAGATGCCCGGCCCGTACCCGGGATCGGGGCCCTGCGGCGGGTTCCAGCCGGCCGCCAGACCCCAGAGGCCGAGGCCGACGACGGCCGCGCAGACGAGCGCCGCCTGGTACGGCCGCAGCCACCGGACGGCCGCCGCGTAGGTCAGTGGCGGTACGACGAGGCCGGCGCACAGGATCAGCGGCAGTTCGACGAGGATCACTCCCCAGTCCCTGGCGTGCGCCTCGAAGCCGCCGTCGATCGTGTACGCGGCCCGGGTCAGCGCGAACGCCCCCACGACCGCGACGCCGGCGACGGCGAGCAGACAGCCGACGGCGCTCTCGGCCCGGCCGTCTCCGTGCTCCTCGTCCCCGGGCTCCTGGTCTCCGTGCCGCTCGGCCCGGTGTGAAGGGTTCTCGCTCATGCCGGTGACGGACGCCGCGGGGTCCCGTCCGGTTCCGCACGGCCGGGACCTCCGGGGCCCGTGGGCGCCCCGCCGCACTCGCCGGGCGGGCGGCCCCGGGTGACCATGGACGTACGGATCCGACCGGAAGCCGGGCGGCGACGGGAGGCAGCGATGGCCCACTCCCCCACGGACACCCGCGGCACCACCACCGACGTACTCGTCGTGGGCGCGGGGCCGGTCGGCCTGAGCGCCGCCGCCGAGCTGCGCCGCCGGGGTGTGCGCTGCCGGCTCGTCGACCGGCTGCCGGAGAGGCTGCCGTACGCGAAGGCGGTCGGGATCCAGCCGCGCACGCTGGAGCTCTGGGACCGGATGGGCCTGGTCGGGGACGTCCTGGAGGCCGCCGTTCCGCTGCGCGGGCAGCTGATCTACGCCGACGGGCGGGAGCGGGCGAGGATCGAGCTCTCACTGCCGCCCGAGGTGCCGTACGGATTCGCCGCGCTGCCCCAGTACGAGACCGAACGGCTCCTGGAGGCGTACGTCGCCGGTCTGGGCACGGAGATCGAGCGCGGCACCGAACTGCTGTCGTTCGCCCAGGACCCCGACGGGGTCACCGCGCGGCTGCGCACCGCCGCGGGTGCCGAGGAGGAGCTGCGGGTGCGCTGTCTGATCGGCTGCGACGGCGCGCACAGCGTGGTCCGCAAGACGCTGGGCCTGGCCTACGAGGGGTCCGCGTTCCCCGAGACGTACATGCTGGGCGACGTCGAGGCCGACTGGGACCTGCCCCCGGGGTACGGCGTGCGCTCCAGCGGGCCGTCGCCGGACGGCGCCGGCGAGGACCTCCTGGTGTGCATCCCCCTGCCGGGCGCGGGGCGCTACCGCATGTCGATGAAGGCACCTCCCGCGTCCGCGGCCCCGGATCGCGCCGGAGACGGTGTCGCGCACGGCCTGGAGGGCGGCGCCGGCCCTTCGCTCGCCGATCTCCAGGCCGTCGTCGACCGCCTGGCGCCCCGGCCCGCGCGGCTCTCCGCGCTGCGCTGGTCGTCGGTGTTCCGCATCAGCCACCGCATCGTCGACCGCTACGGGGAGGGGCGGGTGTTCGTCGCGGGCGACGCGGCCCACATCCATCCGCCGGTCGGCGCCCAGGGCATGAACACCGGCGTGCAGGACGCCTGCAACCTGGCCTGGAAGCTGGCCCTGGTCCTCCGCGGCGAGGCCGGACCCGCCCTGCTCGCCAGCTACGACGCGGAACGTCGCCCGGTCGGCGAGGAGGTCGTGGGGAGGACCGTCCGCCATGCCGTCCAGGGCATGGAGACCGGTCCCGACCGGGGGCGGACACGGCTGCTGCGCGAGGCCCAGCTGCTCGTCGGCTACCGCGACGGCCCGCTCTCCGGCGCCCCGTACGGACCGGACGAGGCACCGCAGCCCGGCGACCGCGCCCCTGACTGCGGGGGCCTGACGACGCCGATCGCCCACTACCCGCTGCGCCTGCTCGACGTGCTGCGCGGCCGGGTCGGTCATGTGGTGCTCCTGTACGGGGACGACGCGACCGCGCTGGCACGGGCTGCCGACGCGGCCAGGACCGCGAGCGGGCTTCCGACGCTCGCGGTCCTGGCCGGGGAGGCGCCGGACGGCGCTCCCGCCGGACCTCCCGCGGCCTTCTACCGTGACGCCGCGGGGGAGTTCGCACGGCTCTACCTCCCCGACGGCGCGACCGGTCTCGTGGTCCGTCCGGACGGACAGCTCGGCGCCCGGTTCCCGCTCGCCGGGACCGCGGCCGCGCTGTCCGCCTACCTCAGGGCCCTGTCCGTCCCCCGGGCACTACGGGACCCAGTGGTTGCCCGAGACGGTGATCATGACCTGGAGCTGGATGCTCGCTGAGAAGTAGCTGCTCGTGTCGATCGGCGTGGCCACCATCTTGTTCCAGAGGGCGTCCAGCCAGGCCTGGCTGCCGGAGTCGGTCATCGCCGCCACCGCGAACGGGGCGAAGAAGGCGGCCTCGCTGCCCGAGGAGATCTGGGTGCCGTTGAGCTTGTAGCCGATGGCGATCTTGTTCGGGTCGCCGCCGGTCTTCGTCTTGATCCAGCCGTTGAGCTTGCGCGCGGCCGCGAGGGACGTGGCGTCCCCGCTGGTCACCGCGTCGTCGGCGATGCGCCACGGGGTGCGGCAGGCGTTCCACCAGTAGGCGCCGTCGTTCGGGTCCTCCAGGACCTGGCCCGGGGCCGGCTTGGGCGTGGTGTTGGTGTCCACGACGAAGTCGGGCAGGAGTCCGGTGCCGGAGGCGTAGGTGGACTGGAGCCGGGAGATCTGGGTCTGGTGCGCGGTGCGCACGGCGTCCCAGGTCGTGTCTCCGGAGGCGGTGCGGAAGGCGCGGAAGTGGTCGACCATCCAGTCCGACGTACGCGTGATCCAGTAGTACTGGTCGCCGGAGCTGCTCCAGTCGCCGAGCTTCAACAGCTTGGTCGTGGCGTTGAGTTCGTCCTTCTTGATCGCGGCGATGTGCTTGAGCGCGAGGTCCTTGTAGTTGTACGTGCCGGTGCTGCCCCACTGCTTGTCGGCGAGGAGCAGGCCGTAGGCCACGTCCATGTCGCCGTCGGTGGCGCCGTCACCGCCGTTGACGCTCTTGCAGGCGGTGTCCTGTTCGGCCGCGAGCAGGTTGGGGTTGACCGACGACGGGTGGTCGATCTTCCACTTCACCAGCCCGTCGAAGATCTTCTTCGCGTCCGGGTCGGCGCCCGCCATCGTCGCGGTCACGACCATGCCGTAGCCCTGCGCCTCGGCGACGTACGGGTGGTCGGCGTCCGGCGAGATGATCTGGTACCAGCCGTTGCCGCAGTTCTGCCGGACGAAGGCGGCCTTCCACCGGTTGTAGTAGTCGACCACCTTCTGGTCGTTCGTCGCCTGCGCGCCGGAGGGCTTCAGCATGCCCGCGGTGTACGGCTTGAGGTGGCTGCCGAACGGCACGGCCGTCCCGCCTCCTCCGCCACCGCCGCCGGACGGGGCGCCGTACACCTCGAACTCCCAGAGCGAGTAGCCGTACGCCGTCCCCCGACCGGTCCCGTACATCCGCACGTACCGGCCGCTCCCGGAGACCGTCAGGTCGTCGGTGGCCCCGTCGCCCGCGCTCGTCGAGTAGACGTCGGTCCAGGTCGTCCCGTCGGCCGAGGTCTGGATGCGGTACGCCTTGCCGTACGCGGCCTCCCAGTTGAGCTTGACCCGCGAGATCGTGTGGTTCGCCCCGAGGTCCACCCGGATCCACTGCGGGTCGACCCCTTCGAGGCTCGCCCAGCGGGTCGCCGTGTTCCCGTCCACCGCGAGTCCGGCCCCGAAGGCCGAGGTCTCGACGGACGAGGCCGTGACGGCCTTCCCGCCCGACACCAGACCGTCCGCCGCCTCCGCCTGGGGCATGACCGTCAGGGGCAACGCCAGCAGGCCCGCGAGTCCGAGAAGCGAGGCACTTCGTCTCCGCATGACAACTCCCTTTCTCTCCCTGGACAATAGATAGGAAGTATTCCTAACCATTGGCGGACACTAGAGAGCCCGGCAGTCGGGCGCAAGACCCCCGACACGACACCCTGGTGAGGGTTCGTTGAACACTCGCGACGCCCGGAGGCTCGCCCACCCGAGGCACTCATCGCCTTCACCCGGGCCGCGCAGGCCGACGCCGGCCGCGTCACCACCCCGGAGGCGCTCCTCCGACTGATCCTCAACGCGGACGGGACGGCTCCCTGACGGACCCGGGGACCTCCGTGACACGGGACCAGGCTCCGCCCGGCGCCGGGGAGAAGGCGGTGACCGGGGTGGCGCAGGCGACGGCGACGACGGCCGCGCGGTGGGGGTCGGTCCATTCCAGGAGCGGGAGCGCGGGATCACCGGCTTTGACGTGGGCTTCGTGACGCACCCACAGGCGGACGAGGGCCGCGTCGGAGTCGGGACGGGCGGCGGCGGCCCGGACGTCGGCCTCGGGGAGGAGCCGACGCAGGACGGACACGGGGCCGGGCCGCCGCGCCGAGGGTTCCACGTCGACGCCGACCGCGCCGAGGCCTACGGCCGCGGCGACGAGGCCGTCGGCATGACTCACGCTGAGGCCGACTTCGGGGCGGCCGGGCAGGAAGGGGCGGCCGTGCCCGGCCCGTCCGCACGCGGCGCAGGACTGGGCCGGGGCGGACGCGTGCGGAGGCCGGCCGGTGAACCGGGCCACGCAGAGCCGGAGCAGGAGCCGTGCCGCCAGGACGTCGTCACGGCGGGCGGGCGACCGGATCGGGGCCAGCCGCCGCAGCTCCCACGGCGCGAGCAGCCCCTCGTGCAGCTCGGGGTGGGACAGGACCTCCGCGGTGGTCGCCAGCACGGCCAGCGCGGCCCGGACCTTCCCCCGCGCCGCGGGGCCGCCCTCCCCCTGCGCCGCGGGGCCGCTCGTCACCGGCGGGCGCTCATCCGGCCACGGCCGGGGCGGCGGCCGGTCCGGTGGCGTCCAGGAAGCGTGCCCGCACCCGGTTCAGGGTGCGGAAGTCGTCGATGGTGACCTCCTGGAGGTCGATGGTGCTGCCGGACATGTCCTCGAGGAGGTCGATGAACTCCAGGAAGTCCATGGAGTCGATGAGCCGGGCCTCGATGAGGTCCTCGTCGGCGTCGATCGGGCCGTCGAGGCCGGGGTTCTTCTCGTGGAGCCAGTCGGAGATGCGTTCCATGGTGCGGGAGTGCTCCTGTGTCGTCGTACCGGGATGGCGCGTCGGATCGGGGCGGGCGGGGCGGGGCGTGGTGGTCGGGTTCGCCGGTCAGAGCGCGGCGGCGTCGCGGACCCGGTCGAGGGCCCGCTCGGGGGTGCCGTGGGCGAGGATCATGGCGTGGACCCAGCGTTCGACGCCGAAGGCGACGCAGGCGCTGTACGCGGGGCCGTGGGAGCCGGCGCGGATGTCGAGGCGCTCGCCGAAGAAGTTGCGGTGGCGGTTGACGGAGGCGATGGCGGTGCCGTCGGGGGCGCTGAACTCGTGCTTGACCGGGTCGAGCGCCATGAGGCGGGCGCGGGAGCCGCCCTTGTCGTAGAAGGGGTCGTCGGCGGTGGCCCGGGTCAGGGTGAGGCCGAGGCGGTCGGCCAGCTCCCGGATGAACTCGGCGCCGCTCTCCAGGTGTTCGACCGCGCCCTGCTTGGTGCCGAGGTACAGGACCTCGCGCATGTGGAAGCCCCACAGGCGGCGCAGTCCGTCGTAGTGGGTCTCGTTGCGGAAGCAGCGGCCGGCGGCCGAGAGCCGCAGGCCGCCCTCGCCGACGTCCCGGCCCTCCAGGGAGAGGAGCAGTCCGTAGCAGGTGGCGGACGGCAGGAGGTATCCGGTCGGACGGAGCGGCAGCGCGCCCGGCTCCTCGCCGGCCGCGAGGCCGTCGAGCGCCTCGGGGGTGAACCGTCCGGCGGAGACGCCGAGGTGGGGGAAGTTCCGGAAGAAGTCGAGGCGCGCGAGGCTCTCGACGGAGAGCAGCGGCGGCCCCGTCACCTCGGGGGCGGAGAGGCGCCCGGCCAGTCCGGTCAGCAGGCCGTCGAGGCCGCGCAGCAGGGCGGTGTGGACCGGATCCAGCGTGATCAGGCCCGCACCGGGGTTCCTCAGGCCGCCGTCGGGCAAGGCCGTGGTGCCGGGTGTGCTCATGGAAACCGCTCCCTCAGGGCGTGGACGAACAGTCAGGGGATCCGGAAGCCGGGAAGGTGCCGGACGGGCCGGGGCCGGCCGGACCGGCGCACGGACGCGCGCCGCGGCACGAGTGGCTGATGACCCATCAGGTCATGGTCCGCACACAGGACACTAGGCCAGTCGTCGGCGAGTTGTCTAGACCAAAGTCGGCCCACCCGGAACCGGCCCGGGACCCCCTCACCCCCCGCTTATGCCGCGCGAAAGCGACACAACTCCGCATGTCGGCACCCCACTTGACAGAACAGTTGGTCTACACCAATTCTGCTGAACGACATGGCTTCAGCACCCCCGCCGCGGCACGACCTTCCCTCTCCGTGGCGCCGGCGTCGCGCCCGCGCGGCCGCCGAACCACCGCCGGAAGCGACCGTCCTCGGCCACGAAACCCGCCCCGGAGGGACCCCATGACGACACCCGCCGCAGACCGCCGCCCGCGCCTCCCCCACCTCCACCGCGCGGCGTCCGACCGCCCCTACTTCAGCGCCGACGGCGAGGCCTACCTGGCACAGACGACCCTCCGGGAGCTGAAGAAGTCGAGGCCCCTTCGGGTCCTCTCCGAGGAGGACTTCGCGCACTGGCAGACGTACGGATACGTCGTCGTACGGGAGGCCGTCCCCGCCGAGGCGGCGCGGCGACTGCTCGACTTCACCTGGGACTTCCAGGGGCTCGACCCCGACCGCCCGGACAGCTGGTACGAGGACCGGCCGTTCCGCTCCGCGCTGGACCGACAGCTCCATGTGTACGGCTTCGTGGAGGCGTACCACCACCAGCTCCTCTGGGACAGCCGCCAGGCACAGCGCGTCTACGACGCCTTCGTCGACGTGTGGGACTGCGAAGAGCTGTGGGTGACCCTGGACCGGCTCAACCTCAACCCGCCCAACGTCCGCAACCGCGACCGCGCCCTGATCGACACCCGGGACCGCGGCTTCGACATCGAGCTGCACTGGGACATCGACACCACGCTCGGCGTCCCGCCCCAGCGGGTGCAGGGGATCATCGCGCTCAACGACACCCGGCCCGAGACGGGCGGCTTCCAGTGCGACCCGGAGCTCTTCCGCCGGTTCGAGGAGTGGAAGCTCGGCCAGCCCGCCGACCGCGACCCCCTCCGCCCCGCCGTGGACCGCGCCGAGTTCCCCGTCGTACGGCCCGACCTGCACCCCGGCGACCTGCTGATCTGGAACGGCCTCCTCGCCCACGGCGTGGCGCGCAACGTCTCCCGGGACGGCGTCCGCGCGGTCCAGTACCTGTCGATGATGCCGGCGCTCGAAGAGCACGAGCGGCTGCGCAAGTCCCGCGTCGACTCCTGGCGCCACCTGCGCACCCCGCGCTGGAACCGCACCCTCGTCGGCGACCCGGTCCTCCACGAGTCCAAGCGCTACCCCACCGCCGAACTGACCGACCTCGGCAGCCGGCTGCTCGGACTCACGTCGTGGAAGGACGCGGGCCGGACCACCGCGGTCCCCGCCGGTTCCGGTGCTTCCGCTGCCGCTGCCGCTACCGCCGATGCCTCCGCTGGATCCGACGCCTCCGCGCAGAGCGGAGAACCGGCGTGCGCCGCATCTGCCTGACCCTCCCGACCGACCGTGCGTGCGCGGACACCATCGCGGCCGTCGCCGAGGAGGCCGCCTACGGCGCCTCCCACTTCGGCGTCGAGGTACGGCTCCTGATCCTGGACTCCTCCGACGAGGCGGTACGCGCCCGGCACCGCGCCGCGGTACGCGCGCTGCCCCCGGTCCCGGGCGTGGTCGTCCACCACCTGGACGAGGACGAGCAGCGCGTCTTCCTCCGCGCGTCGATCGCCGCCTCAGGCGTCGGGGAACCCGAGCGGGTGCTCGGCCTGCTGCTGCCGGACCGCGTGTCCTACGGCGCCTGCACCGACCGCGCGTTCCTCGTCGCGGAGGCCCTCGGGTGCACGTCGGTGCACCGCAGGGACTCCGACAGCCGCTACCAGTACCTGGACGGGAAGCCGGTCTTCCCCCTCCACCACGAGCTCGCCGCCCTCGGGCGCCCGGCCGTCGACGTGGCCGGCCTGGTGACCCGCGGCCGGCTCGACCCCGCGTGCGCGGACCGGCCGGTGGCCATGGTCGGCGGATCGTTCGTGGGCGAGATGTCCGTGGACGTCGAGGAGATCCACCGGCTCGACCCCGCCGTCTACCGCGACGTCATCGGCCTCTCGATCCCCGACGGCCATCCCGAGATCTGGCGGGCACACCTGATCCAGGAGTCCTTCCGCGGCGCCGGGACCGCCGCGTTCACCGCCGACCGGACGACGCTCACCAGCGTCAGCCCCACGCGGGTGGACATGTGCAACATCGGCTTCGACCGCGAGGTCTACGGCCGGGTACCGCTCCCCCCGGCGACCGACACCATCGGCAGCGACTACTTCCTCATCCACCTGGTGCAGGACGCCCGGCTGCCCGGCGTCCTGCACAACCGGCACATCGTCAACTACCACACCGGGGAACGCCGTTCCGACCGGGGATTCCTCGCCTACCAGCTGCGCCTCGCGAAGTTCCTGCTGTCCACCGCGTACTTCAACGCCGTGTACGCCCGGATGGCGGCGGCCGGCGACACGCTGCTCGACGACGCGGGACACGTCCGCGCCTCCGCCGTCGCCGCGTTCGTCCGGGACAGCACCCGGCTCGACCCCGCCGAGAACGTCGAACGGCTCGACGTGCTCGACCGCTCCTACCGCAAGCTGGGCGGCCGCTACGCCGCAGCCGCGGACGTCTTCGCCGCGCGCGCCGGGCGGCTCCTCGACGAGGCGAGGCAGGACATGGAGGAGTTCGCCTTCCTGATCGACGCCTGGGAGCCCCTCGTCCGCGCCACGCACTCCGTGAAGGGCATCGCATGAGCCGCCGCCCAAGGACCGTCACCGTGCCGTACACGGGCGGCGAGGCGCGTCGGGGCCCCGTCACGATGGGGCAGGCCAACATGATCCGCTGCATCCTGCGCGACGAGCCCGTGCAGATCAACATCCACGACGTCTGGCAGGTGCCGGCGGAGACCCGTACGGACACGGCGATCGACGCCCTGCGCGCCCTGGTGGTTCGGCACGAGGCACTGCGCACCACGTTTCCCGACCCCCCTGACGAAGGCGTACCGCGCGAGCAAGTGGTGGCGTCCGAGGGCGAGTTCACGCTCACCCTCCTCGACCACGACGAGCTGCCGGCCGACGCGGCGGCTTACGCGGAGTCGCTGGCACGCGCGGCCCGTGCCGACCGCTTCCACCTCGACCGGGACTTCCCCCTGCGGGTGTCCCTGGTCTCGGCGGCCGGCGCGCCGGCCTTCGTCGCCCTCGCGGCGAGCCACGCCGTCACCGACGTCGGGGCCCTCGCCGTACTCCGGGAGGAATGGCTCGCGCTGCTGGCCGGCGCGCACCTGCCGGACGTCACGGCCCTCACGCCGCTCGGCCTGGCCGCCGAGGAGGCGACTCCGGCCGACGTGCGCAAGTCCCGTGCGTCGCTCGCCCATTGGGAGCGGATCATCCGCGGCGGGCCCCAGGCGATGTTCGCGGAGCCGGGCGCCGAGGGCACCGACGTGAAGACGCCGTCCGTCGTCCTGCGGTCACGGCGGGGCGCCCGGGCGCTGGCCGGCGTGGCGGAACGCACCGGCGGCCTGCCCGCCACCGTGCTCCTGACGGCCTGGTGCGCGCTCGTCGCCCACCGCGCCGGCCAGACCGCCTGCGTCACGGCCGTGCCGACCTCCAACCGGTACGAGCCCCGGCTGACCCGCTCCGTGAACACGCTCTCGCAGGACGCGCTGCTCTGCCTCGACCTGCGCGTCCCGTCCTTCGACACGCTCCTCGGCAAGACGTGGGGCGCGGCGCTCAACGCCTACCGGCACAGCCGGTTCGACGCGGTGGCCCTGTGGGAGATGATCGGGCGGACCACCTTCGAGCGCGGCAGCGCGTTCGCGCGCGACGTCGTCTTCAACGACGTCAGCACGCTCCCCGCGAGCCTCGCGTCCCCGTCGGCGCCCCCGGTGGCCGAACCCGGGCCCGACCTGGAGCTGAGCCGCGGGCCCGACCAGGTCCTGCCGACCCGGCTCCTCACCTTCGTCCACCAGGCCGACCCCCTGCTCCACCTCTCGCTGTGGGCGGACCCCGCGCTGTTCCCCCGCGCCGAGGCCGAGGCCTTCCTCACCGGACTCGTACGGCTCCTGGAGGCGGCGGCCGACGCGGACGTGCCGCTCGCCCGGCTCACCGAGGTCACGGGCGTTCACCCGGTCGAGCGCGGCCCGGACTGGAGCGTCGTCGACGGCTCCTGGGTCTCGCCGCCCGCCGTGGCGGACGCCCTGAGCCGGGCCCTCGGCGGCCTGCCCGTCCACGTCGCCCTCGACGCGCCGTCCGGTGACGGCGACCAGCCGGGCCTCACGGCGTACATCGCCGCCGGCGACTCCCCACCGACCCCGGCGCGCGCCCACGCCGCGCTGATGAAGACCCTGCCCGGCCGTCCCGGAGTGCTGGCCCCGCGCCGGTACGTGATCGTCCAGGACCCGCCGGGCGACACCGAGCCGAGCAGCGCGTGGCTGCGGCGGCGGACACTCATGGAAGGGACCGGCCGCGACCGGCCGATGTGACATGACGATGGACGACACGACCGTCCGGCGGAAGCCCGACGCTCTCCCCAGCCCCTGGCGGTCCGGCCGGTTCCGCCGCTTCTTCACCGCCCGCAGCACGTCGCTCCTCGCCGACGGCATGCTGATGGTCTCGATCACGACGACCGTACTGGCCGCCGGATACGGCGCCGGCGGCGTCGGCTACACGCTGGCCGCGTGGATGGCCCCGATCGTGCTGCTGATCCTGTTCGGCGGGGCGCTGGCCGACAAGTTCACCCCCCAGGTGATGATGGTCGGCGCCGACGCGGTGCGGATGGCGACCATGCTCACCCTCGCCGGTCTGCTGGCCGGCGGCGGGATACGGCTCTGGCACGTCATGGCGCTGATGGCGGTCAGCGGCGCCGCCACCGCCATGTTCCAGCCCGGCCTCGCGGCCCTGGTCCCCCAGGTCGCCGAGGACATCCAGCGGGCCAACGCGCTGCTGCGGATCTCCGAGGCGATCTGCACCCTGCTCGGCCCCGGTCTCGCCGGCCTCCTCGCGGGCTACTGGAGCGTGGCCGGCTCCTTCCTGGTCATCGCGGCGGCCTACGCGATCAGCGCCCTCGGTCTGCTGTCGCTGCGCCACCTGAGCGGCGCCGCGGAGAGCGGCGACGACAGTGACGACCCGCTGCTGCGGCGGCTGGCCACGGGGTGGCACGAGTTCCGTTCCCGTTCCTGGCTCTGGGGCGTCATCGTCGTCTGGGCCGTCTACGGCCTGTTCGTCTTCGGCCCGTCGGTGCCGCTCGGCGCCGCGCTGCTCACCGAGCAGCACGGGGCCGGCGGCTACGGCTGGATCGCGTCCGCCGACGGCGCCGGCACGATCGTCGGCGGCCTGCTCGGCATGCGCGTCCGGCCCGCCAGGCCGCTGGTCGCGGGAGCCTGCGCGATGTTCTTCTTCACCCTCAACCCCCTGGCCCCCGCGCTCGGCTGGTCGTTCACGGTGACCGCGCTCACCGGTGTCGTGGCCGGCTGCGGCTTCGCCTTCTGGGGTGTGATGTGGGCGACCAGCGTGCAGTCGCACATCCCGCTGGCCGTCCTCAGCCGCGTCTCCGCCTACGACATCGCCGGCTCCATCATCGTCATCCCCCTGGGCCGCGTCCTGGCCGGCCCTGCGGCCGAGTCCTTCGGAGCCGACCGCGTGCTCCTCTTCTCCTCCGTCATGGGCGTCGTCTGCCTCACCGTCATGCTCGCCCTCCCGGCCATCCGCGGCCTGGGCCGGACCCCGGCGGAGCAGGCCGCGGGTCCGGCGGAGACCGCCGGGGATCCGGCCGAGACGGCCGTGGGTCCGGAGGAGAGGGTCACCGGTCCGGGGGAGAAGGTCCCGGATCCGGCCGGCCCCTGAGGGTGTCCCGTCAGACGTCCTGGACGCGCCGGAAGGGGCGGTCGGCCTCCAGGGCGAAGGCGACGTCCAAAAGCGTGCGCTCGCTGCCCGGGCGGCCGGAGAACATGACGCCGACGGGCAGCCCGTCCTCCGTCGCCCCGGGGGTGGGCACCGAGATCGACGGGGTGCCGACGATGTTGTCGACGGGGGTGAAGGCGACGTACCTCAGGATCCGTTCGACGAGCTCCGGGTAGGGGACGGTGGGGCTGAGGTGGCCGATCGGCGGCGCCGTGTGGGCGAGGACGGGCGACAGCAGGAGGTCGAAGCCGCGGAACGCCGCCGCGTACGCCTCCTTCGTCCGCCTCAGCCGGCGCAGCACGCCCGGGGTGCCCCGCCAGTTCTTCACGTACGTCTCGTGGAGTCCCCGGCTGAGGCCGTCCATCCGGCGCCGGTCGAAGTCCGTTCCGAGGGTGCGGCCGGTGAGCCCGATGAGGAACGAGAGCAGTCCCCAGTAGGTGAGGAAGTCGTCGGTGAAGCGGGGGTCGATGGCCGGCGCCACGGGTTCCACGGTGTGGCCGAGCCGTTCGAGCGTCGCCACGGTGTCGGTGACGGCCGCCCGGGTGGCGGCGTCGGCCCGCACGCCGTTCGGCGAGTCCAGCATGAATCCGACGCGCAGCCGCTTTCCCGAGGGGCCCTCCACCAGGCCGACGGGCGGCAGCTCGGGGTTGCGCCAGTAGGTCTCGGCGGCGGCCAGGAAGGCGGCCGAGTCGCGCACGGAACGGCTCACCACGCCGTCGGAGACGATGTCGAGGGGCAGTTGGCGGCTCTGCGCGTTCGCCACCACCCGGCCTCGGGTCGGCTTCAGGCCGACCAGGCCGCAGCAGGCGGCGGGGATCCGGATCGATCCCCCACCGTCGTTGGCGTGGGCGATCGGCACCGCTCCGGCGGCGACGAGCGCCGCGCTCCCGCCTGACGAACCCCCGGCCGAATGACCCGTGTTCCACGGGTTGCGGACCGGCTCGGCGTCCTCGTACTCCGTCGTCGGACTGAAACCGAACTCGGGCAGCCGGGTCTTGCCCAGCACGGTGACCCCGCTGCTCAGGAACTGCCGGGCGAACGGCGCGTGCCGGCGCGCGTCCCTCGGGGTGAAGGCCGCGCTGCCGTGGCCGGTCGGCAGGCCCCGGTAGTCGGTGTTGTCCTTCACGAAGGTCGGCACCCCGGCGAACGGACCGCCCGCCCCGGCGGCCGGCGCCGGGGCCTCGACGTACGCCTGGACCGCGTGCAGTCGCTCCTCCACCGCCCGCACCCGCTCGACCGCGTCCCGCGCGACCTCCGCCGCGCCGACCTCACCCCGCCGGATCGCCGCGGCGAGACCCACCGCGTCGTGCTCCCCCAGGGCGTCGTCCCGGAACGCGTGCACCGTGGTCCGTTCCTCGAAAGTCGTCACAGCTACCTCAGCCCCCGGCCGTATGGATGGTTGCCCGCCATCATTCCGTACCAGCGAGTAACTCGCGAGGGGGTGGGGCGGCACCGGGGTCCGCGCGGCGGTGGGTCAGGGAGCCGTCCTCACCGGGAAGCTGAAGGCGTGGCCCTGCTCCTTCAGCCACGGCAGCACCTGCCGCAGAGCCGCCACGGTCTGGCCGCGGTCGCCACCGCCGTCGTGGAAGAGGATCGTCGGCCCGTTGGGGAGCTCGTTCTTGACCGTGTTCACGATCGAGGCCGCGCCCGGCTGCTCGAAGTCCTTCGTGTCGACGTTCCAACCGAGCGGCCGCATCCCCGCCGCGGCGGCGATCCGCCGGCTGTCCGGGGTGAACGCGCCGCCCGGCGCCCGGTAGTACTCGACCGGCGCACCCCCGGCGGCGTCCTCGATCATCTTCTGCGCGTCCAGGATCTGCTGCTTCTGGTACGCGACGGACTTCTTGTCCATCGACGTGTCGTGGGTCATGGTGTGGTCGCACAGCCGGTGGCCGTCCGCGACGACCTTCCTGACGAGTTCGGGGTGCGCCTTCGCCTGCGGCCCGATCATGCAGAACACCGCCTTGACGCCGTTCTGCCGGAGGACGTCGAGCACCTGGGGCGTCCACCGCGGGTCGGGGCCGTCGTCGATGGTGATGTTGACGGCCGTTCCGCCCGCCTCGGCCGCGTGCGCGATCCCCTCGGGCATCCGCTGCGCCGGAACCCGCGCCGGCTTCTCCACCTGGCTCGACGGCGAGCGTCCCCCCGGCCCCGCCCCCGCGTTCGCGGCGGCCTCGGTGTCCGTCAGCGCGGCGGCGGCCCACACCGCCAGACTGATCCCCACCGCCGAGGCCACCACGGCTATGTGCGTCCTGTACGTGTTCTGCTGCCCCATGGATTGCCCACTCCCCGTGTGCTCCGACCATCTCCCAGGGGAGAGGACGGTACAAACGCCGAGACGGTTTCACTCCACCCCGACCGTTCGGAACGACGTTCAGTTCTCCCGCCTGCACACGATCCTGACGCGACGAACCACAATGGGCCCACACACGTACGACCCGGCCTTCCGGCCTCTTCCCCACCTCCAGCCCCCGACCTCCCGACCGAAGAGACGAAGCATCGATGGCACTCCACGACGGCCAGCGCGTGAAGCTGGCGGCAGACGTCCGGCTCGCCGGCTCGCTCACCCTCGCCGGGGGCTCCCCGGACGCCCCCGACACCCCCGACGCCGGGGCCTTCCTGGACCCGGCGGACGTCGTCGCGGGGTCCCTCTCCCTCGCAGCCGGCACCGAAGGAACGGTCGAGCGGGTCCACGAACACCCCAAGCAGGAGAGCCACCAGGTCCGTGAGTACCTGCGGCTCAAGTCCCTCCTCGACGACTTCGGCCCCCAGATGCCCCCGGGCAGCCGGAAGCAACTCGAAGACCAGGTCGACTCCCTCGAAGCCGACTGGCTCGCCTACCAGTCGCAGCACCTCCGCGTGACGGTCCGCGTCCGCCTCGACAACGGCTTCGTCCTCGACGAGGCACGCGAGGACCTGTTCACGGACATCTGACCCCGTACCCGGGGAGCACGGGCTCGACCCGCTCGGCGCCGGCGAGCGGGCCACGGCGGCCTCGTCGGACGCCGCGGCCCGCGGGGCGGCCGGGCCGGGGTCAGCCGAGTCGGACCCGGATCTTCTGGGGGGCGCCGGCGGCGCGGGTGAGGTCGCCGAACGAGAGCCGGAGGGTGGCGCCCGTCGTGGCGGCGGTGACGGTGGCGGGCTTGGAGAGTACGGCGGAGACGCGCTTGGCCCAGGTGACCGTGAGGGAGGTCGCCCGGCGGGCGGGGTCGGAGACGACGACGGTAGCGGTGCCGTCGCGGTGCTCGCGGACGAGGACGGACGCGGGGGCGTCGGCGGTCAGGGGTCCCACGGTGCCCGCGGCCCAGAAGTTGACGGCGGTGAGGCCGATCCGGGGGACGCGGACGCCCTGCTGGGAGCCGGTGTTCGCGAGGATCCGGAGGGCGCCCTGGTCGGCGGACCGCCGTGCGGTGGCGGCGGCGCTCGCGCCGGGCATCAGGACGTACGCGTAGCCGGCGTCGGCGGGGTCGGTGCCGTGGTCGGTGAAGAGGGTGAGGTAGCGGCGGGTGAGCGGCGTGGTGGGGCCGCCGGTGTTGATGTCCCGCCAGGAACCGGTGCGTTCCTCGCGTACGGCGCTCAGCGTCATGCCCTGGGGGAAGACGTAGCCGGCGTGGCCCGCGATGTGCGCCCAGCCGGCGTCCTCGAAGGTCTGCTGCCGGCCCTGGTCGTCCGGCTGGACCCGCCCGTCGACGGTGAGCGCCGGCGCGCCCGCCGTGCCGAGGGCGCGGTTGTCGACGGTGGTCTCCACGGTGTGGCCGTCGGCTGAGGTGATGCCGGCGCCGAGGCAGACGACGGAATCGTCCAGCCAGAACCACGACTTCCTCGCGTTCATCGTGGAGGAGAGGCCCACGAGGTGCTGCCCGGTGGCGCCGAACTCCCCGTCGGTGGTGCCGCCGACCCAGGCGGCGTTCGGCATGGGCTGGCCCCAGTTGCCGCCCTCGCCGTCGGCGAGCGGCTTGCGGGAGGCCGTGATGCCGGGCAGGCGGTACGGGTCGACGGTCGGCCAGTACGCGTCCGAGTACTGCTCGAGGCCGAGGTCGTCGCCCCACCAGGAGAGCCAGCCGGCGCCGGTGTGGTAGCCGCGGGCGTGCTCGCCGTTGCCGAACTCGTAGTGCGCGATGCGCTCCGACGCCATGGAGACCGAGGCGCACCAGCCGCGGCGGCGGTGCGTGGCCCGGTCCATGTGGTGGAAGAGCCGGTGCTGCACCGGTTCGGCCGCGGGCCTGACCGAGGTGTCGTCGAGCACGGACTGCAGCAGGGCGGCGCGGACCAGGCTCAGCTTCGGGTTCCCCAGCGGCGGGGCGTACGAGTCGCGCTGCATCCATCCCTTGACCATCGCGCGCCAGCGGGCGTTCTCCGCGTCGCTCGCGCCCTGTCCGACGAGCACGATGGTCGCGAGCAGCGCGTGCGCCCTGGTGTGGTCGGAGCTCCCGGCCCTGCTGATGCCGCGCGAGGACACGTTGTCCATGATCAGGCCGTTGTGCACGAACGGTGCGATGGCGTTCTCGACGGTGTCGAGGAACAGTTGCGCGTCCGGCGAGTCCACCGGCCACCGCGACCCGCGCAGCAGCGCCATCAGACGACCGACGCCGTCGTGCAGGACGGAGCCGTACCCGCCGATGTACGGGACGTTCCGGTGCTGGACGAAGGACCCGTCGGCGTAGAAGCCGTCGCCGCCCGTCACGTACGGGAAGACGGGGTTGAGCGCGGCGACGGCGCGCGCGAGGCGGTCGGCGTCCTCCCCGACGACGGAGCGCAGGATCACGCTCCGGCACAGGTCCACGCGGTTGGCCCCGGTGGACGTCCCGGTGTACGAGTCGAAGACCGAGTCGGGCACGAAGTGGTCGACGGCCCGGCAGTACGCCGCGATCCGTTCCGCCGTCAGGTGCTCGTGGACCAGCACGCACGTGTCCATCAGCGCCTGCGCTCCCCCGATCTGCCAGTTCCACCAGTTCCCGTACCGCGTCGTCGTCTCGTTGTAGACCTGCGCGTGCACGTGGTCGAGCCCCGCCAGCACGGCCTCCAGCGCCGCCGGATCCCCCGTGAGACCGGTACCGGGCTGCGCCCACGCCTGCGCGAGCGTGCTGAGCCGGTTCAGGCTCTCGTTCATCATCGCGGAGAACGCGTACGACTCCGCGTCCGTGTCCGGCTCGGGGTCCCGCCACACCGCGTCCGGCCACAGCGACCCCTCGGCCGGCGCCATCGCTGCCAGATGCCCGCGCGCCGTCCTGCCGAGCTCGGCCAGCAACGCCTTGAACGGCTCGGCCGTGGGACTGAACCCCGTGCCGAGGACCAGCCCCCGCCACGTGGCACGCAACGCGGCGAACTCCTGCGCGTCCACCTCCTCCGCGACGGCCGGCGCGCCGCCGACCCCGACGAGTCCGAGCGTCAGCACGGTGCCTCCGCTTGCCTGAAGGAACGTACGGCGCCGCAGGGAAGAGCCCATGGGAGACCAGCCTTTACGGGAGGGGGTCGGGGGACGAATGCCTTGCCCCGCAGCCTCCGCAAGCGCTTTCTATCCGTCAAGGGACGGCACTGAATCGGGCAGTTTTCGGTCAGCCGGAGGACGGTGCCGTACGGGTGGCCCCTGCGGAGGCACGAACCCCCGCCCCCTGCCGAGTGGGCAGGGGGCAGGGGCCCGCGGCCGGCCCGGCCCTACTTCAGGTGCCGGCCGAAGAACCGGGCCCCGTCCTGTAGCTCGAACCACGGGGTGCCGAGGTGTCCGCCCAGGTTGGCGTGCAGCGTCTTCTCCTTGGCGGCGAAGGCGTCGAACAGGTCCAGGGCGCGCTGCCGCGGGTTTCCTTCGTCGTCCCACTGGAGCAGGAACAGCAGCGGGACGGTGACCTGCGGGGCTTGCTCGCGCTGGGCGCGGGGAACGAATCCGCCGGCGAAGAAGCCCACGGCCGCGATGCGCGGTTCGAGCACCGCGAGACGGATGCCGAGGGCGGTCCACCCCGAGTACCCGACCGGGCCGCCGATCTCGGGCAGCTCCAGAAGGGCGTCCAGGGTGGTCCGCCATTCCGGTACGGCGTGCTCGACGAGCGGACCGACCAGGGACTCGAAGATCTCGTCGACCGGCTCGTCGGCCCGCATCGCCCGGCGGAGCTCGGCGCGGACCTGCTCGTCGGCGGCGGAGCGGGGCCGGTCGCCGCACCCGACGGCGTCGATGGTCGCCACCGCGTACCCGGCCGCCGCGGTGTGCCGGGCGCGGGCGATCAGCCGGGGGTCGCTCTTGGGCAGGCCGTTGTTGTGGGCCATGAGGACCAGGGGGACGGGTGCGGCGGATGCCGGCGTCCACAAGGTGCCGGGGATCTCGCCGAGGATGAAAGCGCGTTCGAGGATGCCGTCGTCGAGGCGCTGCTCGGACGTGAAGTGAAGGGCCATGGTCGTGCCTTTCGGGAGTGCTGCGGTACGGCGCTCCCGGACGACCTATCGCCCGACCGTGACCCCGGAGGAGAGCACCCATGTCGTTTCTGTGTTCACGGGTACCACCTCCTCGTTCTCTCGCACGGCCTCCGGCAACGTAGCAGCGCGCGCCGTCGTCGGCCAAAGGGTTTTCCGGGCAGGGGGCAGAGGGCGACGGGCAACGGGCAACGGGCAACGGGCAACGGGCAACGGGCAACGGGCAACGGGCAACGGGCAACGCCTATCGCGTCTCCGGGTCGCTTGTCGCCTGTGCGGCACCGCAGGAGTCGCGGACCACCAGCCGCGGCAGCCATTCGATGGCGGAGTGGGCGGCGTCGGGGTCTTCGAGGCGGCGCACGAGGAGGCGGACGGCCGCCTCGCCGACGGCGAAGGTGGCGGGGCTGACGGAGGTCAGGGGGACGTCGGCGAGGGCGGCGACCTCGTCGTTGTGGCAGACGAGGGCGAAGTCCCGCGGGACACGGACCCCGTGGGCCGTGAGCCACTGGAGGAGGTTGAGGGCGTCGATGTCGGTGTGGACGAGCCCGGCGCGCACCTCGCCGGAGGCGATGAGGCGGAGGAGCTGTTCCCCGACGATGTCGTCGGGGTGTCCCCAGGGTCCGGTCGGCGCCGGGGAGAGGTCGTCGTCGGGGAGCCCGAGGGCGCGGACCGCCGAGAGGTAGCCGGTGCGGACCGCGGGGCGGGTGTGGGTGTGCCGGGCCAGCAGGGCGACCCGGCGGTGGCCCAGCCGCGCCAGGTGCCGGACGGCCAGGGCCGCACCACCGGCGTGGTCCGACACCACGCGGTCCAGGTGGGAACCGGGCACGCCGAGCGGGATCCGGCGCTCGACGAGTACGGCGGGCACGGCGGGCTCCGCGAAGCGTTCGGCCTCTTCGGCGGTGGGTCCGCCGACGGACCAGCTGGGCGCGAGGAAGAGACCGTCGACCCCGGCGTCGAGCAGGGTGGCGACGTGCTGGAGGTCGCGGTCGGCCGCGTAGTCGGTGATGCCGACCAGCAGCCGCGCCCCGACGTCGGCCGCTGCCTGGCGGGCACCCTGGACGACCGCGCGGAAGTAGTAGTCGGACACGGGCACGACCATGCCGAGCACCAGTCCGCTGGGTTTCCGTGGCACGCTCCGGCCCGCGAGGCGCGCGTCGCGGGCGTTGAGCGGCGCGGTCGGCCACGTGACGGTGCCGTGCAGGCGCCGCACCCGTCCCACGTCGGCCAGGGCTGCCACGTCCCGCCGGGCGGTCTCCACGGACACCCCCAGAGCCGCGGCGAGTTCGCTGACCCGCACGCTCTCGCGTTCACGCACCACACGCAGAATCCGACGGTGCCGCTGCTCCACGCTCTCTCGCATCGGTGCCGCCCCTCGCTCCGGTCGGGTCTCGCGGGCGCAGCGTAGCCGACGGACCGACCGGCGACTGACCGGTAGTTGACCGGGAACTGCCCGGGGCTGCCTGCGGCTCCCTGGGATAGGACCGTTCGCTGGCTGACGGCCCTTCCTGCCCGGCCGCCGTGCGGAGCCGTACGGCATCGGCCGACCGCTTCGGGGGCCGTCGGACCCGGCCCGCCACGCCAAGCCGCCGTGCGGGAGCAGCGCCGTGCGGGAGTGGAGCCGTGCGGGGGGGCGGAGACGTACGGGAGCGACGCCGTGCGGAAGTGGAGCCGTACAGGATCAACCGCCGTACAGGATCAGCCCCCGTCGGCCCTCCTTGCGAGCTGGTGGAGGCGGAGGGCGAGGTGGGTCTCCAGGGCGCGGACGGGGGTGTTCCAGTCGGGGCCGAGGAGTTGGGCGACGCGGTCGAGGCGCTGGACGACGGTGTTGACGTGGACGTGGAGGGCGGCCTTGGCGCGGGAGAGGCTGCCGCCCTGGTCGTAGTAGGCGCGGAGGGTCCGGACCAGTTCGGTGCCGCGCTCGGCGTCGTAGGCCAGGACGGGGCCGAGGACGCGCTCGACGTAGGAGCCGACGTCGGACCGGTCGCCGAGGAGGACGCCGATGAAGCCCAGGTCGGCGATGTCGGCGCCCTCTCCGGTGCGGTCGAGTGCGTGGAGGGCGGTCAGGCAGCGCAGGGACTCGGCGTGGAGCGCGGCGAGGTGCTCCGGTCCGTGTCCGGGGCCGGCGGCGCCGACGGTGACGGGTGCGCCGAGGGTACGGGCGAGGTCGGCCGCCAGGGCGCGGGCGAGGGTGCCGGGGCGGTCTCCGGGGACGAGGAGGACGACGTGGCCGTGGCGGGTGCCCGCGAGGCCGCCGAGGCCCCGGGCCTTGCGGGCGGTCTCGTCGGAGAGCCGGGCGCGCAGGGCCGGCTCGCAGTCGAGAACGGCGACGGCGTGCGGCCGTGCGAGGTCGACGCCGAGGCGCCGGGCGCGGAGGGCGAGGCTCCCGCCGTCCCGGCGCGGCGACGCCGCGGGGTCGACGAGGAGGTCGTCGAGGAGTTCGCCGCGCACCCGGTCCTCGGTCTCGGCGACGGACCGGCGCATCAGGAGCAGCAACGCGGTGACGAGCGCGGCGCGTTCGAAGAGGCGCCGGTCGGCCTCGGAGAGGTCGGCCCGTCCGGTCAGCACGATGCTGCCGAGGGCCTCGGTTCCGGCCAGGACGGCGCACGTCCACACGGAGTCCGCGTGGACGGCCCGGCCGTCGGTGAGCGAGGCGGCCAGGCTCTCGGCGGAGGGGGTGACGGGTCCGGTGCGGGAGCGGGCCAGTTCGCTGCCGTCGATGTCGTGGACGGCCACCCCGCCCCCGAGCAGCGCCGCGATCTCGGCCGCCACGTCGTCGATGCCCGCGCCCCTCAGCACCAGTTTGGTGAGGCGGTCGTGGGCGTCGGAGGCCCGGTGCAGTGCCTCGCTGTGCGCGTGGGCGGTGGCGTTCGCGGCTTCGAGCCGGGTGAGGGTGGAGCGGGTCTCGTCGAGGAGCCGGGCGCTGTCGATGGCGACGGCCGCGTGGTCGGCGAGCGAGCCGAGGAGCGCGATGGCGTCGGGGGTGAACGCGCGGGGCGCCCGGTCCGCCGCGAACAGCACCCCGATGATCTCCCGGCCCACGCGCAGCGGCACGCCGAGGATCCCGCCCAGTCCTTCTTCGGCCACCCCGTCGTCGATCGCGCCGGTGTGCCGGAAGCGCCGGTCGCTGCGGTAGTCCGTACTGGCGTAGGGGCGGGCGGTCTGCGCGACCAGCCCTCCCAGGCCCTCCCCCATGCCCAGCCTGAGCTGCTGGAAGGCCGCGGAGACCGATCCGTCGGTGACCCGCATGAACGTGTCCTGCGCGACCGGGTCGTTGAGCGTCAGGTAGGCGATGTCCGTGCCGAGCAGCGTCCTCGCCCGCCGGACGATGGCCCGGAGCACGGCGTCGAGGTCCCGCAGCCCCGCCAGGTCGCCCGCCGTGTCGAAGAGCGCCACCAGTTCCGCCTCCCGGCGGCGGTACTGGTCGAGTACGCGCCGCACGGCCAGGGCGACTTCGGTGGTCTCCTCGATCCAAGCGGCCTCCGCCGCCCCGGCCCCGCCCGCCCGCGACCGGGCCGGTTCGGCGGCGAGCTGCTCTGCGGGCGCGCCCCCGGCGAGCAGGTCCAGCAGGCTTCGCGCGGCCGCAGCCGGCGCCGCCACCTGTGCCACGCCACGCGCCGCCACCCCGGCTCCACCAGGTGCCGGCGCCCCGGCCCCGCGATGGTCCGGCGCCTTGGCCTCACCACGGTCCGGCGCCCCGACCTCACCTTGCTCCGCGGCCTTGGCCTCGCCGTACGCAGGCACCCCGAACCCACCACGCGCCGGCACACGGCCGTCGCCGGGCGTCGGCGTCCCGGCGTCGGCTCGACGGTCGGCGGTCATGAGGCCTCCTCGCGGGCCGTGCGTGGTGGGGTGCGGCGCGTGGCCCGGTCCGTCGCGTTCACGCCCAGGATGGCGGCGGGGCGGGCGGCTCACGAGCAAGGCGGTGCCGGGGCGGGTCCGGAAGGGACCAGCCCCGGCAGGCGTAGGTCGATACCTGAGGACCTAGACCCGGTCGCTCGCGGGGGCGGCGGCCGCGGGGGCCGGGGCCGTCTGCTCGTCCCGGGTGCGGCTGAGGTCGCGGCCGAGGGTCTCTCTGGTGACGGCCACGGTGATGGTGGTGATCACGGCGGCGGCGCAGAGGTAGACGCTGATGGGTGTGGAGCTGCCGTAGTCCTTGAGGAGCTCGACGGCGATGATCGGGGCGAGGGCGCCGGCGATGATCGAGGCGAGCTGGGAGCCCATGGAGGCGCCGGAGTAGCGGACCTTGGTGTCGAACATCTCGGAGATGAACGCGGCCTGCGGTCCGTACATCGCGCCGTGCAGGAGCAGACCGGCGGTGACGGCCAGGGCGATCACCACGAACGACTTGGAGTCGACGAGGCCGAAGAAGACGAACGCCCAGATCGCCATGCCCGTGGACCCGATGAGGGTGACCGGGCGGCGGCCGATGCGGTCGGACAGCGCGCCCCACAGGGGGATGGTGACGAAGTGGACGGCCGAGCCGATCAGGACGGCGTTCAGGGCGGTGCTCTTCGGCAGTCCCAGGTGGGTGGTGACGTACACGAGGAGGAACGAGGTCAGGATGTAGTACGAGATGTTCTCGCCGAAGCGGGTGCCGATCGCGGACAGGACCTCGCGCCAGTTGCGCTTGAACACCTCGACGACCGGGGCCTCCTCCTTGGCGCCCGCCGCCGCGGCGGCCTCGGCCTTGGCCTGGGCCTCAAGGAAGACCGGGGACTCGGAGACCGAGACGCGGATCCACAGGCCGATCATGACGAGCAGGCCCGAGAGCAGGAACGGTATGCGCCAGCCCCAGGACTGGAAGGCGGCGTCCGACTGCACGGCGGCGAGCAGCGAGAGGACGCCGGTGGCGAGGAGGTTGCCGCCCGGGGCGCCTGCCTGCGGCCACGAGGCCCAGAAGCCGCGGTTCTTGTCGCCGCCGTGCTCGGAGACGATCAGGACGGCCCCGCCCCACTCGCCGCCCAGCGCGAAGCCCTGGACCAGGCGCAGCAGCGTCAGCAGGATCGGCGCCCAGACGCCGATCGTGTCGTACGTGGGCAGCAGGCCCATCGCGAAGGTCGCGCCGCCCATCATGAGCAGGCTGAGCACCAGGAGCTTCTTGCGGCCGATCTTGTCTCCGAAGTGGCCGAAGACGATGCCGCCGAGCGGGCGGGCGGCGAACCCGATCGCGTAGGTGATGAACGCGATCAGCGTCCCCACCAGCGGGTCGGCGGTGGGGAAGAACAGCGTGTTGAACACCAGGGCGGCGGCCGAGCCGTACAGGAAGAAGTCGTACCACTCGATGGTGGTGCCGATCAGGCTCGCGCCGACGATGCGGCCGATGCCGCCTCTCGGCGTGGTGGTGTCAGACATGGGTTCACCGCATTTTCACAAGGGGGGACGGGACGGGATGGTACGGGTGGTACGTGTGGGGGCCATGGGTCGGCCGGTGGGTCCGGCCCGGGGGCCGAGCCTTGGTGGGCCCGCGATGGGGCCGCGTTGGGGCCGCGGTCGCGCCGAGGTCGGGTAGGGCTTTCAGCCGCGGTCGGGCCGGGGTTTCAGCCCGCGGTCGGGCAGGGCTTCCAGCCCGCGGTCGGACGGGGTTTCCAGCCCGCGGTCGAGCGGGGGTCTCAGCCCGCGGTCCAGCCGCCGTCGAGGGGCAGGGACACGCCGGTGAGGTAGCCGGAGTGGGGGCCGCAGAGCCACAGGACGGCGGCGGCCACCTCCTCGGACTCCAGGAGGCGCTTAACGGGCGAGCGGGCCAGCAGGACGTCGGTCAGGACGTCGCCCTCGCTGATGCCGTGTGCGGCGGCCTGGTCCCGGACCTGGCCCTCGACGAGCGGGGTGCGGACGTAGCCGGGGTTGACGCAGTTGCTGGTCACGCCGTGGGGCGCGCCTTCGATCGCGGCGACCTTGCTGAGCCCCTCCAGGGCGTGCTTGGCGGCGACGTAGGCGGACTTGTAGGCGCTGGCCCGGAGTCCGTGGACGCTGGAGACGTTGACGATCCGGCCCCAGCCACCGGCGTACATGTGCGGCAGGACCCGGCGCATCAGCAGGAACGGTGCGGTGACCATCACCTTCTGGATGAGCTCGAAGCGCTCCGGGGGGAACTCCGTGAGGGGTGCCACGTGCTGGAGGCCGGCGTTGTTGACGAGGATGTCGACCTCGACCGGGAGGAGTTCGACGGCTCCCGCGTCCGCGAGGTCGGCCACGTGTGCCTCGCCGCCGGCGATCTCCGCGACGGCCTTGGCCGCGGCGGCGTCCCGGTCGACCACGTGGACGACGGCCCCCGCCTGCGCCAGGGCCAGCACGCAGGCCCTGCCGATGCCGCTTCCACCACCGGTCACCAGAGCCGTACGCCCGCTCAGGTCGACCGCGGCGCTGGGTGGCGGCAGAGGAGCCGGGGCGAGAAATGTGTTCGTCATGGCCGGAAACATTAGGGAGCCCCTCGATCCCGTCCCATGTGAGCGGCCACCACAAAGCTCTGTCGGCGAGTGGTCTCTCACGCCATAGGTTTCGTGGGGCCGGGAGTCGCGTCGCCGTCGGGCCCCACGGTGGGGCCCGACACCGGTTCCACCCATACCCGTCACCCACGCCCATCACCCCCACCCGTCGCCCCCACACAGGTGGTCACCACCACCTCCACCGGGGTTGATGTGTGGATGAAAGACATGGTCCGCCTTTCTGCCGCCTGCCTAGGCTCGCAGCCGTTCGGTTGTACCGGCACCGGCTCTGACCTGCGAGGTCGACCCGGCTCGCCCGAGGGAAAGGGACCGTATGGGTCTGGACAAGACAGTCGCGAGCGCGGCGGAGGCGGTGGCCGACATACGCGACGGCGCCTCCCTCGCGGTGGGGGGCTTCGGGCTGTGCGGGATACCGGGCACGCTGATCGACGCCCTGTGGCAGCGCGAGGTGAACGACCTCGGCATCGTCTCCAACAACTGCGGCGTCGACGACTGGGGCCTCGGGCTGCTGCTCGCCGCCGGCCGGATCTCGCGCATGACGAGCTCGTACGTGGGGGAGAACAAGGAGTTCGCCCGGCAGTACCTGAGCGGCGAGCTCGAGGTCGAACTCGTGCCCCAGGGGACGCTGGCGGAGCGACTGCGGGCCGGCGGAACCGGCATCCCCGCCTTCTACACCCCGGCGGGCACCGGCACCCAGGTCGGCGAGGGCGGACTGCCCTGGCGTTACGCGGCCGACGGCACGGTCGCCGTGGCCTCGCCCGCCAAGGAGACCCGCGACTTCGGCGGCCGCCCGCACGTACTCGAACACGGCATCACCACCGACTTCGCCCTGGTCCGCGCGACCCTCGGCGACCGGCACGGGAACCTCGTCTTCCGGTCGTCCGCGCGCAACTTCAACCCGCTCGCCGCCATGGCGGGCCGGATCACCGTCGCCGAGGTGGACCACCTCGTCGAGCCGGGCGAACTCGATCCCGACGAGGTCCATCTGCCCGGCATCTTCGTCCAGCGCGTGGTCCGGGTGTCCCCCGGCGATCCCGCGGCCGAGCGGCGCATCGAGCGCCGTACCGTTCGACAGGAAGGCGGTGCCTGACATGGCGCTCACCCGCGAGCAGATGGCGGCCCGCGCCGCCCGGGAACTGGCCGACGGCACCTACGTCAACCTCGGCATCGGCCTCCCCACCCTGATCCCGAACCACCTGCCGCCCGGCGTCGAGGTGGTCCTGCAGTCCGAGAACGGCATCCTGGGTGTCGGCCCGTACCCGACCGAGGACGAACTGGACGCCGACCTGATCAACGCCGGCAAGGAAACCGTCACCACCCTGCCCGGCGCCTCGTTCTTCGACTCCGCCCTGTCCTTCGGCATGATCCGCGGCGGCCACGTCGACGCCGCCGTACTCGGCGCCATGCAGGTCTCCTCCTCGGGCGACCTCGCCAACTGGATGATCCCCGGCAGGATGGTCAAGGGCATGGGCGGGGCGATGGACCTCGTCCACGGCGCCGCCCGGGTCATCGTCCTCATGGAGCACACCGCGAAGGACGGCAGCCCCAAGCTCGTGGACGCGTGCGACCTGCCGCTCACCGGCCGGTCCGTCGTCGACCGCGTCATCACCGACCTCGCCGTCGTCGACGTCACCGCGAACGGCTTCGTCCTCGCCGAACTCGCCCCCGGCGTCACCCTCGACGAGGTCCGGGCCGCCACAGCCGCCGAACTGACGGTCCCGGCCGGCATCGGCTCCTGAGGAGGAATCCGGGCGGAGACCGTGGGCGGCGGGTCCTGAGGAGGCCCCCCGACTCAGACCGTCGACATCGGGTCCTGCGAAAGGCCCCCGCCACCGACCATCGGCGCGGCGGCGGGTCCTGAGAAGGCCCCCCGCCTCAGGTCGTCGGCGGCGCGGCCCGGAGGGACGGGGCGGCCTCGGCGGCTGCGTACGAGGAGGCGAAGGTGAACGCGCGCGGGGACGGCCCGTGCTCCCGCAGGTCCGCCAACCGCTCCATCGCCTCGCCGACGGTGGGGAGGTGCCCCGCGGGCACCCACCACAGCACCAGGTGCGCCTCGACGTGCCGCGCGAACCACTCCCTGCGCCGCCGCATCACCTCCAGGTGCCCGCTGCGGTAGGCGAAGTCCCACAGTGCCTCCTGCGTCTCCCACACCGACAGGTTGACGATGACGTCCTCGCCCAACGGGCGCAGCCCCGTGGCGTCGGCCGCCCCGTCCTCCACGAGCCGCCACACGAAGCCCGGCGCGCCGTCGGCCGCGGCGTTCACCGGATCGAGCATCTCGACGAACGGCGCCACGCGCGGGTCGTCGAGCGGGTGGCGGAGTGTGGCGACGTTGAGCTGGGCGAGGTGGGCGGCGTGCTCGGATGCGGTCATGGCCTCATCCCAGCACGGCGCCCTTTTCTATGTCAATCTTCATTGTTTTTAGAAATCTCGACCACCACGCAGCACTCCCCCGGCCGCGCGTCCATCCGGGCCCGGAGCGGACCCCCCTCGCCGATCAGCCCTTCGAGCAGCGCGAGGTTCATGCCGCAGACGAGCGGCGGGAAGCGTTCGGCGACGGCGTGGAAGGGGCAGTTGCGCATCCGGACGACACGAGCGCCCGGGTCGGCGCCGCCGCCGACAGCACCATCGACACCATCGACACCATCGCCGCCTTCGCGGCTTTCGCGGCTTTCGCGGCCTTCGCCGCCTTCGACATGCGGCTCGTACCCACGCCGGGTCAGCATCGCCACGGCCTCGTCCAGGTCTCCGCAGGCCGGCGCCGAGCCCCGCAGGGCCTCGCCCCGGCGCCGTGCGGCGGCGCAGAGCCCGGCGTCGAGACCGGCCTCTTCGGCGGCCTCGGCGAGCAGCTCGGCGGCCGTGCGGTAGTCGCGCGCCGGCAGCGACACCGACCGCTCGACCCGCGCCCGCGTGTACACCTTGGCGGGACGCCCCGCTCCCGGACCCGAACGGCCCGTCAGCCGGCGGCTGCCGCTCTCCAGGAGCCCGACCTCGGTCAGCTTCTCCAGATGGTGCGCGGCGAGCGTCCGCGCCACCCCGGCGGCCTCGGCGGCCTCGTTGCGCCCGACCTCACGCCCCTGCGCGGCCACGTACTCGTACAGTCGGCGCCGCACCGGATCCTGCAGCACCGCGATCACATCGATGTCCTCCACACGCCCATTCTAGGAACAACGCGGGTTGGAGATAGAAAGCCCGTCGCTCAGCGCGGCGGCCAGGCGGGCCTGGCTCAGCCGGTTGTACGGGCTGTCCGGGCGCAGGCCGGTCCGCTCGCTGATCAGGGTGCGGGCCAGGTCGTGGCGGCCGGCCCGCAGGGACGATTCGAGGAGGGTCTTCTGGACGGCGTCACGCTGGGCGTGGCTGCCGCCGAACTCGTGGAAGCGGCGGCGGAGCGGCCAGAGCAGGTCCACGGCGGCGTCGTGGTCGCCGTGGGCGTGCGCGACCAGGGCCCGGCAGACCGGGAGGCCGATCTCGGCCGTCATGGCGTCGTTGGTCAGGTCGCCCGCCCCGGTCCGCTCCAGCCACCGCTGCCGGTCGGTGATGAGGCGCTCGGCCTCGGCAGGGCGGCCGGCTCCGACGTAGGACATGACGGCGTGCACGTCGTTGAAGGCGTAGAACGGCGGGTCGGCGCGCGTGATCCACGAGTCGGCGAGCGCCTCCCACCGTGGGGCCTGGTCGTGGCCCGCCAGGTGGAACCGCCACAACAGGGCTGCCGCGTCCAGGAGTTCCATGGCGAGTCCGGCGGACGTCTCGTTGTGGAGGTGCGCGTCGTAGACGCGCAGCGCGGTGCCGGTGTCGCCGGCTTCCAGGGCGAACAGCGCGTAGTGCCACCAGGTGTGGACCGCGAGGAAGTTGCCGGCCGCCCAGTCGCCGGTGCGCGCGTCGAGATAGGCGATGCCGTCGGCGTACCGGCCCCGCATCTCGTGGGTGTGCACGACGGCGTGGACGGCCCAGACGTCATGGGGATGGCGTGCGACGGCGGCGGCGCCGACCTCCTCGGCGCGGTCGTAGTGGCCGCACTCCTCCAGGCCGAAGGCGTACATGCCGAGCAGCGGCCCCCGGTGCGGGTCGTCCGCGTCCCACGCGGACAGGGCGCCGCCGACACGGTCGCGCAGGCGCACCGCGTCACCCGTGAGGAAGTCCAGCTGGTGCCCGACGAACAGGGCGAGCGCGTCGCGCGGGTACGCCAGGGTCAGGCGCTCCAGGAGTCCGCTCGCCCGCCGCAGGTCGCCGGCGAGGAGGCTCTCGGCGGCGGCCGTGTGCAGGCGCTCGCGCGGCGGCAGCGCCGTACGGTCGAGGCCCGCGGAGTACGCGGCGAACCGGCCCCGGGCGACGGCGGCGTCGGCCGGCTCCGTGCCCAGCACCCCCAGATAGGCCGCGAACGCCTGCCCCACCGGCGACACCGGGTCCGCCTCCAGCAGGGCGCCGACGGCCGGGACCACCTCCGGCCTGAAGAACAGCAGCGCCTCCACCGCCCGGTCCAGATGCGCCGCCCCCTCCTCCGTACCCTCGTACAGGAAGTGGCCGTACCGGTCGGTCGCCATCCCAGATCACCTCACGCGACGCATCGGAGCACACGGACGACGCCCCGACCGGGGCGCCAGCCCCATGAAGCCAGCTCCCGACCACCGCGCACAGGCCCCGAACAGGTGAGACCCGGACACACCCGGGGCGCGTCGGAGGCACGCCGGGGTGCACGCTCCCGGCGCGGCCCGAAAGCCCAGCGGCCACCCGCCAGCTATCCGGCTACCTGGCAGCTATGCGGCCATCCTGCAGTTGTCCGACCATCCGGCAGTTGTCCGGCCATCCCGCCATGCCGCTGGCCCCCATCCCTCTGTCCCGCTATCCCGCTATCCCGCTATCCGATAGAGCTTGATGTCGCGGTTGACGAACAGGTGGACGTACCCGCACGACCAGCAGATCAGGCCGGTCGCCGACTCGTTGGCCCACGCCATGTTGAAGAACTCCATGCCCGTGCTGTTCAGCTTCACCTCCCGCTCGCGGAACGTGTCGTTGTCGCACATCTGGCAGCGGATCGGCTTCTCCCCGATCGCCGCGTGCACAGGCTTGGCCATGACATTCCCCCGGTACGTCGACGTTTTCGATTTCCGGCACCGAGGCGCGCCCACCCCCCGCCACACATCATCTTGAGGCATCGCGGTGTCGAGGCGCACTGCCGTCACCAGGCACTTCGGCCCCCGTCTTCCTGCCGGTCGCGCACACCGGGCGCGGGGGCCGGCATCGGTCATCGGCGTCCACCCCGCGAGCCGCGGTCAGGTGGCGGGTGGTGTGCCCGGGGTGGCGGCGCGGAGGTCGGCGAGGAGTTCGGCCTGGCCGGCGAGTACGCCCGACAGGATCGTCCTGGCCACGGCGAGCAGCTCGGCCACCTGCGGAGTGGTCAGGGAGTAGAGGACGCCCGAGCCCTCGCGGCGGGCGACGACCAGGTTCGACCTGCGGAGCACCGCGAGCTGCTGGGAGAGGTGCGCGGGCTCGACACCGACCTCGGCGAGCATCTCCGAGACGGCGTGCTCCCGCTCGCTCAGGAGCTCCAGGACGCGGATGCGCACCGGGTGTCCGAGCGTCTTGAAGAACTCGGCTTTCAGTTGGTAGAGCGGCGTGCTCACTGCGCCCACCGCCGATCCGGACAGGGGGCCGCCGTCCCGCCGCACGGCCGCCTGTGTGCCTGCCGTATCCATCGCGTCCATCCGGAGCTCTTCACCATGGGAACCATCTTCGCGCCTCGCGCGGTCGTGGTGCTCCGCGTGCCCGGCCGAGCGTCGCCGCACGTTCTCGCAGCTCCTGACCGGCGCTGCGGTACGCGGCGAGTGTGCGGGCCACCACGGCCTTCGGGCCGCTGAGGCCTTCGGGCCGCTCAGGCCTTCTTGACCACGCTGGACTTGAGCTGCATGGGCCCGAAGCCGTCGACCTTGCAGTCGATGTCGTGGCCGTCGACGCCGTCCACGAGCCGGATGTTGCGGACCTTGGTCCCGGCCTTGATGCCGGTCGGGCTGCCCTTGACCTTGAGCGTCTTGACGACGGTGACCGTGTCGCCGTCCGCGAGGACGTTGCCCACCGCGTCCTTGATCACCTTCTCGCCGCCGGCTCCGGCGCCGTCGGCCGCTCCCGCCGACAGGGACCACTCGTGGCCGCATTCGGGGCAGACGAACAGCGCGCCCATCTCGTAGGTGTAGGCGCCGGAGCATTCGGGGCAGGGAGGGAGGTTCTCGTTCACCCGGCGAGTCTAGAGCGAATCTGTCAATTGCGAAAATTGGCAACTAGTCGAGCGGGCCACCGGGCGCGGGTGCCGCGCCTGGCACCACCAGGCCCGACTCGTAGGCGACGATGACGAGTTGGGCCCGGTCCCGGACCGCGAGTTTTCCCATGATCCGGCTGACGTGGGTCTTCGCCGTGAGCGGCGACAGCCCGAGGGCTTCCGCGATCTCCGTGTTGTTCAGCCCCCGCGCCACCAGGGCGAGCACCTGGCGCTCGCGGTCCGAGAGCCCTTCCGGCCCGCCCGCCGCGGGAGGGTCGGGCAGCGCCAGCGCACGCGCGATCAGCCGGGACGTCGGTCCCGGCGACAGCAGGGCCTCCCCCGCCGCCACCGTACGGATCGCGGCGAGGAGTTCGGCCGGCCGGATGTCCTTGACGACGAAGCCCGACGCGCCGGCCCGCAGCGCCTCCACGATGTGCTCGTCCGTGTCGTACGTCGTGAGGACCAGCACCTTCACCCCGGCCAGGTCCTCGTCGGCGGCGATCAGCCGGGTGGCCCCGATCCCGTCGAGCTCCGGCATCCGGACGTCCATGACGACCACGTCCGCCCGCGCCGAGCGGGCCAGCTCCACCGCCTCCTTGCCGTTGGCCGCCTGGCCCACGACCTCCATGTCGGGCGCCGAATCGACGAGCATCGCGAACGACGCCCGCACCAGCGACTGGTCGTCCGCGAGCAGCACCCGGATCACGCCGCCACCTCCCTCGCCGCGAGCGGCAGCGCCGCCGTGACCTCGAAGCCCCCGCCGTCGCGCGGGCCCGCGCTCAGTGTGCCGCCCACGCTCCTGGCCCGCTCGCGCATCCCGACGATCCCGTACCCCGACCCACCGGATCCGCCGGACGCACCGGGCCCCGCGGTGCCCCCGCTCCCTGCGCTCCCGTCGTGGCCACCGCCCCCGTCGCCGCCACCGGCCGCCGCGCCGCTGTTGGTCACCCGTACGGTCAGCACCTCCTCGGCCAGCCCGACATCGACCCGCACGCGGGCGTCCGGACCTCCGTGCCGCACGGCGTTGGTCAGGGACTCCTGCACGATGCGGTACGCCGCCGCGCCCACCGCCGCCGGGACCTTCACCGCCCCCGTACGTACCGTCAGGTCGGCGCCCGAGGGCCGTACGAGGTCGGGCAGCGAGGCCAGGTCCGGCAGCGGGCCCTCGGGGGCGGCCCGGAGGACGTCCAGGGTCGTGCGCACTTCGGCGCGGGCGTCCCGGCAGGTCTCGGATATCCCCTCCAGTGCCCGGACGAGCGCCTCCCGGTCGAGCCGGTCGGGGTCGGCGACCAGGACGTGCGCCGCGACCGACGCCTGTACGCCGATGAGGGTGATCGAGTGGGCGAGGAGATCGTGCAGGTCCCTCGCGATGCGCAAGCGCTCCTCGGCCGCCTTCCGCTCGCCCTCGCGCTCGGCCCGCTCCACCACGCCCGCCACCAGCTGCCGGTAGAGCCGGATGCTCGCGCCGAAGACGAGCATGGCTATCACCCAGCCGGAGACCCTCAGCAGTTCGACCACCTCGTGCGGGTTGACGAAGAGTTGGATGGTGAGCGTGATGGACGTGACCGTCAGCCCCACGATCAGCGTGCGCTGCGGCCGGCCGGTGGACGCGACCGTGTACAGCGCGGTCATCGAGGCCGGGATCGGCGCCAGGTGCATGAAGTCGAGCGCGTGGTAGGGGGCCACGCAGGCCACCACCGCCAGCAGCACCGCCAGCGGCGCCCTGCGCCGCCAGACGAGCGGGACGTGCGCGGCGAGCAGCAGCACCCACCCGAGCGCGTCCGGCCGACGGCCGTCGTCGACGGTCAGCGCGAGGGCGACCGCGACCAGCGCGAAGCCGGCGGCGGCGGCCGCGTCGTACCGCGTCCGGTACGGCGCCGCCTGCGGGTCGCGGATCAAGGCCGCTGCGAAGTCCATGACGTCCATCCTCCCTGCGGGCAGGGGCCCCCGGTAGCCCGGGGAGCCCCCACCCGCCCCTGATCAGACCCGTACGGGCGCCGGCTCGGCCGCGGCCCGCGAACCGGGGTCCGCCCCGGTCCCCCGGGCCAGCGGACCCGGCCACCAGACCTTCCGGCCGAGCAGCACGCTCGCACTGGTGACGAGGTACGTGCGGACCAGGAAGGTGTCGAGCAGGACGCCGACCGCGATCACGAAGCCGAGCTCCGCCAGCTGCACCATCGGCATGTTGACCAGCACCGCGAACGTGGCGGCCAGCACGAGCCCCGCCGAGGCGATCACCCCGCCGGTCGTCCGCAGCGCGGTCAGGGCCGCCGCACCCGGCTCCGTCCCCTTCAGGCACTCCTCGCGCATCCGGTGCATCAGGAAGATCCCGTAGTCGACGCCGAGGGCGACGAGGAAGACGAACGAGAGCAGGCCCAGGCCGGGGTCGGTGCCCTCGAACCCGAAGACGGACTCGAAGACGAGGCCCCCGATGCCCAGGGCCGCGCCCCAGACCGCGACGACCGCGGCGACCAGCACCAGCGGTGCGACCAGGCTGCGCAGCAGCACGATCAGCACGATCGTCACGACGACGAGGACGAGCGGGACGACGATGTTCCGGTCCCTGGCACTCGTGTCGGCCATGTCCAGCTGCTCGGCACTCGGCCCGCCGACGTACACCCCCTCGCCCAGCGCGGACCGCAGCTCCTCGATGGTCGCGGTCTCGGCGGCGGACTGCGGCGGGTGCGCGGCGACGACGGAGATCTCCGTCCAGCCGTCACCGCTCCGGCCGCGCTCGGCCTGCGCGACCCCGCCCGTCGCGCGCACGGTCTCCAGCGCACCGGCGGCGCCCGCCGTCGGGGCGACGACGGTGATCGGCTGCGTGCCCCTCTCGGGGTAGGCGGCGGCCAGCGTCTTCATCGCGGTGACCGCTTCCGGGGTGGTGCTGAAGGAGTCCTCCTGCTTCAGGGTGCCGGGCAGGTTCAGCGCGCCGAGCCCGAGGGCCGCCAGGGCGGCGGCGCCCGCGACGAGGACGGCGAGCGGCCGTCGGCCCGCCGAGGAGCCCATCGCCGCGAACAGCGACCGCCGGGCGGCCTTCGGCTCGCTCCCGTACGCCGGGATCAGCGGCCAGAACACCCGTCGCCCGAGCACCACGAGCAGGGCGGGCAGCAGCGTCGTCATCGCGACCAGCGCGCACAGCACCCCGACCGCGGCCGTCGGCCCCATGCCCCGGCTGCTGTTCATGTCCGCGGCGAGCAGGCAGAGCATGCCGAGCGCGACGGTCCCCGAGGACGCGAGGACGGCGGGCCCGCAGCCGCGCAGTGCGGCGGCCATGGCGTCGTACGGGCGTACCGTGCGGCGCAGTTCCTCCCGGTAGCGCGAGACGAGCAGCAGCGCGTAGTCCGTGCCGGCGCCGAAGACGAGGATCGTCATGACGCCCGTGCTCTGGCCCGAGACGCTGATGTCGAAGCCCTGGTGGAGGGCGTAGGTCACGGCCCTCGCCAGGAAGTTCGCGGCCCCGGCGGCGGCCAGCGGCACGAGCCACAGGAACGGACTGCGGTAGATGACGACCAGCAGGACGGCGACGACCGCGACGGTCGTGTAGAGCAGCGGGCCGTCGAGCGACTCGTACACCTCGCTCGCGTCCGTGGCGAGCGCGCCGGGGCCGCCCACCTCGCCGCTCACCGTCTCACGGACGTCGTGCACGAAGGCGTCCCTGGCCTTCTCGTCCATACCGGGCTCGTTGCTGGACACGGCGTACATCACGGTGGTGCCGTCCTCGGAGGGGACGGGCCTCGGCGTCGACGTCAGCCGGTGCTCGGCGGCGACCCTCGCCACCTCCCGTGCGGCGGTGTCCCGCTCCGCTGCGGTCAGTCCACCGTCCCGGTGGTAGACCAGCACGAGGTCGGTGGAGTCCCCTCCGGGCAACTGCTCGGTGATCCTCGCCACCTGCGTCGAGTCCGCGCTCGCCGGCAGGTAGTCCACGGCCCGGTCCCGCTGTACGTCGCCGAGCTTCCCGGCGAGCGGCGCCGCCAGGGCGATCACCAGCACCCACAGCGCCAGCACCCCCCAGCCGACGATCCTCTTACGGCCCCCCATCGCGGGCCTCCCTCCGTCGTTCCTCATCGGGTCCGTCCCAGACTCCCGCCGCCGGAAGGGGGATTCGTCGCGCTGAAGACCGACTCGCGGGCTACTCCCTGGGGCGGCCCGGGCCCGTGACTACTCCCCCGGGAGTACGGGGACCCCGCCCGCGGCTACGCGGCGCCGCCCGACGGCAGCAGGCGCTCGACGAACCAGACGAGGCCGATGACGCCGACGGCGGCGGCCGTGCCGATGTGGGCGAGGGTCGACCAGGAGCGTCGGCGCGCGAGCAGGATCAGGGGGAACGCCACGGTCACGATGGCGAGTTGGCCGAGTTCGATGCCGAGGTTGAAGCTCAGGAGCGAGACAAGGAGCCGACCGCTGAAGTCGTCGGTGAAGTCGAGGGCGCCGGCGAAGCCGAGGCCGTGCAGCAGGCCGAACCCGAAGACGACGAGGACGCGGTGCCGCGATTCGCCGCGCGTGATGTTCTCGACGGCGACGTACACGATGGACAGGGCGATGAGGGGTTCGACGATCTCGGTGGGGACGTCGACCCACCCGAGCACGGCCAGGGCGAGCGTCACGCTGTGGGCCACGGTGAAGCTGGTGGCGAGCCGGAGGACGCTGCGCCATCCTTCCGCGCCGAGCAGCAGGAGCACCAGGAAGAGCACGTGGTCGATGCCGCCCAGGATGTGTTCCAGGCCGAGGGACGCGAAACGGCCCGTCGGCGACCAGGAGCTTTCGGGGCCGTCGGAGCGCGCGGCACCCGGGCTCGCGGCGGCGTGGCCGGCCCGCAGTTCACGGTGGCCGGTGTCGAAGACGTCGCTGCCGCCGGAGCCGCCGAGTTCGTAGTCGACCATGTTGGTGTGCTCGGCGCCGATGGCGTCCGCTTCGGAGAACACCCCGTACCTCACGGTGAATTCGCCGCTTCCCGCGCCCGGGCAGCGGTAGGTGAGGAGCAGGCGCGCGTAGAGGAACCGCTGCCGCTTCGTGATGCCCGTGTCGCCGAGCTCGGCGGGGCACGGCGAGCCGTCGAGGGTGACGGTGAGGCGGTCGGAGAGGTACGTGGCGAGCCCCGCGCGGTGGGAGGCGAGGAAGGCCGTGTGCTCGGCGTCCTTCGTGTCGCGCGGCAGCGCGCCGAGGCCGGCGGCCTTCGTCAGGGTGTCGTAGTCCAGCTCCAGGGTGTAACGCACCGCCGCCCCGTCCTGGCGGATCACGGACGTCCCGTCCGTCGTCGGGACGTGCGCCGACGCGGCCGGGGCCGTCCCCGACAGGAGGAGCCCGGCGAGTACCACGGCACCCAGCACGACGCGGAGCCACGCGCTGGTCGTTCCGGAGGGTGCGCCTCGATGTCCCGGCGGCGGAGTCGCGATCGTCACGCCGAGGAGTGGAGCCGGGAGAGGAGAGGGCCGAATGGCGTGCACATGTCCAGGTCGTGCTGCCCCGTTGAACTCTCGACGACACACCACCGCGACGGAGTCCCCTCCCGCGGCGCATGGCAACACGCCCACGGCGCCTGTCAATACGTCCCCGTCACACGGGAAAACGCTCATGTACCCGGCACCCAAGGTTCACGTGGCGGCTGTAGTCGTGGCTCATAGCGGATCCCTAGGTTCCTCACTGCCTCGTGCACGAGGCAGCCACCCTCACCTCGGAAGGGATTCACGTGATGGGCACCCGCCACATCCGAAGAGCGTCCTTGGCCACCGCGGCGGTCGCCACGACCACCGCCGCCGTCGCCGCCCTGCTGACCTTCGCGCCCACCGCCAGCGCGGCCACCACCACCTTCACGCCGGCGGCCGACACCTACGTGCAGGACACCACGCCGTCGACCAACTACGGCACCTCGGCGCTGTTCACCGTGGACAACTCGCCGGTGCGCCAGTCGTTCCTGAAGTTCTCGGTCAGCGGCCTCTCCGGCAGCGTGTCCAGCGCCAAGCTGCGGATCCGCGTCACCAGCACCGGCAACAGCGGCAACGGCGGCACCTGGAAGTCGATGAGCGACACCACCTGGTCCGAGACCGCTGTCACCTGGAACAACAAGCCGCTCATCGACGGCGCCTCGCTCGCGTCGCTCGGCGCGGTGGCGAACGACCAGTGGGTCGAGATCGACGTGACCTCCGTCGTGACCGGCAACGGCACCTTCGGCTTCGGCGGCAGCTCCGCCAGCTCCGACGGCGCGTACTACGACGCCCGCGAGTCCGGCGCCGACGCCCCGCAGCTGGTGGTCACCACCGGTACCACCCCCACGCCCACCCCCACGACGTCCACCTCGGCCCCGACCGGGGACCCGGTGCTCGTCGGCGCCGGCGACATCGCCGACTGCGGCACCGGGGGTGACGAGGCCACCGCCGACCTCCTGGACGGCATCGGCGGCACCGTCATGGCCATCGGCGACACCGCCTACCCGGACGGCACCGCGGCCGACTACACCAACTGCTACGACCCGACGTGGGGCAGGCACAAGGCCCGCACCAAGCCGGCCACCGGCAACCACGAGTACCACACCTCGGGCGCGTCGGGTTACTTCAACTACTTCGGCGCCTCCGCCGGTGACCCCAACAAGGGCTACTACTCCTTCGACCTGGGCAACTGGCACGTCGTCGCGCTCAACTCCAACTGCTCGGTCGTGTCCTGCGCGGCCGGCTCGGCACAGGAGCAGTGGCTCCGCGGCGACCTCACGGCCAGCACCAAGCCGTGCACCGTCGCGTACTGGCACCACCCCCGCTACACCTCCGGCGCCAGCCACGGCCCCGCCACCTCCGTCCAGCCGCTGTACCAGGCGCTGTACGACAACAACGCCGAGGTGATCGTGACCGGTCACAACCACAACTACGAGCGCTTCGCCCCCATGAACGCCACCGGCGGCCTCGACAACAGCCGAGGCGTCCGGCAGTTCGTCGCCGGCATGGGCGGCACCGGCCTCGGCGGCTTCGGCACCATCCAGCCCAACAGCGAGATCCGCAACAGCAGCACGTGGGGCGTCCTGAAGCTGACCCTCCACTCGAACAGCTACGACTGGAAGTTCGTCCCCCAGGCGGGCAAGACCTTCACCGACAGCGGCACCAACTCCTGCCACTGACGGGCACCCCGGCGAGATCGGTGCCCTCCCCCAGCCGGGAGGGCACCCCCGGCCCCGCCGCGTGCCCCACCCCGAACCGGGAGGGCACCCCCGGCCCCGCCGCGTGCCCCACCCCGCTCCCCCGCCCCGAAAGGTCCGCCCGCATGTATCTGTCCTCGATCGACAGGCCGGGGGCCGACGCCGCACCCACCGCGGGCCGCTCCCGCCTCCGCGGGATCAAGGCCGTCGGCGGCAACGTGTTCGCGCTCGGCACGGTCAGCCTGCTCACCGACGTCTCCGCCGAGATGGTCACCGCGATCCTCCCGGTGTACCTCGTCGTCGGGCTGTCCATGAGCCCCCTTGCCTACGGCACGCTCGACGGCCTCCACACCGGAGCGACCGCGCTGCTGCGGCTCGTCGGCGGCTACGTCGCGGACCGGTCGCGCAGACCCAAGACCGTGGCGGGCATCGGGTACGCGCTGTCCGCGCTGGCCAAACTCGGCCTGCTCGCCGTCGGGCGCAGCGCCGGGGCCATCGGCCTCGTCATCGCCGTCGACCGGGCCGGCAAGGGACTCCGCACCGCTCCCCGGGACGCCCTGATCACCCTGTCGGCCCCGCCGCACGCCTTGGCCCGCGCCTTCGGCGTGCACCGGGCGATGGACAGCTTCGGCGCGTTCCTCGGGCCGCTCGTCGCCCTCGCCGTCCTCGCGGCCGCCGGTCAGGCCTTCGACGCCGTCCTGGTCACCAGCTTCTGCGTCGCGGCCCTCGGCGTCGTCGTCCTCGTCCTCTTCGTCCGGGACCGCCACGACGAACGGCCCCCCGCCGCCGTCGCCACACCTCGCGAGGCCCTGACCCTCCTGCGGTCCGCCCCAGTGCGCCGCCTCGTCGTCGCGGCCTGCCTCCTCGGTTTCGCCGTCATCGGCGACGGCTTCGTCTACCTTCTCCTGCAGCGCCGGGAGGAGGTCTCGCTGAGCACCTTCCCCCTGCTCGCGGTCGGCACCAGCCTCGTCTACCTCCTCCTCGCGGTCCCGGTCGGAGCCCTCGCCGACCGCGTCGGCCGCCTGCCCGTCGTACTCGGCGGCTACACCGCCCTGCTCGGCGTCTACCTGCTCCTGTCCGGCTCCCTGCACGGCATGCCGCTGGTGGCACTGGTGCTCGTGCTCTACGGCACCTTCTACGCCGCCACCGACGGCGTGCTGATGGCGCTGGCCGGCCCCGTACTCCCCGCACACCTCCGCACCACCGGCCTGGCCCTCATCCAGACGGGACAGGCCCTGGCCTATCTCGCCTCGTCCGTCCTCTTCGGCCTCGCCTGGCAGTTGTGGGGCCCGGCCACCGCCGTCCGGTGCGCCGCCGCCCTGGTCGTACCGGTGGTCGCCGCCACCGCGTTCCTGCTGATCGTCCGCCCCGGCACCCGTACCGACACCGGCACCGGCTCCCACTCCGACTCCGGCACCCACACCGACACCGACACCGACACCGAGGAAACCGCATGAGCGAGCAGTCGACCGCACAGGCCGAGCCCGACCCCGACCCGTCCCCCGCGCCGCGCCGCTCCGGACGGACGGCTCGCCTCGCGACCACGCTGGTCGCGGCCCTCGCACTCGCCGCCGTCGCGATCGGCTATGCCCGGCACAGCTCCTCCGCCCAGGCCGCCGACACGACCGTCACCGCCGAGACCGTGTCGCTCAAGCCCGGTCCACGGCTGCTGACCCTGACGAGCACCGGACAGATCACGACCACCGACAAGGCCGACCCCGGCGGTGAGCGCGCCGTGTCCACGACCAAGTGCGACCGCGTCTACGCCGCCGCGGGCACGGTCGCCTGCCTGTACTCCGACGGGGTCCTCGGCACCGTCGTGATGCGCCTGCTGTCACCGGAACTCAAGGAACGCAAGACCATCCCCGTCAGCGGCGTCCCCAACCGGGTCCGCGTCTCCGCCAGCGGCCGCATGGTCTCCTGGACCTCCTTCGTCGGCGGGGACAGCTACGCCACCCTCAACTTCGCCACCCGCACCGGCATCTACGACACCAGGACCGGGACCCTCTTCAAGACCCTCGAGACGTTCTCCGTCGTCAAGGACGGCAAGCCCTACCGCTCCGCCGACGTCAACTTCTGGGGCGTGACCTTCACCAAGGACGACAACACCTTCTACGCCACCATGTACACCAAGGGCCACCGCTACCTGGTCCGAGGCGACTTCGCCGCCCGCACCGTCCGCACCCTCCGCGACCGCGTCGAATGCCCCTCCCTCTCGCCCGACGGCACTCGGATCGCCTTCAAGTCCCCCATCGACGGCGACCCCGCCCACGGCTGGCGCCTCTCCGTACTCGACCTCACCACCCAGCGCGTCACGCCCACCGCCGAAACCCGCAGCGTCGACGACCAGGCCGCCTGGCTCTCCCCCACCACCCTCGCCTACGCCCAGCAGCACGACGACGGCACCAAGGACCTCTGGTCCGTCCCCGCCACCGGCGCCGGCACCCCCCGCCTCCTCCTCCGCAACGCCCACTCCCCCGCGGCACTCGGCTGACCCGACGGCCCCCGCCACGGGGCACGTACGGCGCGGGGAGTCACGGGTGGCACGTCCGGTCCGGGCTTGGGATCATTTCCCTCGGAGGACAGCCATGGCCCCTGACGCGAACACGCCCCCGCCGGACGGCTCTCCGGGCCGCGGGGAAGCCGGGAACGGCTCTCCGGGCAGCGCGGAAGCCGAGGGCGCCGAGCCGGCGACCGACTCCGGGAAACGCCGTCGGTCGCCCCGGCTCACGCTCCCCGGCTGCTGGGGTGCGCTCCTCCTCGCGTGCCTCTCCTTCACCCCGTCGCTGCTGCCTCGCGGCGGGGTGCTCCAGGGACTGATCTGCGGCATCAGCGCGGCCATCGGTTACGGGCTCGGCGTGCTCCTGGCCTACGTGTGGCGCGCGTTCGCCGACCGCGACCCGCGCGACGCGTCGCACGGGTCGTGGCGCGTCCTCGTCATCTGCGCGATCGGAGTGTTCGGCCTCTCGTTCGGCTTCGGCCAGTACTGGCAGCACGAGATCCGCGGGCTCATGGGGGTCACCGACTACAACGTCCTCGCCGCCGTCGCCTGCCCGTTCGTGGCCGCGCTCGTCTTCCTGCTCCTGCTGTTCACGGGCCGGGGACTGCGGCGCGCGTACCGGTGGCTCGCCCGTCACCTCCGCCGCTGGATCGGGCCGCGCGCGGCCGGGGTGGTCGGCTGGGTGGTGGTGGTCGGCCTGACGTGGTCCGTCGTCAGCGGCGTCCTGCTGTCGGGGATCGTGAACGCGGCCAACGAGGCCTTCTCGCTGCGTGACACGACGACGCCGGAGGGCGTGCGGCAGCCCACGTCCGCCCTGCGCTCCGGCGGGCCCGGTTCCCTGGTGCCGTGGGACACGCTGGGCTACCAGGGCCGGGCCTTCACCGGCAGCGGTCCGACGGCCCGGGACATCGGCGCCTTCACCCACCGCACGGCGCAGGAGCCCGTCCGGGCCTACGCCGGACTCGAGACCGCCGACGACACGGAGGCGCGCGCCGAACGGGCCGTCGCCGACCTCCGGCGGGCCGGCGGCTTCGAGCGCGCGAACCTGCTCGTCATGACCACCACGGGAAGCGGCTGGGTCGACCCGGCCGCCGTGGACTCCTTCGAGTACCTCGGCAACGGCGACTCCGCCACCGTGGCCCTGCAGTACTCGTACCTGCCGTCGTGGCTCTCCTATCTCGTGGACCAGTCCAAGGCGCGCCAGGCCGGCCGCGAACTCTTCGACGCGGTCTACGACGTCTGGTCCAAGCTGCCCCAGGACCAGCGCCCCCGGCTGTACGTCGCCGGCGAGAGCCTGGGGTCGTTCGGCGGCGAGGCGGCCTTCAGCGGCGAGTACGACCTCCGCAACCGCACCGCCGGCACCCTGTTCGCCGGCCCGCCGAACTTCAACACCCTGTTCCGCGAGTTCAGCGACCGGCGCGACGCCGGAAGCCCGGAGATCGAGCCCGTCTACCAGCAGGGGCGGACCGTACGGTTCACCGACGACCCGGCCTCCGGAATCCCTCCCGAGGGCCCGCCGTGGAAGGGCACGCGCGTGCTCTACCTCATGCACCCGTCCGACCCGATCGTCTGGTGGAGCCCGAAACTGGCGCTCTCCGAACCCGACTGGATCGGCCAGGCGCCCGGCAGCGACGTCCTCGAAGGAATGGTCTGGATCCCCTTCGTGACCTTCTGGCAGGTCACAGCGGACCTGCCGTTCTCCACAGGTGTGCCGGACGGCCACGGTCACACGTACAAGGCCGCGTACGTCGACGGCTGGAACGCCGTCATGCGGCCTCCGGACGTCACGCCGCAGGACCTGGACCGGCTGCGGGACGTCATCCAGCCGCCGGAAAACTGAGCCGGCCTCGCGCGGCCTGGGTCACGCGCGCGACTCGGCGCAGGTCGCCTCAGCTCAGCGCAGCAGGAAGCCGACGACGTAGCCGAACGCGTTGACCGCCCAGTGCAGCCCCATCGGGGCCAGCAGACTGCCGCTGCGGCGGCGCAGTTCGCAGAAGAGGACACCCGACGCCGCCGTGAAGAGCACGGCGCCCAGGATCGCGAGGACCGCGCCGAGCGCGGAGTCCCCCAGGACCGAGCCCAGCGCGGGCTTCGCCGTCGCCAGGTGCAGGGACGGCAGGACGTGCCACAGGCCGAACAGCACACTCGACACGGCGGTCGCCCAGACCGCTCCACGGGCCCGGCGGACCAGTCCGTAGAGCACTCCGCGGAAGGCGATCTCCTCCACGAGGACCGTGCCGACGGGGACCACCACGAGGACGCGCGCCGCCATCTCGCTCCCCGTCATCCCGTCGTACCGCCGGTCCTCGAACAGCGAGCGGGTGTCCGGCAGCAGCGCTCCCACGGCATAGACGAGGGCGAGGACGCCCACCAAGGCCAGCGCCCACCTCGCACCGCGGGCCAGTGTCCCGGGCGCCAGCCCCGCGTCCGCCAGGGTGCCTCCCGCCCAGCGGAGCACTCCGAGCAGCAGGGCGCTCACCGCGACGGCCGCCAGCAGGCGGATCGTGCCGCTCCAGCGGTTCAGCAGCAGATTCGCCACGACGAGGACGACGACCGTGAGGGCCACGGCGGGCCACGTGCCGATCGGCCCGCGCCACCGGCCGCGCGCCCGGCCGCTGTGCGTCCACCCGCTGCGCGCGCGACCGTCCGCGGTGGGGCGCCCTCGTCCTACGGGCCGCTCGGCATCGTCGCGATCGCGGCAGGGCACTGGAGGTTCCGTCCTTGGCTGTCGCACCGGCGGCTGTCTCGCCCCTCCAGGGCACGCTACGAGTGGTCGCGCTTCAGCGAATCCCTGATGCCTTCCGCCCGGTGCCGCACGTTCGTCACCTTCCGGCGGATCTTGACCTTCATCTGGTCCGTCTTGCCTTCGGCCTCAAGGCGCTCATGCCCCGTGATCCTCCCGGCGATCTCCTTGATCCTGCCCTTGGCCTTGTCCATGGCGCCGTCCATGCCCTGGTCCCTCCGTCACATGCGTTCTCACCCCCCACGTTAGGTTTCGGCGGCCCAAGGTGCTCGTCGACACCGGCCGGACGCCCCCTTCCCGACCTTGCATCCCGGAGGATCGGGGGTGTGGCCCAGAGTGCGGCTGTGCCGTCGTACAGCTCAGCTGAGTCACATACGGCTCCGCGGTACGGGGCTTCCTCCAAGCCCCCTCTCATTCGCCATGGAGACTCCCACGACTTTGTTGCAAATGAGCGCGATTGAGCCCTACGGTGTCGCACATGCAGTCCTACACCATCGGGCGGGCCGCGCGGCTGCTGGGCGTGAGCCCGGACACGGCGCGGCGCTGGGCGCACGCCGGGCGGGTCGCGACCCACCGCGACGAGAGCGGTCGACGAATGATCGACGGCAAGTCGCCGGCCGCGTTCTCCGTGGAGATCGCGCAGGGCGATGACGACGACGCGTCGTACACGTCGGCGCGCAACGCGTTCCCGGGCATCGTCACGGCGATCAAGCTCGGCGACATCGCGGCCCAGGTCACCGTCCAGGCCGGTCCGCACCGGCTGGTCTGCCTCCTCACCCGTGAGGCCGTGGAGGAACTGGGACTGAAAGTCGGCATGCAGGCCACCGCCCGCGTGAAGTCGACCAGCGTGCACATCGACCGCACCTGATTCCCCTCACGCAGTACCGAGATGTCTCAGCCGTTGGCGCGGCCGGCCTTTCTCCCGAACTTTCCGTTCGTTCCCAAGGAGTTCAGACCGTCATGTCCCTCACCCCCGCCAGACGCCGTACGGCCGTCGCCATCCTTACCGCCGCCCTCGTCGTGCCGCTCGCGGCCTGCTCGTCGAGCGACGACACCGAGAAGGACTCCGCCGGCTCCACCGCCTCCGGCTCGGCTAGCGCCGCGCCGAAGGCGAACCTCACCGTCCTCGCCGCCGCGTCCCTCACCGACGTGTTCAAGACGGCCGGTGCCGCGTACGAGAAGTCCCACCCCGGCACGAAGATCACCTTCTCCTTCGCCGGCTCGCAGGAGCTCGTCGCCCAGGTCGCCCAGGGCTCCCCCGCCGACGTCCTCGTCACCGCCGACACCAAGAGCATGGACAAGGTGAAGGCCGACACCGGCACCCCCGCGATCATCGCGCAGAACCGGCTCGTGATCGCCACCGGCGAAGGTAACCCGTTCAAGGTCGACGACCTGAAGGACCTCGCGGACACCAAGCTCAAGGTCGTCCTCGCGGCCCCCGGGGTGCCCGCCGGCAAGTACAGCAAGAAGATCCTCGACGCCCGGAAGATCACGGTGAAGCCGGTCTCCCAGGAGCCCAACGTCCGCGCCGTGCTCAGCAAGGTCGAGCTCGGCGAGGCCGACGCCGGCCTCGTCTACAAGACCGACGCCGAGAGCGCCAAGGACAAGGTCGACGCCGTCGAGATCCCCGACGACCAGAACGCCATCGCCCAGTACCCGGCCGCCACGCTGAAGGAATCGCAGAACGCCGAGGCCGCCGCCGCCTTCGTCGCCTGGCTCTCCTCGCCCGAGGGCCAGAAGATCCTCCAGGACGCCGGCTTCCAGAAGCCGTAGGGGTTCCAGGGGCGCTCGGAGCGCGAGGGACCGGCTCGACCGGCGTCGTGGGCACTGACGTGACGCACTGGCTCGGCCTCGGCGGGAGCCGGTGCGTTCGGTCGGTCAGCTCGTCGCTCGTACGGCGGCCCTGATCAGGTCGGCGACCCTGGTGGGCTCGGAGAGGGCGACGGCGTGCGAGGCGTCGGGAAGTTCGACGACGACGGCGCCGGCCCGTGCGGCACCGAAGCGCTGGACGTCGGGGCTGATCATGCGGTCGGCTCCGGCGACCAGGGCCCAGGACGGTTTCGTCCGCCATGCCGCCACGGCTGCGGTCTCGGTGAACGCGGCTGCGGCGAGGGGGCGTTGGGTCACAGCCAGGACGCCGGCGACGTCCTCGGGCACGTCCGCCGCGAAGACGGAGGGGAAGGCCGTCTCGTCGACGGTGACCTCGACCGCGTGGTCGCCGTCGTGGAGCGGGTAGGTCCGCTGCTTCAGGTTGCCCGTCAGCGGAGGATCGGGGAAGCGGGCCTGGAGCCGGCCGAGGCTCTCGCCCTCATGGGGCACGTAGGCGGCCACGTAGACGAGCCCCACGACGTTCTCCGCGGCGCCGGCCACGGTGATCAGCGCACCGCCGTACGAGTGGCCGACGAGTACGGCCGGCCCCTCGACCTGTGTCAGGACGGAGGCGAGGTAGGCGGCGTCCGAGGCCAAGCCCCGGAGCGGGTTCGGCGGGGCGATCACCGGGATGCCGCTGCTCCGCAGTTCCGCGATGACGCCTATCCAGCCGGTCGCGTCGGCGAAGGCACCGTGCACGAGGACGACGGTGGGGTGGGGCATGCGATTTCTCTTCTCGGTGTGTCGGGCAGGACGGCGCGCACGCGTCTCACGGCCGTCGTTCGCCCTGGGCGTCGGCGGTCATCGGTGCGAAGGCCGAGGTCGCCAGGGCCTGCCATTCGCTGGGGCTCATGCCGTAGGCCCCGCGGAACGTGCGGCTGAAGTGCGAGGGGCTGCTGAAGCCCCAGCGGTGTGCCACCGCGGCCATCGTGGTTCTCCGGGTGGAGCGGCCCAGCTCGAACCGGCAGGACTCGAGCCTGCGCTGCCGCACCCATTGGCTCACCGTGCTGCCGTCGTTCTGGAAGAGCTTCTGCAGGTACCGGACGGAGATGTGGTGGGCGCGTGCGATCGACTCCGGCGAGAGGTCCGGGTCCGTCAGGTGTTCCTCGATGTGGGCGTGGATGCGGGACAGCATCTCGTTGACGGCCCCGGGCGCGTCGTCGGCGTCGTCCGTCGTGTCCGCTTCGAGGAGCTCCATGACCAGGACGGAGAGGAGGTGTACGGCCGTCCGGGCACGCCGGTCCCCGATCGTGGACCGGCGGAACTCGGCCTTGGCGGCCAGCGCGGTCAGGAAGTCGGAGGCCAGCGCCCCGATCCCCTCCCCGCCGCGCACGGGCACGCCGAGCACCTGGTCGAGTTCCGGCTCCGTGACGCCCAGATAGCAGCGCGGCACCCGGAAGAAGATCATCTGGCAGTCCTCGCCGAACCGCAGCAGGCGCCGTCGGGCCGGGTCGCAGAAGACCAGGTCGTTCGGCTCCAACAGGGTCGTGGCACGCTCGTGGACGACGGTGACGGGCCCGCGGACGTGGACGCCGAGGTAGACGTGGTTCCGGTCGTACGCATCCGGCATCTCGGAGAGCATCTGGACCAGCCACCCCGAGCGGGAGGAGGGCGGGGTCGGGTCGGACGCCTGCCGGGGCACCCGTTCGGGAGTACGTGACACCAGTGTGAGGGGCATGGGGATTCCTGGCTGTGAGTTCGTGCGGGCGGAGTACGGGGTCACGCCCCTCTCGCCGGCTCCTCGGCCAGGAACTTCTCCACCACGGCGTTGAAGGCCGGCGGGTTCTCCAGGAAGGGGAAGTGCGAGCTCGCCACGCCGGAGGGGAAGACGTGCAGGCGTGCGCCGGGAATCCGCTCGGCGACGAAGCGCTGTGAATCGGGGTGCACATGGCTTCCCTCGCAGCCGATCACCAGGGTCGGCACGTCGATCCGGGGAAGCACGTCGCGCCAGTCCTGCGCGCAGTGGTCGAACAGCAGCGGTACGCCCGCGTAGGCGGGTGTCGACCCGATCTGCTCGGCGACGAAGGCCAGCAGCTCGGGGTCGGGCTCGCCGGAGAACATGCCGCGCACGAAGTCGGCGCGGACCGTGTCGCCTTCCGGCCCCGCGAGGGCCGCGCCCAGGTAGAGCAGCCCCGACACGTCGAAGATGGCACCGGAGTCCCGCTGTTCCCGCTCGGTCATCCACGGCACGGCGGCGACCGCCGCGGGCTGGTCGACGGCGACGAAGCGGCGGATCCGTCCGGTCCCGTACTGGTCGACGAAGCTCCACCACACCGAGACGCCCATGGACCAGCCCAGTGCGTCGAAGCGGTCGAGACCGAGATGGTCCACGAGTTCGAGCACGTCGCGGGAGAGCCGGGCGATGCGGTAGCCGTGCTGCGGCTTGCCGGACTGCCCGTGGCCGCGGAGGTCGACGGTGACGATGCGGCGACCGGGCGCCAACCCCTCGATCTGGTGGCGGAACATCGCCTGCGTCTGCCCCCAGCCGTGCAGCATCACCAGGGGGACGTCCTCGCCGCCGGTGTCCTGGTAGGCGAGCCGTACGCCGTCCGTCGTGATCAGTTCCTTCATGACCTCTCCCCTGGTCAGAGGCGGTACGTCGTCCCCGCCCGTCCGTCACATCATCGAATGGGGCCCGTCGCCCGCACCACCGCGAGCTGTAGGAATCGGGCCGTGGTTCCTCCTCGCTTTGTCGAAGCGGGTCGGAGGTCAGGCGGCTGCGTCGGCGCCCGGCGCGAGGAGTTCCCCGATCCTGAGGCCGAGGTGGAGCGTGAGCCGGTGGGCGCCGTCGTCGAGGTCGAGTCCGGTGATCTCCTGGATCTGCCGCAGGCGGTAGTAGAGCGAGGTGCGGTGGATGCCCAGCGTGTCCGCTGTCTTGGGAATCGATCCGGCGTGTTCGAGGAAGCAGCGCAGGGTGTCCCGCAGGCGGTCGCCGCCATGGGCCTCGGTCAGCGTACGGAGCGGCTTCGGGATCAGGGACGCGTTCAGGGTGTGCTCGGGAAGCTGGAGCAGCACGGCGAGTTCCCCGAGCAGCTCCCAGTCGCCGGCGCTCTTCAGGGAGGGCAGTCGGCGAGCCGCGCGGGCCGCCACCAGCGCCTGCTCGTACGAGGTCCACGCGTCGTCCAGACCGGCGTGCCGGCCACCGACACCGATGACGGGGTCCGCCGACGGATCGAGGAAGGTGCGGAGTTCGTCGAGGATGCGAGCGGACTGGGCGGCGACCTCGTCCGGGCGCGGCGGCCGGCCGCGAAGCTGGAGCAGTACCGCCCGCTCCTTGCCGATCGCGACGAGACCCTGGGCGGAGCGCGTCTGCCGGAAGCCCTCCAACGCCGCCCACAGGGCGGCCTCGGACTGTCGCACGAGCTCCGTCCCGCAGCTCAGCTGGACGACGGTGACCAGGACGTGCTCCCCCGCCCCGAGCAGCCCCAGTTCCATGCCGCGCCGACGCGCGGTGGTGCGTGCGGCGACGTCGGCGCCCACGAGTGCGAGGGCCAGGTCCCGTTCGTCGGTCTTCCGGGTGTCGGCGGCGATCCGCTCTCCGTACATCTGGGCCGACATGGCGTCCGCGGCCCGGGCGATGGCCGTGGTCTCCTGCTCCCCCAGCGTCTTGTCGGGCACGACCACCAGGAGCAGACCGAGGAGGTGCCCGCGCTCGCGCAGGGGTACGACGTAACGGGGCAGCAGTCCGAGATCGTCACGGCCGCCGATGAATCCGGCCCGGGACCACTGGGTCACGCCTTGGGCGAGGACGTAGCGGATGGCCGCGTTGTCGGCGCGGCCCTGCAGCAGGGTGCCGATGCGGACCGGGTCCTCGTCGCCGAAGTGGCGGCTCGTGCAGACCATGCGGACCAGCGGGTCGTCGACGGCGACGGACCGGCCGAGCCGCTCTGCGAGGTCGTCGACGAGTGCCTGGAGCTCGGGGCTGCCGGGGCGGGCCCGCTGGAGCCTGACGGTCATGCGCTGTTCCTCTCTCGATCAACGGTTCCCCGCGGACTTCTCCATTCCGCGGCTCTTGATCATTCTGAGGAAGGGGCGACGTGGGCACATCACACGAATCGTCCATCGCCGTGGCACCCGCAGGGGATACGAAGCGACTACTCTCCGCTGTCGCGATGCCTCACCAGGCGGGTCAGGTCGACGCGCGAGGTGATGTCCAGCTTGGTGAAGGCCCGGCGCAGGTGCGAGCCCACCGTGTGCGGCGAGACGGAGAGGTGCTCGGCCACCTGTCGGTTGGTCAGCCCTCGGGCCACGAGCCGTACGACCCGCGTCTCCGCGGCCGTCAGCTCGGGCCATGCGCCGTCGAGTGCGGCCGGCGAGGGCCGTCGGCGGACACCGGCGGCCCGCAGGCGCCGGCGCACCCGGGCCTCGTCCCGTGCGGCGCCCGCTCGCGCGTAGAGGGCGAGGGCCGTCTCGAAGTACGGCACCGCTTCGGACCTGCGGGTGGCCGCCAGCTTGCGTCCCGCGTCCTCCAGTGCCGAGGCCCGGGCCAGCAGCCGAGGGCAGTCCTCGTACAACCGGACGGCGCGTACCAACTGCCCCAGGTCGTTGTCGAGGAGCCCCCGGGCGTGCGCGGCGGTGGCGGCGAGGAACGTGAGGTCGGGGTTGAGCGCGGCTCGCCGCTCGGCAAGCGCGACCGCCTGCGCGGCCCGTTCGTGGGCGCCGGCGCGCAGGGCCAGGCGGACGAGGACCGGGGCGTCGGCGGGGTCGATCAGGCCGGCGTAGGCGGGCCGGTCCTCGGCGGGCGAGATCATCACCTCGTCGAGTTCGGCCATGGCACGGTCGGGCCGGCCTTCGAAGTCGGCCATGAGTGCCAGCATCCAGGAGCCGAAGTGCCGGACGACGGGTGCGCCGTCGCTCCGCATGCGCCTCGCCTGCGCCGCGTACGCTCGTGCGGTCGGCTGGTCGTCGCTGTGGAGGGCGACGCGCAGCATCACGTACCTGAGCGTGACGTCGGCGAGGTTTCCCGGTCCGGGATCGTCGGTCGTCGGCGACGCGGCTTCGGCGTCGGCCCGGGCGTCCGCCAGCCGTCCGGCTTCCAGCAGGATGCGGGAGCGGGTCATGAGCCACATGCGGGTGGCGGCCGTCCGGCCCTGCTCCCTGGTGATGCGGACACCCTCCTCCGCGATGGCGAGCGCATCCTCGGAGCGCCCGGTGGTGTGCGACAGGAGCGCGTGCCACAAGGCCTCCGGTACCCACAGCGAGGTGGTGACGCCCAGGGCCTCGGCCAGCGCGGCGGACCGTTCGGCCTGCCGGAACGCCTCGGTCAGGTCCATGCGGTGGAAACTCACGGCCGAGCGGACCGTCGTCAACGTGGCCTCGGCGGTGCGGTCCCCCGCCGCGGCAGCTGTGTCCCACGCCTCCGCGGCGACCTGTTCGGCCGCCGCGTGCTCGCCCGACATCGACAGACCGACGGCGAGCATGGCGAGCAGTCGCCCCCGCACGTCCACGGGGATCCCGGGCAGTGCCGCGCCCGCGCGGGCCTGCCGGACCGCCTCGGAGAAGTCGTACGGAACGGAGAGGCGTGCCAGGGCGAGGCGTATGCGCGCCTCGTCCTCGGGTCCGAGACCGCCGTCGGCCAGGGCGGAGGCTCCGAGCTCACGCGCCTGGACGGCCCGCCCCGTCTGCCAGAGCAGCGGGATCGCCTCGGCGATGACCCGAGGACGCTCCGGAGCGTCCGCCGTGGTGAGTTCCAGGGCCTTGAGGCTGTGCTCCGCGGCGGGTCCGGGAGCGGTGGCCGCGAGTTCCGCCGCGGCGATGCGCAGCCGGTCGGCCTCCGCAGCGTCTCCTGCGCCCGCTCTCCGGGCCTCCGCCGCGTCTGAGGGTGCCCTCCCGGCCGGCGGCGCGTGACGCTCGGCGGGGGATGCCGTGCTCCCCGGCGGCACCTGTGCGGCTTGTCCACGCAGGGCCTGACGCAGGGGCAGGGGGAGGCCGGCTTCCACCGCCTCGCGGATCAGGTCGTGGCGGAAGGCGAGGCGGTCACCGCTCTCGGTGAGCAGGTCGGCGTCGAGGGATTCCCGTACGGCCGTGATGAGCGCCGCGGAGGACGTGCCGAGCAGTTCGGCCAGCAGCGCGACGGTGACCGGGCCGCCCACGGCGGCCGCCGTCTGCACCAGCTTCCGTGCCTCGTCGGACAGTTGGTCGAGGCGGCGTACGACAGAGGGGAGTTCCCGGGGGGCCGGGGGTCCGGCCGGCAGCCTGGCCGTGCCGTTCCGGATCGTCACCGCGTCCTCCTCCCGAAGCCGGCCGAGGAGCTCGACCAGGAGCTGTGGCACCCCCTCGGCGCGGTGGGCGAGACGGAGGACGTCCGGGTCGGGTGGGGCGCCCAGGACGTCCTCGGTGATCCGTGCGATCTCCCGGTCTTCCAGTGCTCCGAGTGCCAGCTCGTGTGCGCCGGCCCGCCGGATCCTGTCCAGGGTCGTGCGCACGCCCGACGGCACGCTGCCGCCGCGCACGGCGACCAGCCACAGGATGGCGTGCGAGGAGAGTCCGGCCGCGAGGGTGTTGAAGGTGAGAAGGGTCAGGTCGTCGCACCACTGGAGGTCGTCGAGGACGACGAGCAGGGGGCCGTTTCGAGCCGTCTCCCGCAGGCGGTCCCCCAGTTCCTGGAGCAGCCAGAAGCGCTGGCCCGGGGTCGTGGCGAGGTCCCTGAGGCGGACGGCTCCCGACAGCGGTTCCTCGCCGGAGAGCAGACCGTCGAGGAGCGGGCCGAGCGGCACGAACTGTCCGTCGGGGTCCGCCGCTCCCTCGAACACCCTCGTCCCGCGCCGCCGCGCGGCTGCCGCGGCCTCCGCGAGGATCCTGGACCTGCCGATGCCGGCGGGGCCTTCGACGCGGATGATCCCGCCTTCGCCCCGGTCGAGCGCGTCGAGCCGCGCCTCGACGAACGCCAGTTCGGCGTCCCTGCCGCGGAGGGGCGTCCGTACACCGTCGGATCCCTCGGGCACGGTCCTTGTCGTCACTCGGTCTACGCTCATACGGCGGAACAGTATGAACCATGTGGACCACCCCGGCGCCGCCCGGCCCCGGGGGCCCGTCTCAGTCGAAGCGCAGGTCGGCGAGTTGCCGTTCGAGGACGGTGACGTCGTCCTCGGGCTCTTCCCCGACCGGGCGCGCCGCCGTGAGCGCGGCGAGCTCGGCGCCCGCCCGGCGGACGCGGCCCGGCAGGCCGTCGGTGTACTCGTCTCCCCCCGAGCCCCAGTCCTCGGAGGCCGCGAACACGGCGGTGGGGACGACGACGGCGCGAAGGTAGGCGAAGAGCGGGCGCACGGCGTGCTCCAGGACCAGGGAGTGGCGGGCGGTGCCGCCCGTCGCCGCGATCAGGACCGGTTTCCCGGAGAGGGCGTCCGGGTCGATCACGTCGAAGAAGGACTTGAAGAGACCGCTGTAGGAGGCCGCGAACACCGGAGTCACGACGATCAGGCCGTCGGCCGACGTCACCGCGTCGATCGCGGCGCCCAGTCGCGGCGACGGAAAACCGGTGACGAGGTGGTCGGCGATGTCGCGGGCCAGGGCGCGCAGCTCCACGACCTCGGTCGAGGCCGCCTGCCCCCGGGCGGCGAGTTCGGCGCCGGCCGACTCGGCCAGCCGGTCGGCGAGCAGGCGGGTGGAGGAGGGGGTGCTCAGCCCCGCGGAGACGACGAGGAGCTTCATGCGGCGGACACCTCCCGGACGGCTCGGAGGGACGCGTGCGTGGGGGCCTCCGGCACGTCGGCCGGACGTCCCTTCGCGAATTCCCTCCGCAGTACGGGCACGACCTCTTCGCCGAGGATGTCGAGCTGTTCGAGCACGGTCTTCAGGGGCAGGCCCGCGTGGTCCATCAGGAAGAGCTGGCGCTGGTAGTCGCCGACGGTCTCCCGGAACGACAGGGTCCGTTCGATGACCTGCTGGGGAGAGCCCACCGTCAGCGGGGTCTGCTCGGTGAAGTCCTCGAGCGAGGGGCCGTGGCCGTACACCGGCGCGTTGTCGAAGTAGGGACGGAACTCCCGTACGGCGTCCTGGGAGTTCTTGCGCATGAAGACCTGTCCGCCCAGGCCGACGACGGCGTCCTCCGGTCGGCCGTGACCGTGGTGCGCGAACCGGCGCCGGTAGAGCTGCACCATGCGCCTGGTGTGGTCGGCCGGCCAGAAGATGTTGTTGTGGAAGAAGCCGTCGCCGTGGAAGGCGGCCTGCTCGGCGATCTCGGGGGACCTGATGGAGCCGTGCCAGACGAAGGGCGGGACGCCGTCCAGGGGCCGCGGTGTCGAGGTGAAGGCCTGGAGCGGCGTACGGAAGGTGCCCTCCCAGTCCACGACGTCCTCGCGCCACAGCCGGCGCAGCAGCGCGTAGTTCTCCTTGGCGAGGGGGACGCCCTGGCGGATGTCCTGGCCGAACCACGGGTACACCGGGCCGGTGTTGCCGCGGCCCAGCATGAGGTCGACGCGGCCGTCGGCCAGGTGCTGGAGCATCGCGTAGTCCTCGGCGATCTTCACCGGGTCGTTCGTGGTGATCAGCGTCGTGGACGTGGACAGGATCAGCTTCTCGGTGCGGGCGGCGATGTAGCCGAGCATGGTCGTCGGTGACGACGGCACGAACGGCGGGTTGTGGTGCTCGCCGGTCGCGAAGACGTCGAGCCCGACCTCCTCGGCCTTGAGCGCGATGGCGACCATCGCCTTGATGCGCTCGCGTTCGGTAGGAGTGCGGCCGTCGGTGGGGTCGGGGGTCACGTCCCCGACGGTGAAGATGCCGAACTGCATGGGGTGTCTGCTCTCCTGAGCTCGTGCGGTTCCCGCCCGGGGGAACCGGGGGCCGGGGTGACGCCGGGTGCTCCGGCGTCACCCGGCGGGTCAACGGTGGGGCGTCACTTCGCCAGGAAGGCGAGGAGGGCGGTGTTGACCTCCTCGGCGTGGGTCCACAGCAGACCGTGCGGGGCGCCCTCGATCTCGACGTAGTCGGCCGACGGGAGCGCCTTGTGGAAGGGGCGCGCGGTGCCCTCGGCGGGCAGGATGCGGTCGGCGGTGCCGTGCAGGATCAGGGCCGGCACGTCGACGGCGGGGATGTCGGCGCGGAAGTCGGTGTACCAGGTCGCCGGTGCGGCGGACGCGGCGAAGGATCCGCCGCGGGCCGCGGTGTCCCAGCTGTGGCGGACGGCCTCCTCGCTGATGCGGGTGCCCAGGTTCTCGTCGAGGTTGTAGAAGTCGTTGAAGAAGGCCGTGTAGTAGGCGTAGCGGTCGGCCTTGACCGCGGCGACGACGCCGTCGAAGAACTCCTTCGGGGCGACGCCCTCCGGGTTGTCGTCGCTCTTGAGCAGGCAGGGCTCCAGGGAGGCCAGGAAGGCGACCTTGGCGACGCGGCCGGAGCCGTACGCGGAGACGTAGCGGGCGACCTCGCCGGTGCCCATGGAGAAGCCGACGAGGACGGCGTCCTTCAGGTCGAGGGTCTCCATCACGGTGTTCAGGTCGGCGGCGAAGGTGTCGTAGTCGTAGCCGGTGGTCGGCTGCGAGGACTGCCCGAATCCGCGGCGGTCGTACGTGATCACGCGGTAGCCGGCGTCGAGCAGCGCGGCGCTCTGGCGCTCCCAGGAGTGGCCGTCGAGCGGGAAGCCGTGGATGAGGACGACGGGCTGCCCGGCGCCCTGGTCCTCGAAGTACAGCTCGACGGGGTTGGTGTTCTCCTGGCCCACGGTGATGTACGGCATGAAGGTGCTTCCTCGCTTCGGGGTGGCTGGTCCGCGCGTCGGAGCGGCGCGGTGTGACCGTCACGCTAGGACCGGTCCCGCACCTCGTTTTGCCGTACCGCGCACCACTCCTTGCACGGGGGCGCAGGGCTCGCTCAGCCGCCGGTGGCCGTTCCCGCGTCGTCCTCCGCCAGGACGATCCGCGCCAGGTGGACCCTCGACCGCACCGAGAGCTTGCGGAAGATCGACGCCAGATGGGTGTTGACCGTGTGCGGGGAGACGACCAGGGTCTCCGCGGCCGACCGGTTGGTGTGACCTGCGGCGATCAGCCTGGCCACCTTGCGTTCCGAGGCCGTGAGGGCGTCCCAGCCCTGGTCGGGGCGCGGCCGGGGGCTTCTCGTGCGCCGACCGGAGCGTCGTGCGGCGGGCTCCGGATCGGCCCGGACCCGGTCGGCCTCGGCGTCGGCCCCCGCCTGGGCGTAGATGTCGTGGGCCCTGGTCAGGGCGGCTGTCGCGGCGGGGTCACCCGCCGCGCGGAGAGCGCGCCCGAGGTCGGCGGAGGCGGCGGCGAGGGGCAGCGGCCGAGGGCCGGTGAGGAGGATGCGGACCGACCGCTCCAGGAGTGCGCGGTCGGCGTTGACCAGGCCGGCCGCGTGGGCGGCCGTCCCCTGGGCGGTCGGCACGGAGGGGTTGCGGGTGGCGTGTTCGGCGGCCTGGGCCGCGAGGGCCTCGGCCAGGTTCCGGTCCCCGCCGCGCAGGGCGATCCCCACGGCCTGGACGACATGGGGGCGCAGGAGCCGCCACCGGAGGAAGGGGTGGTCCCGCTGCGCCGATCGGACCAGGTCGGCCGCTGTCGCGTGGTCGCCGTCGGCGTCGGCGACGACGGCCTCGAAGTACCGGTGCGTGGCACGGTTGCCGGTGTTCGGCCGGTCGGCCACGGTCGCCCGCACGACGGCCAGGTGGTCCCGCGCGGCTTCGCGGTCGCCGCGGAGCAAGGCGAGGAGACCGCGGTTGACGCGGATGTTGACCAGGTTGCCGGGCACATGGAGGTCGGCTTCGAGCCGCTCGGCGGTGACCAGGTCGGCGTCCGCGTCGTCGAGCCGGCCGAGCGCCATGTTCAGGGTTCCCTGGGCCCAGATCAGCATGGCGGGGCGCAGGGGAGCGTCGCCGGCCGTCCGGAGCGTGCGCCGTACGGTGTCGAAGTCGTCCATGTGGATCCGGGCGACGGCCTCCTCGGGCAGGAAGGCCGTGTCGAACACGCTCAGCGCCGTGTGGTGTTCGACGGCGGCGGCGCAGTCGCCCGCGTTGAGGGCGATCTCGCCGAGGCCCCAGAGCGCGAGGACGCGGGCCTCCCGGTCACCGGCCCGCTCCGCCTCGGCGAGCGCCCGTTCGCCGGTCTCGCGAGCGGCCGCGAGGTCGCGTCCGCGGGACCGGGCCAGGGCCTGCCGGGCGGTGAGCCGGGCGCGGATCGCCGGGTCGGTGACGGCTGCCAGCGCCGCCGTCGAGCGGCGGGTCAGCTCGTGGACGTCGTCGAGGTGCCACAGCGTGTCGCCGAGCACGGACTGCAGACGTGCGAAGACGTCGAGGGGCGGCTGCCGGGCGAGCAGCGCGTCGCCGGTGTCCCGTGCCTGGGTGTAGCGGCCCGCCCGGGTCAGCGCGATGATGGCCCGCTCGCCGACGTCGTACGCCATGGGCGCACGGGGCGGTACGAGTTCCAGGGCGCGTACGGCCAGGTCGGCGGCGAGGTCGGGCATCACGGAGATCACGTCCGTGGCGGCCGTGTCGAGCAGCCCGATCGCCTCCTGGTCGCCGGGTTCGGCGCTCTTCAGCAGGTGCGGGACGGCGTCGGCGGAGCTGCGGCCCGCCGCGACGAGCCGGCTCGCCGCCTCCCGGTGCAGCGCACGGCGTACGGAGGGGGCGAGGTCGGCGTACACCGCCTGGCGGAGCAGGTCGTGGCGGAACAGGAGGCGTTCGCCGTCGTCGTGGAGGAGGGCGGCGGCGATCGACTCGTCCACTTCGGCGCTGAGTCCGGAGGCGGGCCGGCCGCACAGGGCGGCGGCGTCCGCGAGCGAGAACGCGCGGCCGAGGACCGAGCCGATCCGCAGGAAGTGGAGGGTGTCCGGCCGGAGGTCGGCCAGCCGGTCGCGCACTCCGAGGACCAGCCGCTCCGGCGGCTCCGTCCCGTCCGCGCCCGACGCCTCGATGCCCGCGAGCATCTCGGTCGCGAGGAAGGGGTTGCCGCCGGCCCCGTCGAGGAGCTCCGCGACCCGCTCCGGCACGTCCCCGCCGAGGACGTCGCGTGCCAGCTCGGTCAGGGCCGCGTCGGGCAGCGGGCGCAGGGGGAGGGTCGTCGTCCGCTGCCCCTGCCCGTACGGTTCCGGGTCCTCCCTGCCCGTGAGCAGCCAGAGGACCGGGGAGCCGCTCAGCCGTGCCGGCATGACGCTCAGGGCGAACCGGCTCAGCGGGTCGGCCCATTGCACGTCGTCGACCGCGATCAGTACGGGCGTGCCCGCCGAGCGTTCCTCGATCAGCTGGGCCAGCCGTTCGACGAGCCAGATGCGCTGGTCGTGGTGGCCGGCGAGGTCCGCGAAGTCCGCGCCGGACAGCAGCGGCGGGTCACCGTGCAGGAGGCCCGAGGCCAGGGAGGCGAGCGGCGCCAGCTCGTGCAGTTCCTCGGCGCGTCCATGGCTGACGACGAATCCGTGGGCCCGTGCGAGCGAGACGGTCTCCCGCAGCAGCGCGGTCTTCCCGATGCCGGGCTCGCCCAGAAGCAGCGCGACGGCTCCTCCCTCGCCGTCGCGCACCGCCTCGACCAGGGCGCGCAGCCGCGCCAGCTCGGCTTCGCGGCCCCGCAGCCCGGGCCGGCTCAGCCCCGCCGCCACACCGTGGCCTTCGGTCCGGGCGGCCCTCACCCCTTGACCGATCCCGCGAGCAGCCCCCGTGCGAAGTGCCGCCGGAGGGAGAAGAACACGAGCAGCGGGACGGACGCCGCCACGAAGGCTCCTGCGGTGAGCCGCTGCCACTCGTCGCCGTACGTCCCGGCCATGCCCGCCAGCCTGACCGTCATCGGCGCCGTCTCGGCCGTTCCCCCCGACAGCGTCAGTGCCACGAGGAGGTCGTTCCACACCCAGATGAACTGGATGACGGCGAAGGTGACCAGGGCCGGGCGGGCCAGGGGCAGCACGATCCGGAGCAGCAGCGTCCCGTGCGACGCGCCGTCGACGCGGGCGGCCTCGATCAGATCCCGGGGCAGCCCCGACAGGAAGTTGTGGAGGAGGAACACCGCGAACGGCAGCGCGAAGACCGTGTGGGCGAACCAGACCTGGCCGAACCGCGCGGGACCGGTGAGGTGCCACGCGGGCAGGAACAGCCAGCCCTGCGAGAAGAGCTTCAGGAGCGGGACCAGGGCCATCTGGAGCGGCACGATCTGGAGCGCGAAGATGCCGACGACGAGGGCGTCGCGCCCTCGGAAGTCGATCCAGGCCAGCGCGTACGCCGCGAAGAAGGCCAGGACGAGCGGGAACAGCACCGAGGGCAGGGTGATGACGACGGAGTTGACGAAGTGCTCCGCGAGCCGCCCCGACCCGTTCGCGCCGCCGGACAGCACCTGGCCGTAGTTGTCGAGAGTGAGGTGCGGGCTGCCGAACACGGTCCACCAGCCCGTCGTCTTGACCTCCTCCTCGGGGCGGAACGAGGAGAGCAGGAGACCGAGGGTCGGGGTCGTCCAGAGGACCGCGATCACCACGGCGATCGAGGTGAGGGCGCGGGAGGCCAGACGCTCCCGGACGCCGTTCACCCCGCCCTCCGCTGCGCCCTGACCTGGTGGGCGACGAAGGGGGTGACGAGGACGAGGAGGAGCACGGCGAGCGCCGCGCCGCGGCCCGTCTCGCCGTAGCGGAAGGCCTGGTCGTACATCTCGTGGGCGATGACGCCCGTGTCGAACTGTCCGCCGGTCATGCTCCTGACCATGTCGAAGGCCTTGAAGGTGCCGATCGCCTGGGCGAGGACCACCACGAGCAGCGTGGGCCTGATCGACGGCAGGGTGATCCGCCGGAAGATCTGCCGGGGGGACGCGCCGTCGAGTCGGGCCGCCTCGGTCAGCTCGTCGGGTACGGCCCTGATCGCGCCGGCCAGCAGCACGGCCGCGAAGCCCGCCTGCGCCCACACCATCGCCACGATGAGGAACAGGACGTTCCAGGGGGAGTCCACGAGCCATTGCCGCGGCTCGCCGCCGAACGCGACGACGAGCCGGTTCAGCAGCCCGATCTGGCCGACCTCCGCGGGGCGGTAGGCGTAGACGAACTTCCAGACGACACCCGCGCCGACGAACGAGATCGCCATCGGCGTCAGGAGGAGGGACAGCGCGAACGTTCCGAACCGCGACCGCGCGACGGCCGCCGCGTAGAGCAGACCGACCGCGGTCGCCGTCAGCGGCACGAGCACCACCCACGTCAGGGTGTTGCGCAGCGCCACCAGCGCCCGGGGGTCGGTGACCATCCACACGTAGTTGTCGAAGCCGGCCCAGGCGTCTCCCCCGCTGTCGGTGAACGACAGCGCCACGGTTCGCAGACCCGGCAGGAGGAGACCGACGGTGAGCAGCAGCAGCGCGGGGGCGAGCAGGAGGAGGGCCGCGGCCCTCCTGCGTACCGGCCCCCGGTGCAGCGCCAGCAGGATCAGGGAGACCACCGCCGCGAAGGCGGCGACGCCCTGGAGCAGGTACAGCAGCTTGGGCTGCTGGGCGACGGCGTCGAACGACATCAGCGGCTCGGCCAGGACCGTTCGACGGAGTCGGCGACCTGTCGGGTGCTCGCGCCGCCGATCCAGTCGGTGGCTCCCTTCCAGAACGTCCCCGCGCCGACCGACGCCGGCATGCGGTCCGAACCGTCGAACCTGAACTGCGTCCTGGGGTCCTGGAGCAGCTGGATCGAGAGCCTGTCGACCGGGGTCGCGGCGTTCGCCGGATCCACTCCCCTGTTCGCCGAGACGAACGGGCCCTTCCTCATGCGCGCGTTCGCGAAGTCCGCGGAGGCCAGATACTCCTGGAACGCCCGCACTTCGGGACGGTCGGCGAACGCCGCGGTGAACACCCCACCGCCCAGTACGGGGCGGCCGGCCGCATCGGCTCCCGGCAGGAGGAAGGTGTAGACGTCCTTGTCCGGTCCGATCTCGGTGCCCTTCGGCCACATGTCCGCGTAGAACGAGGCCTGGCGGTGCATCGCGCAGTCGCCGGAGAGAATCGGTGTGCCGGCCTCCTGGAAGGAGATCGACGCCATCGACCGGGCCGGACCGAATCCGCCGTTGGCGTACCGGTCGTTCTTGAGGATGGACCCCACGGTGTCCATGGCCTTGATCACCCGCGGGTCGTTGAACGGGATCTCGTGGGCGACCCACTGGTCGTAGACGTCCGTGCCCTGCTGGCGCAGCAGGACGTCCTCGATCCAGTCCGTCACGGGCCAACCGGTCGCCTGGGCGGACTCGATGCCCGCGCACCAGGGCTTGACGCCCGACGCCGCGATCTTCTCCGTCACGGCCATCAGCTCGGACCACGTGCGGGGAACGCTCAGTCCCCTGTCGCGGAAGAACTTCGGGGAGTACCAGACGAACGACTTCACGTTCGCGACCAGCGGTGTGCCGTAGAGGGTGCCGTTCACGGTCGCGTAGCCGTTCCAGTCAGCCGACCAGCCCTGCTCCGCGAGGGCCGCGACCCTGGCGCTCACGGGCTTGAGCCTCCCGGCTCGCGCGAAGCGCTCCAGGAGCCCGGGCTGGGGGAAGAACGCCACGTCAGGGGCGCTCCCGCCGTCGACCCGGAGCTGGATCTGGGCCTCGAACTCCCCGTCCCCCTCGTACTGGACGTCGATTCCCGTGCAGTCGGCGAAGTCCGCCCAGGTCTCCTCGAACAGGTCGGCTTCCCGGTCCCTGTTCTCCGCGTACACGGTGACCTTGGTGCCGGGGTTCCTGCCGTACCTGGCGTACGGCCCGCAGTCCACGGCGGCGTGCGACCGCGAACCACCGTCCTGCGGTACACCGCAGGCGGCGGCGAGGGCGGCGAGGGCAAGGACGACGAGCGCGGGCCTCGCGCCGAACCACATGGGTGTATCTCCTCCGATCGCCCCGCCGAAGAGCTCTCGGGGGGCGGTCAGAAGCTACCAGCGCTCGAACAATATCGACTAATCGTTCGATCTCGAACGATCGGGTCAGTGGGCGGTGGACCGGGCCGCGTCCTGGATCAGCTCCGCCACGGCCTTGGGATGGGACAGCATGACCAGGTGGGAGGAGTCGACCTCGACGGTCGTCATGCCGGCCCGCTCGTACCCGAAGCGCTCCACATCGGGGTTGATCGTGCGGTCGGAGGAGGCGACCAGGCCCCACGAGGGCTTGGTCCTCCACGCCGCGACGGGCGCCGCCTCCGAGAAGGCACGTGCGGCCAGCGGCCGCTGGGAGACGGCGAGCACCGCCGCGAGGTCGGGGTCGACGTCCGCCGCGAACAGGGCGGGGAACTTCTCGATCTCCACCGAGACGTCGGTGCCGGTCTCGGTGGAGCCGGCCACCGGGAACGGGGTGTGGACGAGCGCGTCCGCGAGACCCGAGTCGGGGAAGCGACCCTGCAGCTCGCCCAGGCTCTCCCCCTCCTCCAGCGCGTATCCCGCGAGGTACACCAGGGCCCGGACGTTGTCCTCCGTCCCGGCGAGGGTGATGACGGCGCCCCCGTAGGAGTGCCCCACCAGGATCACGGGGCCGTCGACGGCCCGGATCACCGAGGCGATGTACGCGGCGTCGTCGACGAGGCCGCGGTTGGGCACCGCCGGCGCCACCACGTCCATGCCGGCGGCGGTCAGTTCGGGGACGACGCGGGCGAAGCCGGAGGCGTCGGCGAAGGCGCCGTGGACCAGGACGACGGTGGGGCGGGCGTGTCGGGGCATGGGGGAACTCCTCGGGGCGTGACGGGAGGGGAGGGGAGGGGAGGGGAGGGGGGGCCGGGGTGGGACCTTCAGAGCGTGCGGCGCACGCCCGCCTGGCGTTCCAGGTTGCGGAGTTGGACGCCGAGGTCTCCTTCCACGGCCAGGTGGGCCGGGCCGCTGCGGCCGATGGGCAGGACCTGCTCGCTGCGCATGTCCTCGAGCATCAGGGCGAACGCCGTGTACATCGCGACGAGCGCCACCACGAGGCCGAGCGCCCCGGACGTGCGGGTCAGCCACTCGGCGCCGGTGATGCCCGCGAGGCCGGTGGCCGCCCAGCGCGGGAGGGAGACCGCGAGGACGAACCACAGCGCGCGCTTGGGTCGGGTCACGGCGGTCATCAGGGCCCCGAAGCAGAGGAGCGCCAGGTTGAACACCCCGAGGACCCGAAGGCCGTCGGCGGCACCGGTGAGCATGATGAGCGAGTAGGGCAACCAGCTGCCGGCGAACACCGCCATCAGCGTCGCCGCGATGACGTCACGGGCGCCGAAGGCCAGGAAACTGACCAGGAGTTGAAGGACGAACGCCGGCAGCACGGTGAAGGCGACCGCGGCACGGGCCTCCTCACCGAAGATGCCGAGCTGGAGGCAGCCCGTCATCACGGACGCGATGGCGATCGTGAAGAAACCGAGCGGCATGGGTGAGGCGATGGGGTGCAGGTTGATCCGTGTCATCGACCGGAGGTCCGGCTCGAAACGGCGCCCCGGGGAGACGTCCGGCGGGGTCACCGGGGTGTCGCCGCCGTCGGCGGCGGGGGAGGCGGTACTCATCGCGCGGTCTCTTTCAGTGGTCGAAGCAGGGGTCGACGAAGGACGGCGTCGTCTCGGGGACGGAGCCGCGGGCGACGCGCCACCGGCGGTGCTGCTCGGACTCGGCGACGGCCTCGGCCACGAGCGACGCCTGGTGGGCGCCGCTCTGGTAGCCGCCGAAGCGGGCCACCGGGCTCCACTCGGGGCTCACCGGCGGAACGGCCTCGTCGAGACCCTCGTACTCCGCGGTCGCGTAGACGATGCGGCCGCCGACGACGGTCAGGACGGACTCGATGTCGGGGATGACGTCCTCGGGCACGGTGAGGAAGTCGTCGGACAGGATCGCGAGGTCGCCGTACGAGCCTTCTCGCAGGGTTCCCTTGACGTCCTGTTCGCCGGTGAGCCGCGCTCCGCCCCGGGTGTAGAGGCCGAGGGCGGTCTCCCGGTCGAGCAGGTTCCCGGCCGGGTAGAGCGCGGTGCCGCCGACGGTGCGCCCGGTGACCAGCCAGTGGAGGGCGACCCAGGGGTTGTACGAGGAGACGCGGGTGGCGTCGGTTCCGGCGGCGACGGTCAGGCCTCGGTCGAGCATGGCCCGGACCGGCGGGGTGTGGGCGGCGGCCTCGGCACCGTAGCGGTCGCGGAAGGCGGTGCCCTGGAAGGACATGCGGTTCTGGATGGAGACGGCGCCGCCGAGGGCGGCGATCCGGTCGAGGCTGTCGGCCGAGACCGTCTCCGCGTGGTCGAAGAGCCAGCGGTTGCCGCCGGGGAAGAGCCCTTCGGCCGCGAGCTTCTCGAAGACGGCCAGGTCGCGGCGGATCGTCTCGTCGTAGGTGGCGTGCAGCCGGAAGCCCCAGCCGTTCTCCATCAGGAGACGGACGGCGCTCTCGAACTCGGTCTCGTAGCCCCCGGCGAGCTCGGGCCGGGGTTCGGAGAAGTTCTCGAAGTCGGCGGCGGCCCAGGTCAGGTTCTCGCCCGCGCCGTTCAGCCGGAGCCACTCGTCCCCGTCCCCGGGCTTCACCATCTCGGTCCACCGCTTGAGGTCGGCCAGCTCCTGACCGGCCGTCTGCGGGAAGAGGTGGTAGGCGATCCGCAGGGTCAGCTCCCCCGACCGTGCGAGGTCGACGACCGTGGCGTAGTTGTCGGGGAAGTTCTGGAACCCACCGGCCGCGTCCACCGCGGAGGTCAGCCCGAACCGGTTCAGCTCACGCAGGAAGTGGCGCGTCGACGTCCGCTTGTCGGCCTCGTCGAGGGCCGGCGCCTTAGCCAGCGTCGAATACAGGATGAGTGCGCCGGGCGCCGCGAGGAGGACGCCGTTGGGCTCGCCGTCCCGGCCCCGTACGATCTGCCCGCCGCGAGGGTCGGGGGTGTCGCGGGTGAATCCCGCGGCCTGTACGGCGGCCCGGTTCATCAGGGCGGACTGGTAGAGGTGCAGGACGAAGACGGGCGTGTCGGGTGCGGCGGCGTTCAGCTCGGCGACGGTCGGCATCCTGCGCTCGACGAACTGCTCGGCGGTCCAGCCGCCCACGACGCGGATCCACTGCCCCTTGGGGGTCCGGCCGGCCTGCTCGCGCAGCATGGCCAGGGCGTGGCGCAGGCTCCGCACCCCGTCCCAGCGCAGCTCCAGTACGTAGTTCAGGCCGCCCCGGATGACGTGCAGGTGCGAGTCGTTGAGACCGGGGACCACCCTGCGGCCGAGAGCGTCGACGACCTTGGTGCCCGGCCCGACGAGGTGGGCCAGATCGCGGTCGTCGCCGAGGGCCGCGACCCGGCCGTCGCGGATCGCGACGGCACGGGCCCCGGGCCGGTCGGGGTCACCGGTGAACACCTTCGCGTTGCGGACGAGGAGGTCGGCGTGCTCGTGCTCCCGACGCGGGGCCGGGACGAGGCCCGCCACGGGCATGCTCGTCGACGGGCCGGTCATGCGAGGGCCTTGCGGAGGGCGTCGGTGGCGAGACCGATGGCGAGTTCCGCGGCCTGCGTCTCGCGCAGCGCGTTCAGCATGACGAAGTCGTGGATGGCACCCTGGACGCGCAGGGCGGTGACGGGGACTCCGGCGGCACGGAGCTTCGCCGCGTACGCCTCGCCCTCGTCGCGCAGGACGTCCGCCTCGGCGGTGATGACCAGGGCCGGCGGCAGGCCGGTGAGCTGCTCGGTGGAGGCGCGCAGCGGGGAGGCGGTGATCCTGGCGCGCTCGGCCTCGTCGGTCGTGTACTGGTCCCAGAACCACTTCATCGCGTCGCGGCGCAGGAAGTAGCCCTCACCGAACTCGTGGTACGAGTCGGTGTCGAAGCTCGCGTCGGTGACCGGGTAGAAGAGCACCTGCTGGACGAACGTCACGTCGCCGCGCTGCTTGGCCATGAGGGTGAGGGCGGCGCTCATGTTTCCGCCGACCGAGTCGCCCGCGACGGCGATCCGCGTGCCGTCGAGGTCCTTGTGGTGGCCCTCGCGGGCGACCCACTGGGCGACGCTGTAGTTCTGCTCGATCGCCACGGGGTACCGCGCCTCGGGCGAGAGGTCGTACTCGGGGAAGACCACGGCCGCCCCGGTGCCGACCGCGAGTTCGCGGGCGAGCCGGTCGTGGGTGTGGGCGTTGCCGAAGACCCAGCCCGCGCCGTGGATGTAGAGGATGACGGGAAGAGCGCCGGTGGCGCCGCGCGGGCGGACGATCCGGGCGCGGACGTCCCCGGTCGGGCCGCCGTGGACGGTGACCCACTCCTCGTCGACCTCGGGCAGGGGCACGCCCTCGCCGCTCTGCACGCCGTCCACGGCCTTCCGGCCTTCGGCGACGGGGATCTGGTAGAGGTACGGCGGCTGGGCGGTCGCGTCGGCGAAGACCTGGGCGGCGGGTTCGAGGACCGGACGGTTCTTCATGAGGGGTCTCCTTCAGGGGATGTACGGAGGGGCACGGGTCGGGGGCTCAGCGGGTCGCCCGCACGGCGTCGAGGATCACGTCGGTGACCACGGCCGGACGGGAGACGGCCACGGCGTGCGACGCGTCCACTTCGGTGACGTGCGAGCCGGCGCGCCGGGCCATCCACCGCTCGGCGGCCGGCGGGATGTTCTTGTCGGCGGTGGCGACCAGCGCCCAGGACGGGATCGTCTTCCACGCCGCCTCCCCGGCCTTCTCCTCCAGCGCCGCGGTGGCTACCGGGCGCTGGGTCGCGGCCATGACGGCCGCTTCGGTCGTGGGGACGTCGGCGGCGAACTGCCTTTGGAAATAAGCCTGTTCGATGACCAGTTCGGTACCGGTGCCGCCGTCGGGCAGCGGGTACGACCGCGGGTTCACGGTGTCGCCGAGGGTGGAGCCGGGGAACTTGGCGGCGAGTTCACCCGCGCTCTCGCCCTTGTCCGGGGTGAACGCGGCGATGTAGACGAGAGCCTTCACACGGCTGTCGCCCACCGCGGCGCCACTGATGACGGCGCCTCCGTAGGAGTGGCCGACCAGGACGACGGGTCCGTCGACGGCGGCCAGCACGCCGCGCAGGTAAGTGGTGTCCGCGGCGAGACCGCGCAGCGGGTTGGCGGGAGCCAGGACGGGGTAGCCGGCGCGCTGCAGCCGCCTGATCGTGCCGCTCCAGCTGGAGGCGTCCGCGAACGCCCCGTGGACCAGGACGATCGTCGGCTTGGGACCGTGCCGGTCGGTTGCGGCTGCGGCCGGGCCGCCCGCGGGTGCGGCGCCGACCAGGGCGGCCAGGGTCGCGGGCAGGGCGAGGCCGAGGGTGAGGGTGCGCCTCGTGGGATGCATGGGGTTTCCTTGTCGGGATGGAGCGTTCGTCGGGTGTGGCCGGGCGGGCGGGCGGGGGAATGTGGCGGCCGGGCGGGCGGGGGAATGTGGCGGCCGGGCGGGAGGGTGCGGCGATCGGGCCGAGCGCGTACGCCGGTCAAGCGGGCCTCGGCTCAGAGGCCGTACGCCGATCGGGCCGAGCGCGTACGCCGGTCAAGCGGGGCCTGGGCTCAGAGGCCGTACGCCGGTCAAGCCGAGCGCGTACGCCGGTCAAGCGGGCCTCGACTCAGAGGCCGTACGCCCCCAGGAGGCGTAGCCAGACCTCGCTCACCGTCGGGAAGGCGGGCACGGCGTGCCAGAGGCGTTCCAGCGGGACCTCGCCCACGATGGCGACGGTGGCCGTGTGGAGGAGCTCGGTCGCCATCGGGCCGGTGAGCGTGCAGCCGACGACGACGCCGCGGGTCTCGTCGACGACGAGCTTGGCGAGGCCGCGGTAGTCGTCCGCGTGGAGCGCGGCCCCGGCGACGTCGTCGACGCGGTACTCCACCGCGCGCACCGAGAGACCCGCTTCGCGGGCCGCGCGTTCCGTGAGTCCGACGCTCGCGATCTCGGGACGGGTGAAGACGGCCTGAGGGACGGCGAATTGGTCGGCTTCCGCGCTCCACGGCTGCCGGCGGCCGGTGTCGGCCGGGCGCCCGGCGGCTCGCTCGGCGATCGCCGCCGCGCAAGCGCGGGCCTGGTACTTGGCCATGTGGGTCAGCGGCGCACGGTGGTTCACGTCGCCGACGGCATAGAGCCACTCGCCCTCGACCCCGGTGACCCGGCACGTGTCGTCGACGGGAAGCAGGCCGCCCGCCGGCAGTCCGACGGAGGCCAGGCCGAGGTCGTGGGTGCGTGGGCGCCTGCCGACGGCGGCGAGGACCTCGTCGCAGACGAGGGTGGTGCCGTCGTCGGTGTCCACGGTCACGGTGCGGGTGTCGTCGTCACGGGCGACCTGGACGGCCGACACCCCGAAGCGGATGGTGACGCCCAGATCGCCCAGACCCCGGGTGACCTCTTCGCCGGCACACGGCTCCCAGCCGGTCAGGAGGGCCTGGTCGCGTACGAGCAGGGTGACGGAGGAGCCGAGCGAGCGCCACGCGGTGGCCATCTCGCAGGCCACCACTCCCCCGCCGATGACGACGAGCCGCGCGGGCACCGCGTCCGCCGTGGTGGCCTGCCTGTTGGTCCACACGCCGATCCGGTCGACCCCCTCGACCGACGGCAGCGCGGCCTCCGTGCCGGTGCAGACCACGACCGCGCGCCGGGCCCGCAGGGTGCGGACGGTGCCGTCGTCGCCGGTCACCTCCACGCGGCGCTCACCGGCGAGCCGTCCGTGTCCCCGTACGAGCGCGACGCCCGCACCGTCGAGCCAGTCGGCCTGGCCGGTGTCGTCGCCGCGCCCGGTGAAGCGGTCGCGGCGGGCCAGGACGCGCGCCGGGTCGAGTGGCGCCGTGACCGTCTGCCGGGCCCCGTCGACCGAGCGGGCCCCCGCTCGGGCGGCGCCGGGTCGCAGCAGGGCCTTGCTCGGCACGCAGGCGCGGTAGGAGCACTCTCCGCCGACCGCCTCGGCCTCGACGACGACGGCGGTCAGCCCCGACCGGACGGTCCGGTCGGCGACGACCTCGCCGGCCGGACCGCCGCCGACCACGACGACGTCGTACGTGTCCATCAGCCGCGCACCAGAGGGGTGTCCACGAGGTGCTCGGCCAGGAACCACACCTGCGCCTCGCCGGTACGGACGACATCGGAGACGAGCAGGTCGGCGCTGCCCTCGTCGCCCTCCCCGGAGAGCCGGGCGGCGGCGTCCCGGGCGTCGATCAGGATCCGCTCGTGCGCGTCGAGGAGCCGCGACAGCATGACGGGCACCGGCTCGACGCCGTCCGGCGGCCGGGGGATCGACGTCAGCTCCGCGACGTGGCGTGGGTCGCCGACGGCGACGCCGCCGAGGCTCTGGACCCGCTCGGCCAGCGCGTCCACGATGGCCAGTTGGGCCTCCGCGTGCTTGTCCAGCATCAGGTGGAGCGAGTAGAAGGTCGCCCCGCGCATGAGCCAGTGGTGCTTCTTGTAGAGCGAATAGAGGATCTGCGTGTCGGCGAGAACGCGGTTCAGCCGCTGGCAGCCGTACATGCGGGTGTCGTGGCCGAGGCCGATCGGCAGCTGCTTGAGCGTGCCGAACGCCTGGGTCTCGGCGCCCTTCTGGTGCAGCAGCGGCTGGCCGCCGGCGTGCGAGGTCGTGAGGGTGTCCATCGAGTGCTCCTGTTCGGGAGAAAGAGGGTGGGGTGGGCCCGGCCGCCCGGTCGGGGGGTGCGCGGGCGACCGGGCCCGGTCTGTGCGTCTCGCGCTGAGCGCTCAGCGCTCGGCGGTCGCGGGGGCGGGGGGCCGGTGCAGGACGAGACGGGTGAGGAGTCCGCTGCCGAGACCGGCCGCGAGCGCGAGGGCCGCCCACCACAGCGGGTACGGCGTGAGGCCGAGGGCCGCGTCGAGGGACCAGGCACCGGGTCCGGTGGCGGCGAGCGCGGCGGCGGTGCCGATGAGGACGAGCGGGTACTCGTAGCCGTCGTTCTGCACCCAGAGACCGTGGCGCCACTTCACGGTGAGCGCGACCGTCATGACCCCGATGGCCCCGGTCGCGGCGAGCGGGGTCAGGAAGCCGGCGGCCAGGAGCAGGCCCGAGCCGATCTGACCACCGGCCGCCGCCAGGGCGGTCACGGCACCGCCGCGGAAACCGTCGGCGCGGAACTCCTCCGTACCGCCGTCGAGACCCTTGCCGCCCAGGTGCGAACTGACCTTCTGCACACCGTGGCCGGCGACGAGCAGTCCCACCAGCAGACGCAGGATCAGAATGCCGGTGTCCACGGAGGTCAGCCGGCCGCGTGCGCGCCGATGACGCTCTGCGCGTACACGACACCCAGGCCGTACGCGCCCGCGTGGGCCTTGACGATCTCCATCACCGCGCCGTACGTCTCCTGACGCGCCCAGTCGCGCTGCAGCTCCAGGAGGACCTGGACCCAGGTCACCGGGACGGCGCCGGCGGCGACCATCCGCTGCAGCGCGTGCTCGTGGGCGGCCGGGCTGACGCCACCGGAGGCGTCGGTCACGACGTACACCTCGTACCCCTGCTCCAGCGCCGAGAGCGCGGGCAGCACCAGGCAGACCTCGGTCCACAGACCCGACAGGAGGATCTTCTTGCGCCCGGTCGCCTTGACCGCCGCGACGAGCGCCTCGTCCTCCCAGGCGTTCATCGAGGTGCGGTCGACGACCTCGTTCTCGGGGAACACCTCGGCGAGCTGCGGCAGCAGGGGTCCGGAGAACGACTCGGCGGCCACCGTGGTCAGGACGGTCGGCACGTCGAAGGCCCGAGCCGCCTTGGCGAGGCCCACGGTGCTGTTGATGATCGCGGCCCGGTCGCCGCTGCCGGTGCCGAAGAACATCTGCGGCTGGTGGTCCACGAAGAGCATGACCGCGTTGTCGGGCGTGAGCAGATCCTTGCTCGGGGCAGCGTGCACCTTGGCGAGGTCGAACATGAGGGGTCCTCTCGAAGCAATCGGTAACGTGCCCGCCACGTCAGCGGCTCGGCACTTCTTCACGCTACGAGCGACCCGACCGACCTGGTTGCCCCCCGGCGCCCAGGGGTTGGCACGACAGCGCACAACCCGTCAGGTCCGCTCCTCAGGGCGAGTCCGCTTCTCAGGGCGTCGTCCGGCGGGCCCCGCCCGGGGCGTCGCGGCCTTCGGGGGCTTCGGAGTGCGGTGTGTCCAGGGGCGCGACCACGGTGAAGCGCGCTCCGCCGGGGGCGGCCAGCTCGGCCCACCGACCCGCTGTGGACGAACCCACGGGCGTGACGACCGCGCCTCCCGACCTCTTCGCGGCGGTGATCGCCGCTTCCAGGTCGGGTACGGGGAAGCTGACGTGCCAGCGGGGGCGGATCGCGGGGTCCGGCGCCTCGTCGACCACTCCGCCGCTGATGCGCGCGACCGTGTCGCGGCCGCGGCGCAGGACGACGCGGTCGTGCTCGTACGAGGCCGCGCAGCAATCCGACGCTCCCCCTGCCCAGCCCAGGACCTCGCCGTAGAAGATCGAGGCTTCGAAGGCGTCGCGCGTGTGCAGATCCAGCCGCACCGGGGCACCGCCGCGTCCCACCGACCAGTCCGGGACGACCTCGCCCTCCCAGAACCCGAAGACCGCTCCGGCGGGATCGGCGGCCAGTCCCGCACGGCCGGTGCCGAAGGCGAGGGGGCCCACGGCCATGGTCGCCCCGCGTTCACCGATCCGAGCGGCGGTGACGTCGGCATCCGCGACGGCGAAGTACGGCGTCCACGCCTCCGGCATGTCGAAGCGCTCGGCGAGTGCCCCGATACCCGCCACCGGCACCCCCTCACGCAGAGCGACCGAGAAACCGTCCCCGAGGCGGCCGCTGGGCCGGAACTCCCAGCCCAGAACTCCTGCGTAGAAGCGCTGCGCGGCAGCCAGATCCCGGGCCAGCAGGCTGACCCAGCACGGGGCGCCCGCGATCTCCTCACTCGACGTCGACACGGCCGTCGGCCCCGGATCGCTCATAGGACGGGACACCTCCACCCCGAATCCGACAAGGACATCGACCCGCCGCTCGCGTCGGGGGCTCGCCCACCCTGACACATCACCGCCATCAATACACGTGAATTGTAACGAAAACTCATATTCCCCATCTTTTGTCCGGTACGCACGGAGCGCCCACCGCAAGCGGCTCTCCCGAAGGATCTCGCCCCGGCGCGTCAGGACGGCCTTACCGGGCAGGTGCCGCACATGAACCGACTTACGGAAAGTGGACGCTCCTACTGGATGGAGACGGCCGCCCTGCCGTCCTTCCCCTCCCTCGCGGGAGCGGTGGAGGCGGACGCGGTGGTCATCGGGGCCGGTATCGCCGGTCTCAGCACGGCGTGGGAGCTCTCCCGGGCCGGGCTCGACGTCGTCGTGCTGGAGGCGGGCCGGCTCGCGGGAGGGGTCACAGGCCATACGACGGGAAAGCTCACTGCTCTCCACACCAGCGTGTACGACACGCTCCGGACCGATCACGGAGACGACGCCGCCCGCCTGTACGCGACCTCCCAGAGCGCCGCGCTACGGCACGTCGTCGAGGTGGTCGACGAACTCGGCCTCGACTGTGACCTGGAACGACGCCCGGCGCTCACCTACTGCCGGCAGCCCGAGGGCGTCGCCGCCCTGCGCGCGGAGGCGGAGGCGGCACGGGCGGCCGGCCTCACCGCCTCGTTCGTCACGGAGACCGGCCTGCCCTTTCCCGTCGCCGGCGCCGTCAGGGTGGAGGACCAGGCCCAGTTCCACCCGCTCGCGTACCTGCGCGGGCTCGTCGACGACATCGTGGCCCGCGGCGGCCGGATCCACGAGGGCACCCGCGTCGTGGCACTCGACCGCGGGGATCCCTGCCGGCTCGACACCGACACCGGGGCCACCGTCTCCGCCCGGCACGTCGTGGTGGCCACCCACCACCCCGTCTTCGACCACACGCTGCTCGCCACGCGGCTGACTCAGCACCGCGACCTGGTGATCGCGGGCCCCCTCCCCGCCCCGCGGGACCCGGACGGCATGTACATCACGGAGGAGGACGGCAAGCGCTCCGTCCGCACGGCGCCGCTCCCGGACGGCGGACGGCTCCTGATCGTCACCGGAGAGGCGTTCAGGCCCGGCACCGGGGAGGACACCGAGGCCGGGTACGCCCGTCTCCAGAACTGGAGCAAGCAGCACTTCCCCGACGTCACGATCACCCACCGCTGGGCGGCGCAGGACAACAGCGCCACGGACACCCTCCCCCTCATCGGCGTCATGCCCACCAGCGGCGAGAACGTCTACGTCGCCACCGGCTTCGCCGGCTGGGGGATGACGGGCGGTGTCATGGCGGGGACGGTCATCGCCGCCCTCGTGCGCGGCGAGCGCGAGCCATGGACCGATCTCTACGCTCCGGGCCGCCTCGGTTCGGCCCTCCGTTCCGCGCCGGAGCTCCTCAAGGACCAGTGGGAGACGGGCAAGCACTTCGTCAAGGACCGTCTGGAGACCTTCGGCGACGGCACCGACGGGCCCGTCCGCGACCTGCGGCCGGGCGAGGGAACCGTGGTCCGCGGGAAGGGCGGTCCCTGCGCCGTGCATCGCGACGACCAGGGCGTGCTTCACGCGGTGTCCGCCGTCTGCACCCACCTCGGGTGCCTCGTCGCGTTCAACAACGCGGAACGCACCTGGGAGTGCCCCTGCCACGGCTCCCGCTTCGGCGTCGACGGCGAGATCCTTCAGGGACCGGCGCTGAGCCCTCTCGAGCCTCGGGATCCCGAAGCGTCGTGAGGTCACGTCCGTCCGTCGTCGAGGCGCGGTCGGCTTCCCGCTTCACTCCGACCGTCGTGCGTCGAAGGCGATCTCGTCCGCGCGGCAGACGGTCGCGGACATGTTGACACGCATCATCCGCAAGGCCGCCGCCGCCAGGTCCGCGTCGATGTGAGCGACCGCGTCGGCCGCCACGACCACGTCGAAGTGCCGGATGTGGGCGTCCAGAGCCGAATACAGTACGCACTGCTCGGTCACCTGTCCGCACAGGACCAGTCGCTCGGCCTTCAACTGGCCCAACAGGTAGGCCAGCGGTGTCTCGAAGAAGATCGAGTGCCGTGCCTTGACCACGAACAGCGCGTTCTCGTCGGGCGCGACCGGCTCCACCAGGTCGCGGTGGCGGCCGTCGAGGGCGGTCCTCAGGATCTCGCCGTGGTGCGAGCGCCATTCACCGAAATTGTCGTTCACGTAGATGACGGGCGAGTCGCCGGCCCGGGCCTTCCGCAGCAAGGCCGTGATCCCGGGAAGTGCCTCGCGTGCGGACGGCACCAGAGCCTCGGCGTCCTCGTGCGCGTACGTGTTGAGCATGTCGACCACGATGAGTGCTGTAAGGGCCATGGGAGCCGCCATCTCTCGTCTCGTGCCGCTGTCGGCTGGAGCGGAGGCCGAGCCGACAGCGCCACTCGTTCGATCGGTACCCCCCCGTTCCCGAGGGGTCTCCGGAACGGCGTGACTGCTGCCGAGCGGCTCATTCGAACGCTCGAGCCCCGGTCACCAGGTCGATCAGCCCCGGCAGCCCTGCCTCGTCCAGAGCACGGCGCTGGCGCTCGGCGGGCGTGCCGAGTCGCAGGAGCCGGTGGGCGAGACCGCTCACTCCGCGGAGATCGCCGGCCTCCTCCAGGGCGGGTGTGATGTGCCGCAGGAGGTCGTACAGCACGTCTCCGCTGCGGTGCGGGCAGCCGAGGGGATCCAGCAGGATCCCGTTCAGACCGTGCCGGGCCGCGTGCCAGTTCGCGGCCTGCGCCAGCTCCGGCGCCACCACCGGCAGGGGCGTACCGGCCTTCTCCTCCGCGATCGCCGTGGCCACCAGCCCCCGGACGATACCGGCGAACATGACGGCGTCGTCGGCCCGAAGCTGGACGTCGAGGCAGCGCACCTCGACCGTGGGGTAGCGGTCGGACAGCCGCGCCTGCCAGTAGACCTGCCCCCGGTCGGCGATCATCCCCGAGGCCACCAACCGCTCGATGCGCTCCTCGTAGTCGCAGACCCCGTCGAAGTGCGGCGGAGGACCGCTGACGGGCCAGCGGCCGAACAGGATGGTGCGCCAACTCGCGAACCCGGTGTCCCGACCGTCCCACAGGGGCGAGTTCGCGGACATCGCCAGCAGGGTGGGCAGCCACCCCCGGATCCGGTTCAGCACCGCCACGCCCGTCTCCGGATCGGGCACTCCTACGTGCACGTGCATCCCGCAGATCAGCTGCTCGTCGACCAGCTGGCGAGCCTCGCCCTCCATCCTCAGGTAGCGCGGTGTGGGGGTCACGGGTACGGGCAGGCCGCCGCGCAACGGCGCCGCCCCCGTGGCGGCGACCCGGCAGCCGCTCGTCTCGGCGGCAGCGGCGACCGCGTGGCGCAGCCGCAGCAGGTGGCCCCCCACTTCGTCGAGGCTCCAGCACACCGGCGTGGCCACCTCGATCTGGGCCTGCAAGAGTTCGTCCTGGATCTCGACGCCCTCCGCGAAGGGGCCGAGCCCTGCCACGCGGCGCACCGCCTCCACCACCGGGGCCGGGACGCCCGTCACCGGGTCCACCAGCAGGTATTCCTCCTCCACGCCCACAGTGATCACACCTTGCGCCTACCCAGGCACCTCATGATCACCCGTCCCCGATTCCCCTCGCGGGCGGCGATTCCCCTCAGGGGCGGCCCGAACGGCTGCGGGCACGTCCGTCACGACTCCCGGCGTTCCCGACGGCAACGCCCCCCTCGGCAAATGTCGCGAAGGGCCGTTTCGGACACCTCGGCAGCGGACAGCCGCCGGGCATCGTGCGTATCGGATGGACGCCGTCGACCGTGCGTCCCTCCACCCTTGGCAGCTCGCCGGAGGTGAACGTCATGACCGGACCCAGCAACCCCGACCCGAACCCGGATCCCTGGAACCCCGCCGAGGACGGATCCGGGCCTGGCACGACTCCGCCGGCGGAGTCGGGTACGAGCACGGGCACCGGCCCGTACCGCCCACCGCGGCGGGGCTGGGCAGCAGGCCCCCTGCTGATCATCTGTTCCCTGGCCGTCGTGCTCGCCCTGTTCTTCCTCGTGTACGCGATCATCCTCGCCACCGACTGACCCGGCCCCCGGCGCTCACCCCGGGCGTCGTCGCTCACTCCAGGCGCCGGCGGTCCTCCTCCGTCCATTTCCGCGTGTCCCTGGGCTCGACATAGGGCTCTTCGTCCTTGGGGTGGCCGCCGGCGATGGCGCGCTGGCGAGTCATCTCGGCGTCGAACTCCAAGCCGAGGAGGATGGCCAGGTTGGTGATCCACAGCCACGCCAGAAAGATGATCACACCGGCCACGGCGCCGTACGTCTTGTTGTACGAGCCGAAGTTCGCCACGAAGAACGCGAAACCCGCCGAGGCGATCATCCAGAGGACGAGCGCGAGGAAGCTGCCCGGCGTGACCCACCTGAAGCCGCGGCCCTTCGCGTTCGGTGCGGCCCAGTACAGGAGGGCGATCATCGTGGTGGCGAGGAGCACCAGGACCGGCCACTTCACGATCGACCACACCGTCATCGCCGTGTCCCCGACCCCGAGGGCATCACCGGCCTGCTGTGCCAGGCCGCCGGTGAACACCACGATCAGCGCGCTGGCCACGAGCAGGATCATGAGCGTCACCGTCAGGGCAAGGCGCAGGGGGAGGATCTTCCATACGGGACGGCCCTCCGGCATGTCGTAGACGGCGTTCGATGTCCGAATGAACGCCGCGATGTATCCGGAGGCCGACCAGACGGCGAGGACCAGGCCGACGACGGCTGTGACGGATCCCAGTCCGCTGTTGCCCTGTAGCTGCTGCACCGCGTCGGTGATCACGTCACGTGCGGGGCCGGGTGCAAGTTTCTGGAGGTTCTCCAGCACTTGCTTGATGGCCGACTCGCCCACGATCCCCAGAATGCTCACGAGTACGAGGATGGCCGGGAAGATGGCCAGGACGCCGTAGTAGGTCAGGGCCGCTGCGCGGTCGATCAGCTCGTCTTCCTTGAACTCCTTCAGGGTGCCGCGCAGCACGGCCTTCCAGGATTCTCCGGGCATCTGCGAGAGCTTGTCCGGCGCCCTCTCCTCGACCAGGCTGGACGGCCCCTCCGTGCCGGACCCGCCGGTGCCGGGCTCTCGGTCCCCTCGCTCAGGATTCGTCGTCGGTTTCATGACCTACGACTCACCGCCGACGGTGATTCCATGCGGCACGCGGGCTCGGTAGGGCGACCGCGGGGAATCACGGCGCCCGGCACGAAATACCCGACCGCGTCTCGTGAGGTGCGGGTCGATGCGGGTAGCCGCACCCTGACAACAGCACCCCATCGACGAAGGGATTCATCATGCCTCGAGGTTCCAGCCCGAAGCGCGAGCGCCAGTACGAGCACATCAAGGAGTCCGGCGAGAAGCGCGGTATGTCGGAGAGCCGCGCCGAGGAGATGGCTTCGCGCACGGTCAACAAGGAGCGCGCCCGGTCGGGAGAGAGCAAGACGGCCAGCCGCAGCTCCACGCAGGGGAAGTCCGCCTCGCAGCGGGGTGGCCAGAAGTCCGGAGGGGGCGGGGGCTCCTCCGAACGGACCAAGGACGAGCTCTACGAGGAGGCGAAGAAGCGCGGTATCGACGGCCGCTCGACCATGACCAAGCAGCAGCTCAAGAACGCCCTCGGCCACTGACCGGTGCATCCGACGAAGCGACTGCCCGAGAGCCGGGCCACTGGTACGACCCTGTCGCGCCCCGCGTCCATGGCCGACAGCTCGACCGCCGGCCCGGCTTCGGGCGGCCCTACGGAGACCTCCATGCCTGAGAACCCACCCGGGGCCCCCGACCCGGTGACACGCCACCCTCGACCCCCGTTCCCCGACCAGGATCAGGAGCACCCCGGCACGACGGAGGAGATGCGCCCCCGCCCTGATCACGGTGAGGACTCCTATCGGGGCCACGAGGTGCTCTCGGACCGTACGGCTGTGGTGACGGGAGGGGACTCCGGAATCGGCAGGGCCGTATGCCTGGCATTCGCCAGGGAGGGAGCGGACGTCGTCTTCACCCACCTTGCCGAAGAGACCGAGGAAGCCGTCGAGACCGCACGCCTCGTCCGCGACGCCGGCCGGACGGCGGTGCCCGTCCTGTGCGACATCCGTGACGAGAGCCAATGCGCGGCCTTGGTCGACCGTGCCGTGGAAGAGCTGGGGCGAGTGGACATCCTCGTCAACAACGCCGCCTACCAGATGTCCCAGCCCGACGGGATCGAGGCGATCACCACGGAGCAGTTCGACCGGGTGATGAAGACCAACCTGTACGGAATGTTCTGGCTCACGCGCAGGGTCCTGGCCCATATGCCACGGGGCGGGTCGATCATCAACACCACCTCGGTGCAGGGCTACCAGCCCAGCCCCCACCTCCTCGACTACGCGATGACGAAGTCGGCGATCATCTCCTTCACCCACGGCCTGGCCCAGATGCTCGCCGAACGCGGCATCCGCGTCAACGCCGTCGCCCCCGGACCCGTGTGGACGCCGCTCATCCCCGCGACGATGCCGGACACGACGAAGTTCGGCACGCAATCCCCGCTGGGCCGCCCCGCCCAACCGGCGGAGATGGCACCCGCCTATGTCTTCCTGGCCTCACCCCAGGCGAGCTACATCACCGGCGAGATCGTCAACGCCACCGGCGGCACCCCCCTGCCCTGACGTGCGGCCCGATCAGGCGACGTCGGGGACCTCGGGTCAGCTCACCCGCCCCCGAGCCTCCAGTGGCGTCGCCGGCCCTCCGGGGCGTCCAGGCTGTTCGGCCTTGTCCGGGCCGAAGCACGTGCCCCCTCCGGGCGGGGCGGGGCCCCGTCCCGCGCGCACTCCGGGATCCGGCGCCGGAGTCGCGCGGGACGCCGTCGGATAGGGTCCTGATCGCCGATGGCCCGAGCGAGGAGTACGGGTATGTCTTACAGAGAGCCGCCGCTCGACGGTGCGACGACCGCAACGGCCGGCAGCGGCCCGGCGGACGAACGGATCCACCGCATACGGCGGCGCCTGGAAAGGCTCATCGGCGTCGCGGCGACCGAGGGCAACGCCGTACGTCCCCTGCGCAACGGGGACGAGATCTTCGCCGCGATGCTGGACGCGATCGGCAGTGCCCGTCACACCGTCGACATGATGACCTTCGTCTACTGGCGGGGCGACATCGCGCGGCGTTTCGCCGTGGCCCTGTCCGACCGGGCGCGTGCGGGTGTACGGGTGAGGCTGCTGCTGGACGGCTTCGGCAGCCGCCTGATAGAGCGGGACCTGCTGGACCGGATGAGCGGGGCCGGAGTCGAGATCGCCTGGTTCCGCAAGCCCCTCTACCTCTCGCCGCTCAAGCAGAACCACCGCTGCCACCGCAAGGTCCTCGTGGTCGACGAGCAGACCGCTTTCACCGGCGGCGTCGGGATCGCCGAGGAATGGTGCGGTGACGCGCGCAACCCCGACGAGTGGCGGGACACGCACGTAGAGGTCCGAGGTCCCGCCGTGGACGGCATCGCCGCCGCCTTCGCCCAGAACTGGGCCGAATGCCACGCGGAACTCTTCGACGAGCGCGACCGGTTCGTGAGCCACCGCCCGAGCGGGAACGCCATCGTGCAGGTCGTCCGCGGCTCGGCCAGCTTCGGCTGGCAGGACATGCAGACCCTGATGCGCGTGATCCTCGAATCGGCCGAGGAACGGATCCGTCTGGCGACCGCCTACTTCGCCCCCGACACCTACTTCGTCGACCTGCTCTGCGCGACGGCCCGGCGCGGCGTGGAGGTCGAGATCCTGCTGCCCGGCCCCCACACCGACAAGCGCGTCTGCCAACTGGCGGGACAGCACCACTACGAGGCGCTGATCGCCTGCGGCGTGCGCATCCACCAGTACCAGCCGACCATGATGCACGCGAAGGTCGTCACCATGGACGGCGTCGTGTCCCTCATCGGCTCCACGAACTTCAACCGCCGCTCCCTCGACCACGACGAGGAGGTCATGCTCGCCGTCATGGACGCCGAGTTCACCGCCGCCCTCGACGCGCACTACGACGAGGACATCGAGCTCAGTGAACCGATCCGCCCGGGCCGCTGGAAGCGGCGCTCGCTGCTGCAGCGCGCCCGGGAGACCGCGGTGCTCCCCATCCGCCGCTACCTGTAGGAGAAGGCGGTCCCGGCCTCCGTCGGCGCCTCGCCGGTTCGTTCTCCGGTGCGTGCGAGCACCGCGTTGAACTGCGCGCCGGCGAGCAGGGCCAGGTTGCCGAACCACAGCCACACGAGGAAGACGACGACCCCTGCGAGCGAACCGTAGAGGCGGCTGTAGGTCCCGAACTGCGTGTAGAGGGTGAAGAGCGCCGAAGCGCCGAGCCAGAGGAAGGCCGCCAGGGCGCCGCCCGGAAACCCCCGGCGCGTGCCGCGGGCTTGGGCGGGTCCGGTCCGGTAGAGGACGAGGATCAGCGCCGTGACGATCACCAGGAGCACCGGCCACCGCAGGATCGCCATGGCGTCCGTGCCCGAGTAGCCCGCGGCCGCCGCGAGCCGACGGGCCACGGGGCCGGTCGCGACGAGGCTCGCGGTGCCCGCGACGAGCAGGGCCAACAGCACGCCGGCGGTGAGGACGAGGACGTGGGCCGCACGCAGCGGCGGCCGCGTGTCGGGCAGCCGGTGCATCGCGTGCAGGGCGCGGCGGAAGACCGCCAAGTAGCTGCAGGCCGACCACAGCGCGCTCAGAACGCCGCTGACGAGCAGCGCCCACAGGGAGGACGGCGCCGAGGTGAGGCCTTCCAAAGCCTCTCGCAGCACCTGAGCCGACTGGGGAGGGGCGTAGGAGGTGAGGTCGCGGATCAGGCGCTCGCGGGTGTCGTTCCCGGCCAGTCCCACCAGGGAGACCGAGACGAGCAGGGCGGGCACGAGCGCCAGCACCGCGTAGTAGGTGAGGGCAGCCGCGTAGTCGGCGATGTTGTCGTCCCAGAGGCGTACGGCGGTGTTCCGCAGGTTCGCGCGTGCGCGTCTCAGCGGCTCGACGACCCGGTTTCCCGGAGTGGTCCGGCGCGTGCGGAGAGTGTTCGATGTCACGCTGCCCTCCTGCCCGGCGTCACCGCTCTCACCCTCCGTTCCCTCGGCCGCCGTCGACGGCGTTCGCTCCGCCCGGCCGAGCATCAGCCGTCTGCTCCCCCTACAGCGGAGGCATGAGGGCCGCGGAGAGGGGCAGCCGAGGTGCGGAACCCCTGTGGAATCGAACGAGGAGAGTCTGATGCCCAGCACCCCCGAGCCGGAGCTTCCCGACCCCGTCCCGGCGACGCGCGACGCCGTCACGCCGGACCTGCCCACGCCGGGGCCGGAGGCCCCGGACGTCCCGGGCGCAGGAGGCGAGCGCCCCCGGACCGACGAAGCCGAGGAAGACGGTGAGCGGCAGAAGGACACCGGCGAACAGGGCGAGGACCGTCCCGTTGCCGGCCCGGGTACTCCGGCACCCCAGGAACAGACCGATTAGGTCGTGTCCGACGGGTCGCGGTTGGGCCCTGAGCGAGCGCCTGCTGCGTGCTGCGTACTGCGTACGGAACGGCCCGGCGGGCGCATGACCCGCGCCCGGCAGGTAACACGGCCTCAATGACGAACTCACACGAGACGGGAGCCAGGCCGGGGCGGCTGCTCCTGCTGCTGCCCGTGCAGGCGGCCGTGGTCGCCGCGCTGGGGCTGCTGGTGACCGGCCCCCTCGCACACCACTGGCCGCTGTCGGCGGAGGACGGTGTCAACCGGGCCCTCGCCGACCGTCGCACCCCCTTCGCCACCGCGCTCACCGACGGGGCGTCCCTGCTGGCCGGCACGGAGAGCGTGATCGCCCTCACTCTCATGTGCACGGCCGTCCTGCTCCTGGTGCCCCATGTGCCCCGATGGCGGGAGGCGGCGTTCCTCGCCGTGGCGGTGGCCGCGCAGTCCGCCGTCTTCCTGCTCGTCACCCTCGTCGTGAGCCGCGAACGCCCCGAGGTGCCCCACCTGGACCCGGCGCCGCCGACCTCCAGCTTCCCCTCCGGCCACGTCGGGGCCTCCGTCGCCCTCTTCGGGGGACTGGCCGTCCTCGCGTCCCGGCGCCTGCGGGGCGCTCGGCGACACCTCTTGGTGGGGCTGCTCCTCGTGATCCCGGTGCTCGTGGCGTTCTCCCGGGCGTACCGCGGCATGCACCACACCTCCGACGTGGTGGCGGGACTGCTGAACGGGGCCTGCACGCTGGCCCTCGTGGCTGCCGCCCTGCTGCCGCGCCCACGGGAGGAGGCGGCACCGCCCGCCCCGGGCCCGTCCGCCCACGGCGCGCGGCGGGCCGTGGTGGTGCGCCACCCGCGCGCGTGCGGCGACGGGACCGCCGCCCGGGTACGGGCCCTGCTGCACGAGCACGGGTACGCGGAGCAGCAGTGGACGGAGACGACGGCCGGGGATCCGTCCGGTGCCCTGTCCTCGTGCCTGGGCGTAACGGACACCGACCTGGTCGTCGTCTGCGGCGGGGACGGCACCGTACGCGCGTGCGCCGACGTGGTGTCCGGGACCGGGATCCCCCTGGCGATCGTCCCCTGCGGCACCGGGAACCTCCTCGCCCGCAACCTGCGGCTGCCGACCGAGCCCGTAACCGCTCTGCGGGAGGCCCTCCTCGGACGGGCCGTCGGGCTCGACGTGGGACGGATTCGGGGCGACGGGATCGCGCCGACCCGGTTCGCGGTCATGGCGGGTGCCGGGTTCGACGCCGCCATGGTCCGGGACGCCTCGGCGGGGCTCAAGGAGAGCCTGGGCTGGGCCGCGTACCTGGTCTCGGCCGTACGGCATCTGGGGGACGCCCGGATGCGGCTGTCGATCCGGCTGGACGGGGGCGCCCCGTTGGAGCGGCGGGCCCGCATGGTCGTCATCGGCAACGTCGGGACCCTTCAGGGCGGGTTGCCGCTGCTGCCGGAGGCCCGGCCCGACAGCGGCAGGCTGGAGGTCGTCCTGCTCGACCCGCGCGGGCTGACCGGCTGGCTCGCCGCCGCCGGGTACCTCGTCTCGCGCCTACCTGGCGGACGGCGGCAGCGTGCGTCCGGCGCGGGGGAACGGACCCTCGCGCACGGCGCGCTGGAGTACTTCGCCGCGGCCCGGATCGACCTCCGCTTCGCCCGGCCCCAGCCGCGCGAACTCGACGGTGACGTCTTCCCCGCGGGCACCCGGCTGACCGCGGAGGTCGAGCCGGGGGCGCTGCGGGTGTGCCTGCCGGCCCCGGCGCGGGCAGGCGCCCCGGCGGAAGCCGGCCTCCCGACACGGGCGGGCATCCCGGCACGGGCAGGCGTTCCGGCACGGGCGGGCATCCCGAGACAGGCAGGCATTCCGACACGAGCAGACGATCCGGCGGGAGCGGACGCCGCGGCCCCGGCAGGCACCCCGACAGGGGCAGACGTCCCGGCGCGAGCGGGAGAGGAAGGAGGAGCCCATGGGCACCGCGACGCGCGTCCCGCAGCGCAGTGAGGTCCACGCCGTGGAGGCCGAACTGCGGCAGCAGGGGGACGCCCTGTCGGGCGAGGAGGCCTGGGCCGCGCTCCGCCACTACGGAGGCTGGGCCCTCGTACGGGACTCCTTCGTCCGGTTCCGCTACGCCGACGGGTTCAGCCACTCCCGGGCCCTCGCCCTGCAGACCGTCCTGGCGATCCTTCCGCTGGCCATCGCCGTCATCGGGCTGTCCGGAGTGCTGCACACCGAGGACATCGGGCGGATCGCCGAGCTGACGATCCGCCGGATCAGCGGCCCGAGCCAGGGCGTGGTGGACGACGCCCTGCGGGAGAGCCGGCGGCACGCCGGGGAGGGCGGCGCGGCGGCCCTCTGGCTCGGCCTGCTGTTCTCCGTCGCGAACGTCACCACGGCCATGTGCCAGGTGGAGCGCGGCGCGAACCGCATATACGGCGTGGAGCGCGACCGGCCGTTCCTCCACAAGTACGCCCGTGGGCTGGTGATGGCGGTGCTGGCCGGAGTGCCCCTCGGCCTGAGCTTCTGCGTCACCGTCCTCGGATCCGACCTGAACCGGGCCCTGATCGAGGTCTACCACCTGGAGCCGGCCACCGCCCGCGTGTGGGACATGCTGCGCTGGCCCCTGGGGATCCTGTTGGCGGTGATCGCCACCAGTGCCGTCTTCCGCCGCTCGCCCCGGCGGGCCCAACCGGGCTACACCTGGCTCGCCTTCGGTGCCGCCGTCCATCTGCTGCTGTGGCTGGGCGCGACGTGGGCCTTGAGCCTGTACGTCGGCTCCGGAGGCTCCTTCACCACCGTGTACGGGCCGCTGAGCGCGTTCATGGCGCTGCTGTTGTGGTCGTACCTCACCTCGCTCGCGCTGTTCCTGGGCCTTTCCTTCGCCGCCCAGCTGGAGGCCGTACGGGCGGGGGTGGCGACACCGATCACCGAGGACCCCGGGGTCTGAGCCGACCGGTCCTCCCGACCTCTCCGACGGAAAGGAACCGTACCGACCATGAGCGAGCGTTCCACCCGGACATGGCGGCACCGTCTCGGACGGCTCGTGACCGGCCGCGGCGGGCCGGACACGCGGTTCGGCGCGCGGTTGGCGGCGGGCGCGGCCCTCACCGCCCTGGCGGCCGTGCCGTTCTCCCTCGCCCTGGTGCTGGTGGAGTCGCACTGGGCCCCGCTGCACCGTCTCGACCAGGACGTGGCCGAGCGGCTGCACCGCTCCGCACTCGGCAGTCCGGCCTGGGTACGGGTGCTCGACTTCCTCACGCACGTCGCGTGGGGGCCGCTGACCATGCGGCTGCTTGTGGCCGGGGCGGTGGTGTGGCTCCTGTGGCGGCGGGCGTTCCGTCTCGCCGCCTGGGCGGCCGTCACCGCGACGACCGGCGGGCTGGTGGGGCTGCTGGTCAAGAACGTGGTCGAGCGTGCCCGGCCGCACCTGCCGGACCCCGTCGCCCACGCGCCCGGCTTCTCCTTCCCCTCCGGGCACGCCATGACGGCCACCACCTCCTGCGCCGTCCTGCTGCTGGTCCTGCTCCCCCTGGTCCCGCGTGCCTGGCGGCCGCTCCCGTGGGTCCTGGCGACGGTGGCGGTGCTCGGCGTGGGCTACACGCGGGTCGCGCTCGGGGTGCACTGGGTGAGCGACGTGGTCGGGGGCTGGCTGCTGGGACTTGCGGTGGTGACCGCGACCACGCTCGCCTTCGAAGCGTGGCGCGCCGACATCGGCCGCTCCCGCACCACCCCCACCGAAGGCCTGGAGCCCGAGATCGTGACGGACTCCCCGGAGCCGATGGGCCGGCCCGGCTCCCGATGACACGGGGCCGCGCCCGCCGGGCGTCCGGCCCGGCCCCTGACGGCCCGCCCGCCGTACGGGCCCGCAGCCGACATGCGGAGCCCCGGGAAACCGGAAGTGGAGCGATGTGGACCGCCGCCACCTGGGGTGAAGCGCGCCTGGGACGCCTACGGGCGGGGCGGCCGACATTCCGGCCGGGTGAGCGGCCACTTGCAGGGTAGGCGCGTCGTGACAGCGGAACGCATGTCCCGCCCGACGGCACCAGCGCCGATTCCGACCGCCGACCGGCACGGCACCGCGGAGGTGACACGAACGGCGGCCGAGGTGCGGTCACCGCGGCACGTGACGGGCACGTACACGGAGAGGATGAAGAGTGGACGAGACGGTCGGACGACACCCGGACCACCACACCGAGGAATCAGTGGGTGACCTCGTCTCCCGAGCGTCACAGCAGATCTCGGCACTGGTCCGTGAGGAGATACAGCTGGCCCGGGCGGAGATGACCCGGAAGGGCAGGCGCTTCGGCGTGGGAGGCGGCCTGTTCGGCGGAGCCGGCCTGGTCGGCTTCCTGGCCGCGCAGGCTCTGGTCGGAGCCCTGATCGCAGCCCTGGCCCTGCTCCTCCCGGTATGGGCTTCGGCCCTGATCGTCGCCGCCCTGCTGGCGGCCGTAGCGGCGGTGACGGCCGCTGCGGGGAAGAAGCAGATCGCCAAGGCCGGCGCCCCCGTGCCGGAACAGACCATCGACAGCGTCAAGGCCGACATGGCCGAGATCAAGGAGGCAGCACACCGATGAGCACTCCCTCCAAGGGCGACAAGGAAGCCGCCCCCACTCCCGAAGAACTGCGAGAGCAGGTCGAGCACACCCGTGATGAGCTCGGCATGACCGTGGAAGCGCTGGCGGCCAAGGCCGACGTCAAGACACAGGCCAAGGAGAAGGCGACCGAGTTCAAGGACCAAGCCGCCGAGAAGGCCGTCGTCGTCACCGACCGGATCCGGGAGACGACGGCGCACGCCGCCCAGCTGGTCAAGGACAAGACCCCGGACCCGGTCCTGGACAAGGCGGCCCATGCCGCGGCGCAGGTCCGCGAGACCGCGACCCGCGCCGGGCACCTCGCCGCCGAGAGGACCCCGGAGCCGGTCCGTGACAAGGCCGGGTCCGCCGTGACCATGGCCAAGGGCAAGCGCACCCCCCTGCTCGTCGCGGCGACCGCCGTCGTCGTCCTCGTGCTCCTGCGTCGCAGCCGGAGGCGACGGTGAAACCATCCAAGATCACCTACAGGCCGATCGGCCTGGCACTCGGCGTCGCGAGCGGCCTGATCGCCGGCGCGGCCTTCAAGCAGGCGTGGAAGGTGATCGGCCACGACGACGCCCCGGACCCCACCGACGAGAAGCGCACCTGGAAGGAGGTCCTTGTCTCCGCGGCCCTCCAAGGCGCGATCTTCGCGGCCGTCAGGGCGGCCGTCGACCGGGCGGGAGCCACCGGCGTCCGCCGCCTGACCGGGACCTGGCCCGACTGAACCGTCCCAGGGCGGCGCCGGCCCCTCCCCGAGGGCCGGCGCCGCCGCACCTCTGGAGCCTGAAGCACGGGAGGAAGTCTTGGCCGCACACAACGGACTGCGCGCCCTCACCGCCGCCGCCGCTCTCGCCACCGCCGTGCTGTTCGTCCGGCGGCGGGTGATCCGCACGGCCCGCGGCCCACACGATGCGGGCGCCGCCGAGGCGTCCTGGCGGCCGGCGGCGTCCCCACCGGACGGCGAGGGTCCCGCTCCCGACCGCGTGGCCGTGCTGCACGCGTCGTTCTCGGAGCCGGCCCTGCGGGAAGCCGACGCTCACTTGGAGCAGTGCTGGAACAAGCTCGCGTCTCTGTACCCGCACCGCGAGGGCTGACGCCGCCACGGTGAGGAACCGGGCTCTGCGGTCCGTCGTCGAGTCGTGTCGCCCGACGACGCCTTCGACCGTGTCGCAGGCCTCCATCGAGCCGGGCCTCGTTGCCGCGGCGGCACCCCCGCCGAGCCGCTGATCAAGGTTCTTCCGATTGCGCGGGCTGCCTTTCGAGATTCGCCCCGTTCCTGGCGGCTGCCGCGTGCAGCGCCCGCAAGGCGATCAGGAGGACGCCGATGTCGTCCAGGTAGACCGGGTCGGGAATGAGGTCGATCGGCGAGATCGTGTAGACCACCGCCGCCCAGAACAGTGCCTTGGACTGCAACGGGACACCGGCATCCATGAGCATCCTGCGGGCGCGGAACACACGTACGAGCAGAACGGCCGCGGCGCCTGCCACCACAAGCACGAGAACCACGGCCACGATGAGCCAAAGGGTGCTGTCCATGCCGCTCTCCTACCCCGTAACGCCCAGGCCGCGCCGGGGTACGGGCAGCGACTCGCGCTCTCTTTCGGCTCGGTGGACGAAACCCCGGGTCAGCGCACGCGCCCCCGGGCCTTCAGCTGCGCCGCCGGGACCTCCGGCGCGTCCAGTCGGCCCCCGTCGTACCCCTTCACCTCACCGAAGCGGTCGCCCGTCATCCAGTCCTCCCGCGCCTGGCGGATCTCCTCGTCCGTGCGGCCCACGAAGTTCCACCACCACTTGATCAGTCGGCGTTTCCGCAGGTCAGAGGCATCCGAGTCCGCCAAAGTCAGCAAAAGTCAGCATCAGAGTGCCTCCGGAAGGCCGATCTCGGCTCCTCGACGCCGAACACCGGTCCCCTGCCAGAACCCGCTGAGCCCCGCTGTGAGGGGGCCGTACGGACAACGGTCGGGAGGCACGCGAGGGGCCCAGGTGCATGACGGAGTCCCCAGCCTCGGGCATCATCGATGCGCAGGCGTGCCGCAGCGCACGGAAGCCGTCCTCCGCGACCGCCGCCCACCGCCGGGCATTCGCCCCCTCGGCGCACTGCGGGCCGACACCGGCCTTGGCCAGGGGCGGGCTTCCATATGCGTGTTCCACGTGGCACCACGACAGCGTCACCGAAGCGCGTGGTAAGCGGGGAAGGGCGCGGCAGGCGGACGCATGCGTCTCGCCTGCGCCCATCAGGAAGAAGCGCCTGCGCCCGGGTCCCGGTGGTCGGACGACGCCGGGCCATCGCGGTCGCGAGACCTGACCTACGACAGATCCGGGTGTCCGGGCGTAGCCTTATTTTCAGATGCTCCCGTACTGGGCAGGTCACATGGCCACGACGCATACATCACGCGGGACCGATCATCAGGACCCTTTCGGCATGACCGCGGCAGCGATGATCTTGGTGGATGCGCAGGGGAAGATCGTTGGCTGGAGCCCTGCGGCTCGTGATCTCTACGGTGCCGAGACCCCCGATGTGCTCGGCCACGCAGTGAGCGAGGTCCTGCGAGACGTTCGGGCCCAGGGTGACACGCAAGCGTTCGGGGTAGCGGAAGCCCTGGCACCCGAGGAAGCCCGGAGCGAGACCCGTACCGTTCGACGTCCGGATGGGTCGCTGGTGGAGACGGTCTTGCACATCATTCCGGTGGAGCAGGAACAGGGAAGGCCCGCCTGGATCGTGATGGCGGCGGCGGCCGCCCCCTATAGGGAGTGGATGGCCGACCAGTCGATGTTGTCCGGCCTCTTCACACAGGCGCCGGTCGCGCTGAGCGTATACGGCCCGGACGGCCGGCTCAGATGGGCTAATGCCCTCGTGCAGAAGGTCATGGGCTGGCGCGCCGACGCCGGTGAGTGGCTCGGACAGGCCAGCAGTGTGATCTATCCGCATGGCACCATCCTCTCTCCTCCGGGTTACCGCGACATGGAGGAGGTGGTGGAGCGGGTATGGCTCACCGGCGAGACCGTACTCGACGTCCACTGGCGTGGGCCCATCCCCGCCACCTCCGAGCGCCACCGGGTCTACTCGTGCTCATACTTCCGTCTCCAGGACGACGCGAGCCACCCACTCGGCATTTGTGAGGCGGCCGTCGACATCACGGAACGCTACGAGGCACAGTCTCGTCTGGCGCTGCTCAGCCGCGCCAGCGGTATTGGTACCAGGCTCGACATCGGGCAGACAGCGCAGGAACTCGCAGAGCTCGTGGTTCCGGATTTCGCCGACTCCATACGGATCGAGGTCTCGGAGACGGTACTGGCCGGAGAAGAAGCCCCGCCCTCGGCTTCCGGCGCACCGACGGCCCCCCTGCGACTCATGGTGGAGCACACCAAGGGTGATCCTTCCGTAGCGCGAAATGATCCGCTGTTGGGCGTCATCGGGGGTCCGTCGACGACTGAGCACCAACGTCTGCTCGCATTGCCTCTACTTCTCGGCGGCACTGCGCTCGGCACGGTCACCCTCATTCGGCAGCCGCCCCGCGCGCCGTTCACCGAGGAGGACCGCGCACTCGCGGAAGAACTGGCATCGCGCACCGCGGTGTGCGTGGACAACGCTCGCCGCTACGTCCGCGAGCACGCCACAGCGCTGAAACTACAGCGCGGACTCCTTCCGCATGTGCTTCCACAACCGAGCGGGATCGAACTCGCGCACCGCTACGTCCCCACCACCGGCCCTCTCGGAGTGGGAGGCGACTGGTACGACGTGATCCCGCTGTCGGGCGCCCGGGTCGGGCTGGTGGTCGGCGACGTGGCGGGGCGAGGAGTGGACGCCGCGGCCACCATGGGACGACTGCGCACAAGCGTGAGGGCGCTGGCCGCCCTCGACCTGCCGCCGGACGAACTCCTCACCCGACTCGACGACTTGGTGAGCCAGGCACGCGTGGGAATACACCGGACACCTGGCGACGAGACGACGGACAGAGCACTGGGGGCGACCTGCCTGTACGCCGTGTACGACCCCACCTCCCGCACATGCGCCATGGCCAGCGCGGGCCACCTACCGCCGGTCGCCACCGGCCGCGGGACAGGGGCCCGACAGGCTGTGGCGCTCGACCTGCCCATAGGCCCCCCGCTCGGTATCGGTGGACTGCCTTTTGAGAGTAAAGAGTTCGAGTTCGCCGAGGGTACGGTGCTCGCCCTGTTCACCGACGGAATGGTCGAGGCGCGCCACCGGGACGTGGACGAAGGAGTGGCAGACTTGTGCGGCGCGCTGGACGCCTCGACCGAATCCTTGGAGCAGGCGGCCGACGAGATCGTCTCTCTACGGGTCCAGGGATCTGCCGACGACGATGCGGCACTGCTGCTGGTGCGCATCCACGCCTTCCCCGAGGACAGCATGGCGTTCTGGCCCATCGCCTCCGACCCGGCCGAGGTCGCCGGAGCCCGTGCACTCCTCCGAGGAAAACTGGAGGAGTGGGGGCTGGACGACGCGGCGTTCGTCTCGGAACTGGTCGTCAGCGAGCTCGTCACCAACGCGATCCGCTATGGCCGCCCCCCGGTCTCGCTGCGCCTGCTCCGCGCCGCCGACTCCACCCTGATCTGCGAGGTCTCGGACGGAGGCCACACCTCCCCGCATCTTCGCCGCGCCGGCAGCGAAGACGAAGGAGGGCGGGGCCTTTTCCTGGTGGCGCAGTTCACCGGCATGTGGGGTACTCGCTACAGCGACCGGGGCAAGACCATCTGGGCCGAGATCGGGTCAGGGCAGGAGGTGCCACTGGATCTGTTCCTGGAGCCGTGAGCGCGACTCCCGACGTGTCCGTCGGCGTTCGACGCCGACCTTGTGGAGGTGCCGGCGGATCGCCCGTCGACACGCCGACACCTCCCCCGGGAATCGCGGTCGATCTAGGACGCCGCGGCGGGCACGCGCCGGCCGTCGCGCGCTCGGGAGACGAGCACGGCGACCACGATCAGCAGGGTCAGGCCGACCGAGATCCAGTAGCTCGTGCCGTAGAGGCTCTTCTCGGCGACCTCGACGTCCGTTCCGGGAACGGAGACGACCGAGGCGCTCAGCACGCCGGTGATCAGTGCCGATCCGAAGGCGATGCCGATCGCCATGGCGGTGCCGGCCACACCCGCGGCCATCCCGGCCTTCTCCTCGGGCACCGCCATCTGGGCGATACTGAAACCGGCCGCGTATCCCATGCTGCACCCGAGACCGATCACGCCGGCGCCCACGAGATAGTGCCACGGGCGGTCGTGGGCCAGCGCGAGCCAGGCGAGTCCCAGGGCGCTGAGGAGCGCCCCCGTCACGAGCACGGAAGCACCGCGCCCCTTGGCGACCAGGCGGTCGACCACCTTGCCGCCCACCACGAACATCACCGCGAAGGGCACCATGAGCCAGCCCGTCTGCAGCGCGGTGCGCCCGAGACCGTACGCGTCCCCGGGCGGGAGGGAGGAGGGAACGACCTGGCTGTACGTGCTGAGCAGCAGCAGGAAGGCCGCGTTCACGGCACCGAACACCGCCATCGACAGGCACGCCACGGTGACGAGGGGCAACTTCAGCAGCACCACGTCGAACACCGCCGCCGAGGACTTCCGCTCGACACGCACCCACAGGACGCCACCGACGACACCGGCGATCAACGGGATGACGGCCGCGCCGCCCCACACCAGGCCCTGGGTCAGGGTCAGCAGCACCGCCCCGACCCAGGTGATCAACCACACCGTGCCGAGCAGGCCGATGCGACCGCCGGACTCGGCCGGCGGGGAATGGGGGACGACCGCGAGCGAGGCGATCGTGGTCGCCACGCACGCCGCGGCGAGGATGCAGAAGAACGTGCGCAGGGACAGGGTCTCGACGATGAGCCCACCCCCGATCATGCCCACGACAATCCCGATTCCCGATGCGACGACCAGGACGCGGACGGCCGTGATGATCCCCTCCTCCCCCAGGTTCCGCCGCAGGAAGCCCAGGGGCAGCAGTTGGGCCGCACTGCCGAAGCCCATGATCGTGGACCCTATGAGCAGGGCCGGGTACGAGTCGCCCACGGCGGGGACGAGCGCTCCGACGGCAAGACAACCGGAGGCGAACACGGACGCGTTGCGATCGCCGGACACGTCGGCGAGTCGCGGAAGCAGGATGTAGCCCGCGCCTCCTCCCAGCGTGAGCAGAGTGAAGATCCACATGACGGCGGACACGGTGGCGAGTCCGTACTGCGCCTGGATGATCGGCAGGAGCGGGGGCAGGATGAACATGATCGCGTTGGTCAGGATGACGAGCAGAGCGCCGACTGCGATGAGCGCCCCTCTCCGCGGCGCACTGCGCGGCCTCAACTCCCCTGCCAGGCCGATCGGTTCGTTGATCTCGGTCATGTTAGTCTCCGAAGTGGTTGTTTGCGGGACCACGCATGCATCGGTACGGCCTGCCGCCGGAATCGGCGGGCCGTACGCATGGACGGCCGCCCGGTCGGGACTGGGTCCCGTCGATGCCCGGACGGCCTCCACCGGTGCGGCGGTGGACCTTCGGCCCACCGCCGTGAACTGCTTCACGCCGCCGTGACCGGCTACGTGCCGTGGTGCGACTCGGACCGCCGGTGCCGGCCGACGCCGCCCCCGGCGGTCACGGTGCCGTCGTCGCGGCGTCGGCCGGCACGACGGCCGTCCCTCGCGCCCGAGTGGCCACGATGGGCTCCGCCAGCACCTCGGCCCGGCCGCTGTCGTCGACGGACCTGCAGATGATCCGCAGCTCGAAGTCGACGGTCCGGCTGCGCCTCCCCTTCGACGCCAGGCGCGCCTCGGCCTCGACCACGTCGCCGCCGCGGACCGGGGCGAGGAACTCGACCGACGCGTACCCGGCGAACAGGCTCTCGTGGCCGTCGATCGTGATCGCCAGGTGCGTTCCGGCGTCTCCGAAGAGCTTCAGCCCGAAGGCCCCGTCGACGAGGTTCCCCGCGTAGTGCGCCTCGGAATGGGCGACGTAGCGCTGGTGCACGACCTTCATGCGATCTCCCTGTCGATGCGGCCGAGGCGGCGGGCGACGGTCTCGCCGTCGAGCTCGACGCCGGGGTAGCCGCGCTTGGCGAGCTCGGTACACATCCGGCGGTACTTGCCGACACCGCCCACGTAACCGAGGAAGGTCGTCGGCTTGCCGGCCACGTTCGAACCCCGGTACCAGGAGTCGGCGGTCGCGTAGAGCGTCTGGTTCACCGTGTCCTCGGTGATCTTCACCCAGTCGTCCTGGGCCTCGGCCGTCGGCTCGATGACGTCGGCCCCCGCGACCTTGGCGTGCCCGATCAGATCGGTGATCCAGTCGACGGCCTGCTCGATCGTGACCACGACGTTGCTCGCGAGCGCGGGGCTCTGCGGCCCGGCGACCATGAAGAAGTTGGGGAACCCGGCGGCCATGATGCCCAGGTACGTCCGGACCCCGTCGCTCCACGCGTCCTGCAGCCTGCCGGCCTCCGGAGTGGAGACGTTCAGCGCGAACAGCGGGCCGGTGAAGGCGTCGAAGCCGATCGCCAGCACGATGGCGTCGACCTCGTAGGAGCCGCCCTTCGTGACGATGCTGTCGCCCGTCATGGTGTCGATCGGCTCGTCGCGCAGGGAGACCACCGAGACGTTGGGCCGGTTGAAGGTCTCGTAGTAGTCGGTGCCGAAACAGCTGCGCTTGGCGCCGAGTGGGTGGAAGCGGGGTTCGAGGACGGCGGCGGTCTTCGGATCGTGGACGATCTGGCGGATCTTCTCGCGCACGAACTCCGCCGCGGTCTCGTTGGCCCTCTCATCGGTCAGCAGATCGGAGAACTCGCCGCCGACGCCGTTGAATCCGCTGCGCACATAGGCCCGTTCGTAGCGCTCGCGCCGTTCCTCGTCGGAGACGTCGAACGCCGCGGCGTCCGGGATGCGGTCCGGGATGCCGCCGAGCGAGTGGCGGCACTCCTCGCGGATCGCCGCGTAGTTGCTCTTGATCTCGTCGACGTAGTCCGCCGACAGCGGGGTGTTCCGGGCGGGGAACACGTAGTTGGGGGTGCGCTGGAACACGGTGAGGTGCTCGGCGACCTCGGCAATGAGCGGAATGCACTGCACCGCGGACGATCCGGTGCCGATCACGGCGACGCGCTTGCCCGCCAGGTCGCTCAGCGGGATGTTCCACCGGCTCGTCGAGACCGTGGTCCCGGTGAAGTTCTCCAGGCCCGGCACGTCGAAGTCCTTGGGCGCCGAGAGACCGCCCGAGGCGGCGAGCAGATGGCGGCCCCGCCGGGTCTCGCCGGAGTCGAGGGCCACCTCCCAGAGCCGCTCGTCCGGGAGCCAGGTCGCGGAGGTCACCTTGGTGTTGAAGCTGAAGTGCCTGCGCAGGTCGAAGCGGTCCGCGACGTGGTTGATGTAGCTCAGGATCTCGGCCTGCGGGGCGAAGCGCTCGCTCCACGTCCACTCCTGCAGGAGCTCCTGGCTGAACGAGTAGGAGTAGTAGACGCTCTCGACGTCGCACCGGGCGCCGGGGTACGTGTTCCAGAACCAGGTACCGCCGACATCGGGCGCAAGCTCGAATCCTGCGAATGTCCAGCCCTTCTCGACGGCCTTGTAGGCCGCGTAGAGGCCTGAGAATCCCGCACCGACGCAGAGGAGGTCGACGACGGGTGCGGTGGGTGGAGCGGTCTCAGTCATGCGTGTGCCTTCGGATAGTCGAAATGCGGATGACATCTGGCCGTCAGGGCTTCGCCTCGGCGGGGGCCGTTCGCCCCTCGGCGCATCAGAGCGCATGTATTAGTCAAACGACTTAGTCGTATGACCAACGGAATCTAGCCATGCGCTCGGATGCCGTCAACAGCCGGACGCGAGTCGGTTCGCCCCGGCTGCCCGCGCTCAGGCGCCGGCGATGCCCCGCAGATGGCGCGCCACCTGCGAGATCGCCTCGTCCGTCCTGGCGAACACGCCCACTTCGGTGAAGAAGCCGTGGAAGACGCCGGCACAGCGGGTCACGGTGACCTCGACGCCGTCGCGCCGCAGCCTCTCGGCGTAGGCCTCGGCGTCGTCGCGGAGCGGGTCGACCTCGGCGGTGAGGACCAGCGCCGGCGGGAGGTCCCGCAACGATGCGGCGCGCATCGGGGCGGCGTAGTGATCGACCGCTCCCCCGTGATCCGGACCGAGGTACTGCTCCCAGAACCAGCGGGCATCCGCACTGGTCAACAGGGGGGCGTCGGCGAACTCCACCCAGGACGGGGTGGCGAACGCATCGTCGACGGCGGGGTAGACGAGGACCTGGGACACGGGGCGGGCGAGCCCGAGATCCCGGAGCTTGAGGCACAGCGCGGCAGCGAGGTTGCCACCGGCGGAATCTCCCCCGACGGCGATCACGTGCGGATCGACACCGAGCCCGGAAGCCGATCGGCGCAACCAGGCGAACGCGTCGAGACAGTCGTCGAGCGCGGCCGGATAGGGGTTCTCCGGCGCGAGTCGGTACTCCAGGGAGAACACCGCCCACCCGGATCGGGCGGCGATCGCGCGGCAGACCTCGTCCACCCCGTCGAGGGTGCCGAGAACGAAGCCGCCACCGTGCAGATAGACCAGCACCGGGCGCGGTCCGGCCGACGGCGGCGCGTCGTCCGGGTGGTAGAGGCGTGCGCGGAGCTCGCCGGAGCGGGCTGGCAAGGTCAGGCGTTCGACCCGGTCGAGAGGCGTGATCGGCTGCTCCGACGGCGGGGTCGCCAGGAGCTTCCGCGCCGCTTCCGCCCCCAGTTCCCGTACGGGCTTCTTGAGGGTTCCGGCGATGACCTGCGCCACGTACTGCGCATCGGCGTCCAGCCGGTCCCAGTACGACGGATTCACTTCATTCACTGCGGGGCCTCCCCGAAGTCATTGACAGGTGGCGAGCTGTACCCCACCATCCTAGTCACCTGATCTAGTCAGTTGACCATGATGATCACGGTCCATCCGAGATCCGAAGCAGCCGATTCGCGGCGCGCGTGATCTCCCGAAGTCGAAAGGACTGGAGGATGACCGAAACCACGACGGCCCCTACGGTGTCCGGCGCAGCGACGGCCACAGAGGTCGACGTAAGGATCGAGGACGATGCGACTCCCCTCGTCCGGTTGATCGGCCGCACCCTGCGGGATTCCGCCCGCGCGGGCCATGCGCTCCAGGCACTGCGGAAGCCGGCCGCCACGGTGGCGATCCGGTCCCACGAGACGCCGCAGGCGGCGACGATCACCTTCGCCGGAGGCGTCATCGAGGTCTCGAGCGGAGTCCTCGTCGAACCCGATGCCACGATCACCGTCGACCTGAACGCCCGGTTCGCACCCGCCGACGTCCCCTCGGGCGACGCCGAGCTCGCCGCGGACGCGCTGCTCGCGCTGTCGCCGCCGGTGCCGGACTGGCAGACGGCCGCCGAGCACTTCTGGACCGCCGCACGCTCCGTACCGGGGATTCCGGACGTGCTCATCGCGGTCACCGAAGGCCCCGACGGCCTGGAGCAGGTCGTGCTCGGCGAGGGCTCGACCCATTACCTCATCGCCGGAGCCCCCGAGACGCTCGCCGGCGTGTTCTCCGGAGCCGACGACCTTATCGCCGTTCTCTCCACGGGTGTGCTCGGGATCCAGGGCACCCTCTCCCAGCTGTCGGTCATGGTCGGCGCTTCCTGGAAGGTTCGTTACGATGTCTGAAATCACCCGATCCGCCAAGGGAGTTGACGCCCCCGACGCCACGACTCGGGCCGTCCGGATCGAGGCGACGAACCACGACGGCTCGTTCCTCGGCAAGACCCTGGCGCCGAAGAAGTTCGCCTCGGGCACGGACTCGGGGTTCGCCTTCGCCGACCTCCTGTTCGGCCTGGACCTCGGCAACGCCCCGGCCTTCGGCTTCGCCTATCCCGACTGGCGCGGGCATCTGGACGACGTCTACTTCCGCCCCGACATGTCGACCCTGGTCGAGTGGGAGCCGGGCCTGGACGCCGTGATCGGCGACTACTGGCTGAAGGACGGCACACCGGTCCCCATCTGTCCGCGCAACCTGACGAAGAAGATGGTCGACCGGCTCGCCTCGCTCGGCTTCACCGCGACCGTCGCCGTCGAGATCGAGGCGACCGTCTTCGAGGAGTCCATCCACGAGGCGCGCGCCCGCGGATACCGCGGCCTGACACCGCTCGGCGGGAGCGCGGGAACGGCCTATCACCTGGCGAAGTCCAAGGACTGGACCGGTTACATGAACGCCGTCGCCGACCGGCTCTCCGCGGTCGGCATCGAGTGGGAGGCCTGGAGCGACGAGGACGCCGCGGGCCAGATCGAGATCAACCTGGCGCCCGGCGACCCGATCACCGTCTGCGACGCCTGGGCGCGGACCCGCCAGATCATGCGCGAGGTCGCGTTCGACCTCGGGCACACGGTCACCTTCATGGCCAAGCCCACCGCGGGCTACGGGCAGGCCTCGCACATCAACCTGTCCCTCCAGCGCGACGGCGTCAACGCGTTCTACGCGGAGGAGGGGCCGTCGGAGGCGATGCGCCACGCCGTCGGCGGTCTGCTCGCGACGATCGAGGGCAACACCTCGATCGTGCTCCCGCAGATCACCTCGTACCGGCGCCTGGTGGACCTCAGCGGCCCGCCGGTCACCGCCACCTGGGGCATCAGCAACAAGACCACCGCGGTCCGGGCGGTGTGCGGGCACCCCTCGTACTCCCGCCTGGAGTACCGGGTCCCCGGCGCCGACGCGAACCTGTACCTCGCGCTCGCCGGCGTGCTGGCCGGCGTGGTCGCGGGTCTGGAGCGCAAGATCGAACCGCCGGAGCCGGTCAGCGAGATGGCGTGGTGCCTGCCGCCCGGGGAGATCACCCGGCTGCCGGACACCATCACGAAGGCCGCCGCCGCGCTCGAGGCGGACCCGGTCCTCCGCGACCTCCTCGGCGCCGAGTTCGTGGACTACTGGGTCGGAACGCGCCGGTGGGAGTGGATGCAGTTCCACACCGCGGGCGGGGACCCGTTCGCCGAACTCTCCGAGTGGGAGTCCGCCCGATACTTCGAACTGCCGTGAGCACGACGGGCGACACCCCGACCGCGGTGCGGCCGCTGATCGGCATCACCGGCCGACGGATCCGGCTGGACCTCATCAAGGGTGCGGACCGCCGGTACGGCGACCGCTGCGCCGACAGCTACATGTCCGACTACGCGATCCGGATCGCGCGGGCCGGCGGCCTCCCCGTGCACCTCGCGTACGAGACGGATCCGGAGGCGGTCTGCCACTGGCTGGCCGGCGTCGTCGTCACCGGCGGGCAGGACCTGCACCCGGCGTGCTGGGGAGGGGACCCCTCCGTGGTCCGCGACGTCGACCCGCGTGCGGACCCGATGGTCCACGACGTCGAGCGGGACGGGTACGAGCTCGCGCTCGTACGTGCCGCGCTCGACCGGGGGATTCCGGTGCTCGCCGTGTGCCGGGGCATGCAGGTCCTCAACGTCGCGCTCGGCGGCACGCTCGTCGCCGACCTTCCGCCCGGCGAGGTGCGGCACCTGTCGCAGGAGGCCGCGCTCACCGACGGTACGGACGATCACGTCGTGACCTTCGAGGCCGGCTCGATCGTGGCGGGACTGTTCGGTGAGCGGGCCGTCACCAACTCGTGGCACCACCAGGCCGTCGATCGCTGCGGCACGGGGCTTCTCGTCACGGGTCGGACGGCCGACGGCGTGGTCGAGGCGGTGGAGCTTCCGGACGCACCAGTTCTGGGAGTCCAGTGGCACCCGGAATGGATGGAGAGCGACGATCCGACGATGACGTGGATCGTCGAGGAATCCGTCAAACGCCTGTGACGAGGCCGACCCGAGGGCATCGGCGTGCTGCCGGCGGGCAGCTGCACTCGGGTCCGGTCAGGGGCCGTCCAAGGCCCGTGATCAGGCGAGCTTCGCGGCCAGCCACGCGTCGAACACATCGGCGACGATCTCGGCCTGCTCGGCGGCTCGGGACCGGTCGGCGTACGTCAGCCAGTTCACGACGAAGCCGTCCGAAAGGGTCCCGATGACGTAACCGATCTGGTCGATCGTCTCGGGCGGGACGTTCTGTCCGGCGGCCGCTCTCGCGAGGATCGATCGCACGACGTTGAACGCCTCGTTGTACACGGTCACTGCCGGGTGCTCTTCCTGGCGTTGTGCCCAGCTGATCAGCTCGAAGCTCGCGGACGCGAATTCCGGATCGGACTCGAGATACCAGTTCAGGAGTCCGCGGAGGATCGCACGCGCGGTCGCGACGAGGTCGCCGTGCACATCGTTCTCGATCAGAACCTCGCGGTACCGCTCCGTCAACCTCTCGAAAACGGCTGCGAACAGCAGCTCCTTGGTCTGGAAGCAGTAGTGCAGCGTGGCCAGCGGGGCCTTCGCCTGTTCGGCGATACGGCGAGTCGTCGCACCGTCGACGCCGTGGCTGGCGATCACTTGGATGGCGGCGTTCACCAGGTCGTTGCGTCGCTCGGCCGCCGGTACGCGTGCCACATCTGCCCCCTGCCTGAGTTGGACGTTTGATCAAGTCGCCACCCAGGCTACCAGGCGGTTTGTCCGTCTCCACCGACTCCGCAGCCCCAGGTCGAAATAGTTAGTCATATGACTTGATCGGATGACCAAGATGAAGCAGCATGACTCTCATCCCCACGCGAAGACCCGATGCCGCCGGCATCGACTGGAGGATTGACCATGTCGAACCCAGTACTCGCTCGCATCACTGCCGACACGCCCCCCGAGGAGGCAGTCGAGATCATCCTGCGAGACGGCGGGGTGATCGTCGAAGGGCTCTTCGACGACACGGTGATCGCAGGCCTCAAGAACGACCTGGATCCCGTGCTCGACGTGGTGGACACGGGGCACGACGAGGTGTTCGCCGGCAACCGCACGCGCCGGGCGGGCGGCCTGTTCGCGAAAACCGAGCACATGGTCACCGTGGCGCTGAACCCGCTGTACCACCGAGTCGCCGAGATCATCCTCAACAAGCCGATCGACGTCTTCTTCGGAGAGGACGCGGTGCCGAATCCCGCGGGAATGCACATCGGCGCCACGATGGCCATCAAGATCGGCCCCGGCCAGGGTGCGCAGCCGCTCCACCGCGACGATTCCGTCTGGCTGTGGCGGCATCCGGACTACCAGCGTGAAGCCCGGGTGCAGATCATGGTCGCGGTCAGCGACTTCACCGCGGAGAACGGCGGAACGCTGGTGATTCCCGGGTCGCACCTCTGGGACGACCACCGGGCGCCCCGGCGCGAGGAGGCGGTCCCCACCGAGATGAAGGCGGGTTCCGCGCTCATCTGGATCGGATCGACCTATCACGGCGGCGGCGAGAACACGACCACGGACACCCATCGTTTCGGGCTTTCGATGGGCTGGGACCTCGCCTTCCTGCGTACGGAGGAGAACCACTTCCTCGCGTACAAGCTGGAGCAGATCCGGAAGCTCCCGGAAGAGATCCAGCGCGCCCTCGACTGGTCGTCGGAGCACTACCTCGGCTGGGCCGAAGTCGCCGGCCAGATGTCCGACCCCATGGACCTGCTCAAGCGGGACGACTACACCTCCCTCGACGCCGGCCTGCCCACCACGCTCTGACGAGGATCAAGGAACCGAGGAAAAATGGCATTCAGAGACCTGCTTTTCCTGCTCGCCGACGTCTGGATGATCGTCGTCGGATTCACCTTCGGGTGGAAATTCATTCGGAATTTCAAGAACTACCTTCTCGGCCTCGAATGGATCATCGTCGCCACCTCCGGGTCGAACTTCCTCGTCTATGCGCTCGTGGGCGCCGACGAGACGAGTCCCATGTACACCGTCGCGTACTTCTTCGACCAGTTCTCCCGGTCGGTCGGCATCACGTTGATCCTCGTCATGGGCCTGATGCAGGTGACGCACCGGTACAAGCCGTCCGTGGGGACGGACGTCGGGGTGTTCGTGTTCGCCGCCGCGGTCGGACTCTTCCTGCTGTTCTTCAGCGGGAAGCTCGGCGTGGGGGCCGCGATCTTCCTCATCGTGGTCAATGTTCTGACCACCCTGTTCCTGATCTACTTCGCGAGGCGGCTCTGGTCGATCGGCGCGAAGGGAACGGCCATCGGCGTGATTCTGGCGACCGCCGCCGCATGCGTCATCGCCTGGACGTACGACTTCGTCCACATTCCGGGTGACGACGCGGCGCACACCCTCTTCTACATCGGCGCGCTGAGCACCTGGGGATTCCAGATGTTCACCTACTACTTCGCCTACCGCGCCCTGCACAGGCACAACGAGTCGGTCGGTGCGGAGCCGAACCGACGCGAGCAGAGCCGTGCCGGTGCCGGGGAGCAGTCGTGGTCGTGAAGGAAACGCCCCAGCGAGAGGGAGACGCGGCCCCTCGCCGTCCGCAGCCGGCCGTCAGGCCCGAGCAGATGGGAGAGGACCCGTCCATCGCGACGCTGACCGGGTTGCTGGCCGAGCGTGCGCGGCGATCACCCGATCGGGAGTTCCTGCGCTTCGGCGACGCGTCCTGGACCTTCGCCGAGATCGACGCCTGGACCTCCAGGCTGGCACATCGGCTGATCGAGGTGGACGGCGTCCAGCCCGGCGACCGTGTCGCGATCATGCTCCCGAACATCGTGCACTGGCCGGTCGTGTGGCTGGCCGCGCTGAAGGCCGGCGCTGTGGCGGTACCGGTCAACTCCTCGTACAAGCGGGCCGACCTCACCTTCCTCCTGCGGGATTCGGGAGCCCGGGTCGTGTTCGCCGATCACGAGCGGGCGGGTCTCCTGAAGGAGGTCGCCGACACCGAGACCGATCTGGCGGGCCTGCGCGTCGTCGACGTCGCCGCGGACGGGTCCGCGCCCTTCCCGGCGACCGCTCCGGCGGTGCGCCCCACCGCCGGGACCTTGGCGAACCTGCAGTACACCTCGGGCACCACCGGCTTCCCCAAGGCGTGCATGCTCACCCACGACTACTGGGTGCGGCTGGGCTGGACCTGTGCCGCGGTGACCGGCCTCGGGTCCGACGACGTCCTGCTCACCGCTCAGCCGTTCTCCTACATGGACCCGCAGTGGAACACCGCGCTCGCCCTGACGATCGGGGCCCCGCTGGTCGTGCTGCCCCGGTTCTCCGCCTCGGGCTTCTTCGCCGACGTCCGCCGCCACCGCGCCACCTTCTTCTACGTGCTCGGGTCCATGCCGACGCTGCTCTTCAAGCAACCGCCGCACCCCGACGACCTGGACAACCAGCTCCGTCTGGTGCTCTGTTCGGGCATCCCGGTCGGGATCCACGCGCAGCTGGAGGAACGCTGGGGCGCGCCGTGGCGGGAGATCTACGGCATGACCGAGACCGGCGTCGACCTGTTCGGTTCCGTCGACGACACGAGCTCCGTGGGGAGCGGGAGCCTGGGGCTTCCGGTGCCGACGAAGCGGATCCGGGTGGTCGATCCGCAGGGAGTCGATCTGCCCGACGGCGAGCCCGGCGAGCTGATCGTCTCGGGCAGGCCGATGATGCTCGGCTACTGGAACCGTCCGGAGGACACCGCCCGCGTGCTGCGGGACGGCTGGCTGCACACCGGCGACGTCGTCGTCCGCCGACCGGACGGGGGCGTCCGGCTGGTCGGCCGGATCAAGGACATGGTGCGTCGTGGCGGCGAGAACATCGCGAGCGCCGAGGTCGAGGCCGCTCTCGAACGTGACGAGGAGGTCGTGGCCGCCGCCGTCGTCGCCGAACCCGACGAGACCTTCGGCGAAGAGGTCAAGGCCTTCGTCCAGCTCTCCGTCGGGGTGCCGGCGGACCGCACGACCGCCGCGCGGCTCGTCGACCGGGCCGGCCGGCAGCTCGCCCGTTTCAAGGTGCCGCGCTACGTGGAGTTCGTCGCCGACTTCCCGCGGACGCCGTCCGAGCGCGTGTCCAAGCCGGCGCTCAAGGCCCGCGCCGCGGCCGAGCCCGGCGTCACCTTCGACCTGGGTGCCCGGCGCGGCTCTGCGGGCGCGCCCGCCGCCCAGTCGTCCACCCCGTCCGCGGACGTCCTCGACGTCGACGTCGTACGGGGCGTGGCGGTGCTGACCCTGCGCCGTCCGGAGAAGCTGAACGCCATGGACGTCGCCACGCGACGCCGACTCGCCCAGGTCATACGGAAGTTCGGGGCCGGCGAGAGCGTGCGCGGAATCGTGCTCACGGGTGAGGGCCGGGCGTTCTCGGCCGGCGAGGACCTCCAGGCGCCGCCCACCTCGTACGAGGAGATGCGGGAGGCGTTCGAGACCTTCCACGACATCACCCGCGCCGTCGTGGAGACACGGGTCCCCGTCATCGCGGCCGTGAACGGTCTCGCGGTGGGCGGCGCCTCGGAGATCACCCTCTGCTGCGACGCGCGGATCGGCAGCCCGGCGGCGGAGTACTACCAGCCGGAGAACGGCCGGGGCATCACGATCTCGAACGCGTCGAGCCTGCTGCTGACCCGGATCGTCGGGAACCACGCGATGCGCATGGTCCTCGGCTCGCCGCGGATCGGTGCCGAGGAGGCCCTGCGGATCGGTCTCCTGGACGAGGTCGTCGCGCCCGGCGAACTGGTCGACCGCGCGGTTGACCTGGTCGTCGAGTGGACGCCGGAGAACAACACGACGGCGCTCCACCTCGCGCTCCTGCGGCCGCGGCTCGACGAGATCGAGCAGGCCTTCGCCCGTGAGGACGCCGCCGCGCGGGAGACCTGGGAGAGCGGGGTGTTCAGGGCGGGCGTCGAAGGCTTCTGGGCCGCGAAGGGCACCGGCAAGTAGCTCGGGACAGGGGCCGGTACGGCCCCTTCCGCAAGGAACGACTGAGGAGAAGAAGTGATCGACACAGAGGCCGCGGTGCTCACCGCGGTGAACGAACCGCTCGAGATGACCGCGATCCAGGTGGACGATCCCGAGCCCGACGAGGTACGCGTCGCGGTCTCGCACGTGGGCCTGTGCCACAGCGACCTGCACTACATGACCGGCACGGTGCCGACCGACCTGCCGGTGGTGGTGGGTCACGAGGTGGCCGGTGTGGTCGAGGCGACCGGCTCCGCGGTGACCGGACTGCGTGTCGGCGACCGTGTGGTCGGGGCGCTGACGCCGTCGTGCGGCCGGTGCGTCAACTGTGAGGCCGGCCGGTCGACGCAGTGTCGGCGCGTGGCGGAGGTCCGTCGTCGCCCGCGTCCCGCGTTCCAACTGGCGGACGGCAAGCCGGTCGAGCGGCTCGGCGACGTCGGCGCGTTCTCGCGGCACACCCTCATGCGGGAGAACGCGCTGGTGAAGCTGGACGACGCGGTGCCGCTGCACGTGGGGTGTCTCCTGGCGTGCTGTGTCATCACCGGCGTCGGCGCCGTCTTCCGCGGTGCCCGGGTGCGTCCGGGAAGCACGGTGGCGGTGATCGGCTGCGGCGGCGTCGGGTCGGCCATCATCCAGGGAGCCAGACTGGCGGGGGCTTCGGCCGTCGTCGCGATCGACCTGGACGAGGCGCGACTCGAGGCCGCCCGCGGCTACGGCGCGACGCACGTCGTGAACGGGGGCGCCGAGGACGTCGCCGCGGAGGTCCGGAAGCTGTTGGGCGACGGGGTCGACTACTCGTTCGAGGCCGTCGGCTCGGCGCGCACCGCGGCCACGGCGCTCTCGGTGGTGCGGGAGACCGGCACCGCGTGCCTGGTGGGCATCGCCCCGGCGGGCACCGAGCTCAAGGTGCCCGCCTCGGACTTCTTCTTCGGCGAGAAGCGCCTCATCGGCTCGTACATGGGATCGGGTCAGGTGCGCCAGGACATCGTCCAGCTCGCGCGCCTCTACCAGCAGGGGCGGCTGCTGCTGGACGAGATGGTCACGCAGGTCATCCCGTTCGGCGAGATCAACGAGGGCTTCAAGGCGATGCGCAGCGGTGACGTGACGCGCGTCGTCGTCGACCTCAATGCCTGACCAACAACGGATGCAGAGGTGACTCACATGTCGAGCGGCGAGACGACGATTCCCCAGCCGGTGAACTACATAGCGGACGCCTGGAGCGACTGCGAGACGATCCGGGGCGAATGGAACGTCGACCCCAACACCCGGGAACCGGTGCACCGCGCGGTCACGACCGGATCCGAAGACGTCGAGCGGGCGCTGCGGCACGCCGAGGGCGTGTACGGCGTCGGCCGGTGGGACGACGAGGCCCGCCGGGAGCGTGCCGACGTGCTCGAACGCGTCGCCGCGCTCATCGAGACCCGGGTCGAGGACATCGCCCGCACGGACTCCCTGACCAGCGGTGTGCCGATCGGCGTCACCCGGAAGGTGGCGGCGTTCCTGCCCGCCAGGATCCGGGCGACGGCGGCGGATCTGCTGAACATCCCCCGGGTGCGCGCTCTGGCGGCGGGCGGCCGCGATGTCCGCCTGTACAAGGTCCCGTGGGGGCCGGCCGCGATCCTCACGCCGTGGAACGGCCCGAGCTTCATCCCCGCGGCGAAGGTCGTGAGCGCGGTCGCGGCGGGCTGCCCGGTGATCCTGAAGCCGTCGGAGCACGCCCCGGGCAGCGCGCAGATCATCGTCGAGTGCTTCGTCGAAGCCGGGCTGCCCAGCGGCGCGCTGCAGCTCGTGCACGGACGGGGCGACGTGGGCGCCGCACTGACCGGTGACCCGCGCGTCAAGGTTCTGTCGTTCACCGGTGGTCCGACCGCCGGCCGGGCGATCGCCCGGGCCGCCGCGGAGGACTTCAAGGTCCTCCAGCTGGAGCTCGGCGGCAACAACCCCGCGCTCGTCCTGGACGACGCCGACGTCGAGGTCGCCGCCGACGGGATCTTCGAGGGCATGACCAAGCTGAACGGCCAGTGGTGCGAGGGACCGGGTAAGGTGCTCGCCCACCGGAGCCTGGTGGAGCCGCTGCTCGAAGCGCTGACCGCGCGCATCTCCAAGGTCGTGATCGGTCATTCGCTCGACGAAGGCACCGAACTCGGTCCGATCTCGAACGCGCCGCACTTCGCGACGCTGGAGAGCCGGATCGAAGGCCTGCGCGCCCTGGGGGCGAGCGTCCACCGGCCGGCCCGGCTGCCCGAGCTCGACGGGTTCTTCCTCTCGCCGACCGTCGCCGCCGGGGCCGACCCGGCGAAGGCCACCGCGGAGCTGTTCGGTCCCGTGGTGTCGCTGCACGCCGTCGATTCCGACGAGGAGGCGCTGCGCATCGCGAACGCCCACCCCTCGGGGCTCGACGCCTATGTGTTCGGCGGCGACACGGAGCGCGCGATCGAGGTCGGCTCGCGTGTGCTGTCCGGCGAGGTGCGGGTCAACGGCGCCAAGCTCGCCGACCTCGGCGACGATTCCGCGCAGAGCTTCTGGGGACCGTCCGGCATCGGCGGTCACGGCCCCGCCGAGTCGGTGCGCGTGTTCTGCGGTGACCGGGTGGTCGGAGTCGACTCGCCGGACCTTCCGCTGTGAAACGCGCCGCTGTCGTGTCCGGGACGCGGGTGAACGACGCAGCGGCTGAGGGCTGACGTCTTCGACTCAGCCGTCGAGATCACCCGATGACCAACCCAGAGCCGCTGGAGAACCACCTTGCTGAACCTCTCGATCCTTCTCGAAGACTCCGCCCGCACGTTCCCGGACCGGGACGCACTCGTGCTCGGCCCGACCCGGCTGACCTACCGCCAGGTCGACGAGGCGGCGAACCAGGTCGCCAACCTGCTGGTGTCCCGGGGCATCCGGCCCGGCGACAAGGTCGCCCTCAGCTGCCCCAACCTGCCCTCCTTCCCCATCGTCTACTACGGCGTGCTCAAGGCGGGTGCCGTCGTGGTCCCGCTCAACGTCCTGCTCAAGGGCCGCGAGATCGCCTACCACCTGGACGACGCGGACGTCTCGGCGTACTTCTGCTTCGAGGGAACTCCGGAGCTGGCCATGGCCTCGGAGGGCCATGCCGGATACGAAGAGGTCGGGACGGTCGAGCACTTCTTCGTCATCACCGCCGACCAGGAGGCGCCCAGCCCGATCGCCGGTACCGAGACGCTCGGTCAGGCACTCGCCGGCATGAGCACCGTGTTCGAGTCGGTGGTCAGGGAGCCGACCGACACCGCGGTCATCCTCTACACGTCGGGAACGACGGGCCAGGCCAAGGGCGCCGAACTCTCCCACGCGAACACGATGATGAACGTGCTGGCCAACAACCGGTTGTTCCGCAACGAACCGGCCACCGACAGCCATGTGGTGTGCCTTCCCCTGTTCCACACCTTCGGCGCGACGGTGCAGATGCACGCGGGGTTCTCGGTCGCGGCGACCTTGCACCTCGTGCCGCGCTTCGCCGCCCGTGAGGTGGTCGAGCTCATGAGCCGCGAGGTCATCACGTTCTTCGCGGGTGTTCCGACCATGTGGTGGGGGCTGCTCAACGCCCTCTCCGACGACGTCGACGTCCGTCGGATCGCCGGCAACCTACGGATCGGCATCTCCGGTGGGGCGGCCCTGCCTGTCGAGATCATCAACCGGGTCGAGCAGCGCCTCGGCGTCACCGTGCTCGAAGGGTACGGGCTGTCCGAGACCTCGCCCGTCGCCACGTTCAGCGACCCCCGGCTCGAGTCCCGACCGGGCTCGATCGGCCTCCCGATCTGGGGTGTGGAACTGAAGCTGATCCGACCGGACTGGACGGAGGTCACCGAGGCCGGGGAAGTCGGCGAGATCGCGATCAGGGGCCACAACGTCATGAAGGGCTACTACAACCGCCCGGAGGCGACGGCCGAGGCGATCCGTGACGGATGGTTCCGCACCGGGGACCTCGCACGACGCGACGAGGACGGCTTCTACTACATCGTCGACCGGGCCAAGGACCTCATCATCCGCGGCGGCTTCAACGTCTACCCCCGCGAGATCGAAGAGGTGCTCCACACCCATCCCGCGGTGAGCCTCGCGGCGGTCATCGGCGTCCCGCACGACAGCCACGGCGAGGAGATCAAGGCCTTCGTGATCCTCGAGAAGGACGCCGCACTCACCGCCGACGACCTCGTCGCCTGGGGCAAGGAGCAGATGGCCTCCTACAAGTACCCCCGCATCGTCGAGATCGTGTCGAGCCTGCCGATGACCGGCAGCGGAAAGATCCTCAAGCGCCGGCTGGTCTGAAGCCGAGCCGCTGCCCCGTACAACACGAAGCAAGGAACCGTGAGATGAAGACGGACAACGTCGAGTACACCACCTTCACCGGATGGGTCGACCCGCCGGGCGACGTCCGGTCCGCCCTGGAGGAGGACGTCACCTGTGAGGTGGTGGTCGTGGGCGGCGGACTGGCCGGGATGTCTACGGCGCTGCGGCTGGCCGAGCGCGGCCAGGACGTGGTGCTGCTGGAGGCCGAGTTCTGCGGCCACGGCTCCGCCTCGCGCAATGCCGGACAGCTGGCAGGTGCCCCGGGCGGCGACATCCAGTTCCTGAACATCCTCTACCCCAGGAAGTTCCCCGGCATCGTCCGGTTCGCCGAGAACTCCGCGCACTTCGTGGAGCGCCTGATCGAACGGCTGGACATCGATTGCGACTACGAGGCCACCGGCAACGTCTGCGCCGCGGTTTCCCGCGGGCAGATGGGCCGCGTGCGTCGCGTGACCAAGATCCTGCAGAAGGCCGGCGGGAAGGTCGAACTCGGCACGAGTGCGGAGCTGGGCATCCCCCGCGGATTCCTCGGCGGCTTCCGCGAGTCCGTCGGCGGGATGATGAACCCCGGCAAGTTCAGCCTGGGCATCCGCCGCGCCGTCCTCTCGTCCAGTGCCCGGGTCTTCGAACGGACGAGGGTCACCGACATCACGCGGGACGGCGGTCGCATCACCGTCAGGACACCCGGCGGTGAGGTGCGCGCGAACAAACTCGTGCTCGCGACGAACGCCTTCGGCGGCGAGCTGTCGATCACTCCGAAGCGCCTGTCCGTGCCCATCTGGGTCACCGAGGTGGAGACCGAGCCCATCGACCCCGCACGCCTGGCCGCGCTCGGCTGGACCAGCCGGTCGGGGGTGGTCACCCAGCACAACTTCATGGAGAACTACCGGCTCACCTCGCGCAACACGATCGTGTTCGGCGTCCGCCGGATCCAACGGGGGAAGAGCTACCCGCTTCCCCTGAGGAAGCCGGACGAGGCGGTCGTCGCCGACCTCGCACGCGGCTTCGAAACCCGCTTCCCCGCGCTGGCCGACGTCGCAGCCGCTCGAGCCTGGGGCGGATGGATCGGGATCACGACGTCGTGGCTGCCGCTCGCCGGCAACATCGACGACAACGTCTTCTACTCGGTCGCCTGCAACGGCCACGGCCTGGCCCAGGCGCCGTACCTCGGCTCGCTCATCGCCGACCACATCGTGGACGGCGAACAGCACGAGGACCTGAAGGCTCTCTGGGTGAAGAAGCCCACGTTCGGACGCCCCATGATGATGGGCGCTCCAGGGCTGCGGACCATCTGGGCCGTCGACCGTTTCAACGACCTGGTCAACGGCAGCCGACGGAACGCCCGACGCGGCGCGGCCCCGGTGAACTGACCGGGCCCGGTGACGAAGGGCGGCCCTCAAGCAGGAACTCCGCCGCGCCCCGTGGCCTCGGGGCGCGGCGGAGAGCCATGCCGGTCGCCGAGAAACGCGACCGTGAAAGGACGGGGTTCGTCCGTGATCAGCACTGCGAAATCCGATGGCAACTCAGGAAGGTTCCATGCGCTCTCACTTCCCCCCGGCGCCACCCGGTCGCCCACCGACGCCCCACGCTTCAGGAGGTGCCCCCCGGTCGTACCGCAGTGAAAGTCTCCGCGTAGCCGTGCATCGCACCCAGCGCAGATTCCTTGTCGTCAACGCAGTGCCCCTCGCCACCGGCATCGTGCTGTTCCCCTTCACGGGTCTTCCCTCGGCGCGCGTGTACGGGCAGCTCACGATGGGCGTGCTGTGGGGCGTCCTGCAAGGTGGCCTGTTCGTCGCCTCCACCTGGTGGCACGAGCGTCGGTCGACGCGTCTGTGCGATCCCATCGAGCGGTCTCTGACATCCACCCTGCCCCAGGCCGGGACGTCGGACGCTTCCTCCGTCGACCACTCCTGGCGGTGAAGCGGGTGACCCTGCACATCTTGACCTCGGGCGACGTCGACCCGATCGGTTCCGATGCCAGAGCTCCGGTGATCATCGCCTTTCTGGTCTTCATCGGCCTTTCTCTCCTGTGGATCTTCAATCTCGCCACACAGGAGGACCACCCGGAAAAGCTCTACATCGCCGACCGGTCCCTCTCCCCGGTCTTCAACGGATTCGCCATGGCGGGCGAGCAGATCTCGGTCCTCACCCTGCTGGCGATTCCCGGGGCCATCACCCTGTTCGGCTACGACGGGTTCGGGTATGCCATCGACATCCTGATCACCCTCGGCGTCACGCTGCTCATTTCCCAAAAGGTACGCAACAGCGGCCGGTACACCCTCGGCGACCTCTTCTCCCTGCGCGCATCAGGAACGGCACCCCGCATAGCCGCGACCATCGTGACGATGACCATCGCGATCCCCCTTCTCCTGATCCAACTGCGCGCGGCCGGCATCAGCACGGCGCTCGTGATCGGCATCTCGACCGACGAGGCCCAGGTGGCGTGCACGGTACTGGTGGGCTGCCTCGTCGCGTGCTTCGCCGCGGTGGCCGATCTGCGAGGCACCAGCTTCCTGCAGGTCGTCAAGGTGCCCGTCACGCTGGTGACGCTGGCAGTGCTCACCTTGCTGGCCCTCCATCGATTCGCTTGGGACCCCGGACGTCTGCTGGCCTCCGCGGTGGACAACAGCGTGGCGCCGGACGCGTACCTGAGCCCGGGACTGTGGCCGTACACGGCGGGGCTCGGACCGCTCAACGCGTTCGGCGACCACATGGTCGTGATCCTCGGTACGGCCGTGGCGCCTCACCTGCTCCTGCGCGTCAGCGCGTCCCGCAGCGGGCGCGCGGCGCGACGGTCCATGGGCATCGCCGTGGGGCTGGTCGGTGTGTTCGCCCTGCTCCTGATCACGACGGGTTTCGCCGCAGCGGCCGTGGTGGGCAGCAGGGTCATCGGCGCGGTCGATACCAATGGACAGTCCGCCCCGATCCTGCTGGCCTCGGGCGTGCTCGGTGACGGCTCGGCGGGGCGCGTCGCGCTCATCACCGCCATGGCGTGTGTCGCCTTCCTGGCCGTCCTGTCGACCACGACCAGTGTGACCTTCGCCGCCGCCGTCTCCTTCGCCCACGACGTGTTCGGCCGGAGCAAGCGCGCCCGCACCGACACCGGAGAAGTGCGGGTGCTCCGTCTGACCGTCGTCGTCCTGTGCGCTGTGGGCTTGTCGCTGTCCGCTGCCACCCATCGTTACCCGGTCGACTTCCTCGTCACGTTCTCGATGAGCGTCGCGGCGTCGTGCGTCTTCCCCCCACTGGTCTACTCCTTCTTCTGGCGCAGGTTCAATCGCAAGGGGCTCCTGTGGTCCGTCTACGGGGGACTGGCGCTCTGCACCACGCTCATGTTCTTCTCGCCCAGCGTCTCCGGCACCGCCTATGCGCTGTGGCCGGAGGCGAGCTTCGACTGGTTCCCGTTCCAGACCCCGGGCCTGTTCTCCGTGCCGGCGGCCTTCTTCCTCGGTTGGCTCGGCACCATCACCTCGCCGGATGACTCCGAACCCGATTTTCCAGCCGTTGAGTACAGGCTCCTGACGGGGAAAGAAGTCGATCAGAGGCACTGATCCGGGATCAGCTGTCTGCGACACGGCGCAGCGTGACCCCGAACAGTTTCCCGCGCCCGGCCCCCTTCGCCTCGACGGGGGCCGGGCCCGCGGCACTGAAGCCGGCGGCCGGCTGCACCACTGGTCACCGTCGAGCCGACACACACCGGCGACTGGTCAGTCGATCGCGCCGTGTGACGAGGCTACTGGTCCCCTGGCATAAGACCACCTGATTCCAAACCCAGCCTCACGGAACGTCACTAGCTGGAAAATTCAGCATGCAGCCAGCGGATCCGCAGTCGATCCTCCGTCCGCTTCACCACCACGCCGCTGGAAGCTCCGCCCTGCGTTCCGTATGGCTGGTTCCGCACGGTGATGTGCCATGCGTACTTGTATGCGCCCCTGCACGCCGAACTACCGTCCCGGTCGGCCAGGCGCACGCGGACACCACGGGGGATTCATGGCAAGAACCGCTCGTCAGATCCTGAACGCACTCAGCCGTCGGCAGACCGTTCACGTCAGGTCTACCGCCGATCTCGTCGCCCATGTCGATTCCGCGGCAGCGGCCATCGACGCAAGGCGCAGGGAGAAGGGCCAGGAGGTGGTTCGGAGGAAGCCCGACGTGCGTCCCGTCGCCAAGGCCGACATCGACAACTCCCTTGGTCTGAACCCATGGCAGGCGCTGCACGCCGTCGCCCGCGGGTACGTACTGGCCGGCCAGGGCGTGGGTCGGGGGCTCGCGGAGCACTGGCTGAGCCTGAAGTACTGCGAGGCTCTGTGCGGCAACCGCGCCGGAGTCATGGACCTCACCGACAAGGGGCGCACCGCCGAACGCTGGTACAAGTCCATGCAGGCCAGGGAACTGGCCGTCGGCTTCGGTCTCGCCGCCGCGGAGCACATCGTGCGGGAGCGGTATCCGGATCACATCGTCTCGGCTGTGGACACGAGCACGATCCTGCGGGCCGGCTGGGCTCTGGGCGGCATCCAGCGGGACAAGGGCTCACGTCCCCGGCCCGACTTCCTCATCGAGGCGTGGAAACCGGGAGAGCCGTCGAAGGTCACGTTCGTGGTCTGCCGGGGCAACCACCAGAAGCCGTCCAAGCGGTCCGGCCGCACCCGTAGCACCACGATCCAGCAGCTGGTCAAGGGATCGGAGCTGGCCGAGGGCATGCAGATCGGCGAGTGGAACAGGGCGCCGTGCCTGATGCTGTCCACTGAGCTCGTGGGCCAGGGCGGAATCGTCATCAACACCCTGCAGTCCTCCGGCGAAGTCCTGCTCCCTCTCCGTATACCGGGAACGCCCGGGAACGCCGACGAGGAGATCACCGGCAAGTCGGGCATCCCCTATCCCAACGCCATCCGCGTACCGGCCCGCGGGGGCTGGCGCGCACGGAACGTCGACGGCTTCCAGGTCGGCGAGGACGACCTCCCCTGGTTCGGCCAGCTCCTGGCCCGCACCGGGGCCGCCGGGCTGACCGCCTTTGCCGGCGGCGGCCGGAAGACAGCCCAGTACCTCACCAAACACCAAGGCCGCGAGCATTACGACGTGCCCACCTTCGCCGCTACGTCCAGCTCTCACGACGCCGAGATCACGGTCGCCGGCAGGAGATTCGTGGGGACCGACCACGTCTTCCGCATGGAGACCGTACGCATCGAGGCATTCTCCGGAATGGACGCGAGACTGTACGGGCTGATCAGCGAAGGGCGTGTGGAGGGATACCGGCAGGCAGCCTACGAACTCCGCTCCGCCCTGCCCAGCACCGAAGAGGCCAGCAAGTGGAACGGGCCGATCTCGTTCCACGAGGACGGCACCGTCATGGCCCTGAGCATCCTGCCCGTCCGCAGAAGAAGCCTTCTCTGACCCACCCCGGGCACCGGCGCCACTCATCCGCGAACCGGAGCTGTCCGCCGTACTGTTCCGCCGGATCGGCTGGGCCGCCGAGGACTACGCGGCCTGGTCAGCCCGCCTCCTCGCCGGCCAGACCGCCTTCGTCGCACCGACCGGCACCTCCCTTGACACTATGCGTAGCCGCTTCTCCGAGCCGAGAACTAGCCTTGACCAGGGGCTGCACCTCCTGCCGAAGCAGTGCCAGCCGGGGAGAATCTGGGGAGAATCAAGCCGCCTTGGGGAGCGTCTGGGGAGAATCGACCGCGTAAGACGGTGTCATCGCGAAAGCTCCGGAAAGGAGCAAAGTCGCAGGCCAGCACCCCTTAGACGTCTATCTGCGCAGGTCAGCGCCCCGCGGGCGAGGACTTCAAGAAGATCTCCTCACTCTCGGAGCATGAGGAACCGGGCTACCACCGCTGCCTATAACCCACCAACGCACCTGACCGACACGCTTAACAAGCAGCACAGCGCCTCTGGTATGCACGTAGGCCGTTCGATGATCTCCAGCGTGCATCCCCAAGCCCTTGTGCCAGCCTCGCTCAGCGCCCCCGCACTCGTGCAGCGCGCTCTTTCCTTTCCGCCGTTCGCAGCAGCTCCTCTTGCTGAGCACGACCCGCTTCGGCGACGGCAGCGAGAGCCGGGACGCGAATGGAGAGGTCTGTGAAGTAGTCGATGAGATGTTGGTGTCTGGCCGAATCCTCTCCCCACCATGAGTCGACCCATGCGACGTCGGCCGCGATGTGTGCGGCGGGTACGCCGTGGTCGAGGAGAAGTGGTCCGAGGCTTTCCAGTGTTTCGTTCCGCTGGCCCGCGAGGGCTTCGAGAAGCTTGTCGGGAGTGACCACGTCATCCCTGATGAGCTGCTCTGCCAGGTTGCGGTCGGCGCCTACAAGCTGGACAAGTGGGCTGTGGCCGATGCGTGGAAGGTCGACACAGCGGACGGTAAGGCGATAGCGATGGCATTGTGGAAGGCGGTCCAAGTGCAGGTCGCACCCGTGGGGCTCGGGCGCAGCGAAGTAGCCCTGCTCGGCCATTTCGTCGAGGCGCGCGGTGTACCACGTTTCCAGCAGATCGGGGTCGTGCTCGGCAAGGTGGGCAAGGAGTTGGCCGGCACGCCACTCGTCGTGCTGGGGTAGATCCTCGGGGCGGATGCGGCGTACGGCATCACACCAGGTTGCTCGCCATGCGTCCGTTAGTGAGGGGCCGTGGGGTTGTCCGATGGCGAAGATGACCGCCGTGCTGCCGGCGACGACAGCGTCTGGGTGGCGCAGGAGACGGTGCAGTACCTCGTGCGGCTCGTCGCGGAGGAAGATCGAGTCGAGCAGCCAGGCGTCTTCGGCGCGCATCTTCGCGACCACGAGCTGGGCAGCAGTGTCGTCTGTACCTCGTCCGAGGACGGTGGAGATGACGCCGGTTCTGAAGCGGGGATCATCCAGCGCAGAGGTGAGGACCTCAGCAGACAACGTGTCGGGGGAAGTCGTGAGCCATCGGCTCAGTGCGGCTCGGTGAATCGGCGGGCTGCCAGCTGCCGTTGCCGCTGCGTGCCAGGCGGCGGGGTCGGTGAGGTGCGGCACCATGTGGTCGGCGACCCAGGTGCCGCCTCCGTGGTCTCCCGCGAGCTCGGATTGCTCGGCCAAGGCGATGAATCGCGCGACTCCGGCGGTCGGGCCGAGGGCAGCAATCCTTTGGGCGAGAGATTCCACTGTGCGGACGCTGCCTGGGGCGGTTTCGTCCTGGTGGCCCGTGGCGTCCCGACGACTCCAGCCGATGAAGGACTGCATATCTGGATCGATGTCCAGTGCCGGGAGGTTGCTTCCTTCGTCGCCGGTCCGCGCGTATGCGGCGTTGAGCATGCGTCGAGCACGCAGAGCGAGGCCGGGAGAGGCCTGGAGCAGATGATGCAGGGTAGCCAGCATGCGAGTTCCTCCCTTCGCTCCCTGGTTCTTCTGTTCCCTGCTCGGTTCGCTGTTGTGGGGAACGAATCCTGCACCGAGCCGTACCCATGAGGCGGCCAGGTCCAGCAGAGGAACAACCGCGGCGGGGGCGCTGTTCAGGCCGTCCTGTCGTTCGGTTTCCTCGATCACGGGCGCCACCTGGTCCCACAAGGAGATGAGACAGGCCAGGTTTTCGGCACTTTCCACGCCCCGGGCGAGTGTGACCGTGTTGGGACTACCGGGGTCAGTCCAAGTCCCAGACGTTTCGGCGGAGAAGATGCTTGCGAGCACCTCGGTGGCTACACCCCAGTCAGCTGGAGAGCGGTGAGTACGCAGCCACTCAAGGACGGGCCTCAACAGCAGCCCTCGAACCTCGAATACGGTTCCGAAGTCCGGGTCGATCGTTTTGGCCACGTCGTCGAGCACACGCAGTGGGTGCTGCGGAGTGGAGTGGCGCGGGCGCTCGTCGCCCACGGCAAGGTCGAGCAGAGCGGTTATGGCTTCAGGCAGTAGATACTGCGTCGCCGACTGTGCGAGCTGCCGAGCAGCTGCGTCAGCTTGCCGGTCCGTGATGGTGGCGTTCATTGGCTCGTCACGCGGGGCGGCGAGGATCGCACGCGCCTGGGTGACCGCGAACTGTGCAGCCTCTCGGTCCAGACGGGCGTATTCGGACACCAACGAGAGGGTGCCGGTGTCCCACTCGGTCGGTGCGGGCAAGGCTCGCACCCAGTTCTCGACTGCCGTCCGAGCGTCCGAGGAGACTGAGACGCGGGCTGCGGAGATGGCGGCGGAGACGAGGTCGCGGCTCCTGGTGGGGAAGGCGTCGCAGAGAGTGGACCACGGCCTGTTTGCCGGACGTGTGAAGAACCACCGGGCAATCAGTGGCGCGCGCAGGGCTGGTTGCAGCCGCCAGACGTCGTGCACCGTCTCCACGAGGCCGTGGCGCGCAAGGCGCTCCATCAGGCCGGACATTCTGGCCGGCGGCTCGCCGACGAGCGGCGCAAGCGCGTATAGCGTCTCGCTTGAAGCCCCTCCCAGGGCCGCTACACAGGCCAGAACGTCGACGGCTGTCTCGGTCTCGGTGATACGGCGGAGATGGCGCTCTACGTTGGCCAGGTGTGCTGCGCCGTTGGCTACCTGGCCTCCCTCACCCGTTGTGAACAGCCGGCACAAGGTGACGGCCCACCCCGGTCGTCCAGCCGCCTGGTCGAGAACTGCCGCCCGGGCCCGGTGCCCAGTGACGCCCAGAGAGGTGACCAGGGCGTTCATGGCGGATCGCTCCAACAGGTCGATGTCGAGGCGGACAGCGCCGGGCAGGGCCGCCGTCACCTCGTCCGCCCTGTCGGGCCAGGTGGTCGCGACGATGGCGAAAGCATGTTCCGCACCGTGGCGCGCCCGCCGCAGCACACGCATCTCGTCGAGACGAGTGTGGGCATCGTCCACGACCACGGCGGCAGGGCAAGAAGTCAGTAGCTCGTCCAAGATGCGATCTGCTTGCGCCTGCTCTAGGTAGGCGACCTTGCCTGTGAGCTCAACGGTGAGCCGGGTTTTCCCCACACCGGGCACGCCGGCCAATACGACATCCCGGCCACTGGTGACGGCCTCGTCGAGCTTGGCCAGATCCGCCTCTCGGCCAAAGAGATCGGTGTGCTCAGCGCCGTCTTCCGGCAGCTCCAGCGGCCGGTCAAGCAGGGCCTCCAGCTCTCCTCTGACGCCGAGGAGGTGGAACCTCCACATCGGCTCCTTGGACAAGCGCGAAGCGAACCAGTCCCGGGCATAGATGTGCGGCGCGGGGAGGCCACGATCTGCACACAACCGGTCCAAGGAGGCGCGCCTGGTAGCGTCGACAGGCTGTGAGCAGGCCATCACAATCAGATCGGCTTGCACGCCCTCTTCACTCATACGACGAAGGCCCGTGCGCAGGTTCGCCACAGGATCACCCGTAGTCACGAGCAGGCGCCCACGGGCGTCCGCGTCCTGGGGTCCCCATGGGAAGTAGATGTCGGCGTCGCGACCGAAGTCATGCCCACCCTCGACCGCGGACAGGCCCGGATACTGTGATTGCAGGAGCGCACAGGCGCAACGCTCGAACTCCGTTGGATGGATGGCTTGTTCATCCATCGCCCGGCGCACGCGTGCAATGAGATCCATGATTATTCATGCTACGCGCACTGGCGTCCGTACACCCCATCCGGCGGTGGCCCCATGCCTGAAGGAAGATCGCTCCAGGCATGCACGGCAACGGCCCAGGCAAGCACACGCCGAGGTGAGACCTTTCCACGCGGCCTGACGGCTGCAACGCCACTTGCAAGGCACGTCGGCTCTGGTCGCGGACGCACGCAGGATGCCTTACGCCGACGACCCGGCATCGCCAGCTCCAAGACGGGTTCCAAGCGCCGTTTCCACAGCAGATACCGCTTCGGCCAGGCTCCGAAAGACCTGAGTGCTTCGCCCGAGCCGTCTCGCCCCCCGCGCCAGCGACTCCCGCATCTGCCGCTCACAGACGACGAAGTCGGCGTAGCCGGCCGCGCAGGAGAGATAGACCATGTCGATCACGTCATTCGGCTTCCACGTGGTGCCACGGTTGAGGTGACGTTCATGGAGCATCTCCCGGAAGAGGCCCAGAGCCGGAAGAGAGGCCATCTTCTGGACGGGCTGAGATCCTGTGCCCCATTCCTTCAGTTGCTCCGGCGTCATTCCTGCGGCAAAGGATTCCTCGGCCACCTTGTTCCGCAGGTCGCTGAGGAGCCATGCGTCGATCGCCTTGCGCTTCTGCTGAGCATCGCCGCTTTGGGTGTCCAGCCAGTCACTGAACTTCTGGTTCGCCTCCGTCCAGCCAAGCTCAGGACCACGCTCCCCACCTTCCGAGTCCAGCATGGTGTCGATCAAACTAACGGCAGAAACAAGCGCCTCCTGCTGGAACGCCGCCATCGGTGGAAAATCTGCCGGCGCCGAAGCAGGAACGAAGCCTCTCGCGGCCGAATGAAGCGAGTTCGGCTCCAACGTCACGACCGGCGCCATCACCTCAGACTGCCCGATCTGCGCACGGAACATCAGACGGAGTTCATCCCTCCACACCTGCAGCGGATCCCGCAACTGCCAGCCCCTGCTGGTCTGAAGAATGGACAGGCCTAGACGGTAGCGCCCCTCCGCGTTCGACCACTTGGTCGTCTCGTAATAGTGCCCCGACGAAGCAGGAAGGATGATCTTGCGCTCCGCTGACCACTGCGCAAGCTGAAAAGCCGCGACTCGATCATCCGCCGTCCCGCTCCGCTGCCCTCTCATCGCATCGCTCACGAGGCGCCATTTGTTCTGATCCAGATAGACGACGAGCCGTCCGGCCAACTGGTCGGCTCGGTCAAGCCGGGGGAGCTCGAACACGATGCTGTCGCCCTTGAGAGTCTCCACAACCAAGCCTTCGAAGGTCGGCGGATAGGAGACCCGAGACAGCAGACTTGTCGGTTCGAACAAGGGGCCCGGCAGCGGCAGCCGCGCCTCTTTGCCGTCGGACCTGACCAATACGAGGGCGTCCGAACCACGATCGACTGTGATCATCACGATGGGCAACTCGCCTGGGCTCTCCATCCGCTCATGATGCACAAGCAGCGGCGCCGAGGACACGGCGGTCCGATGATCGGCACTGTCTCGGGGTGCAGGCTGGGCATGCCAGATCGCTGTACGACCACCAGGTAAGGAAGCCACTGCCCCTGGCAACACACCTGATGACCCGTCAGTAAAGTCAGCAAAAGGTCAGCATTCAGCTGACCAGACCTGCTCCCACACGAGCACACCATAGAAGCGCGCCGCGCTGGCTGCGCCACCGAGAGAAGGTGCGAAACCATCCCTCCCAGTGGCACGCCGAAAGTCGGAGGCACAGCCGAGCGAGCCTGCTGCGAACATCGACCGCGAGGAGAAAACCCCAGCTCAGCGCACCCGCCCCCGCGCCTTCAGCTGCGCCGCCGGGACCTCCGGCGCGTCCAGTCGGCCCCCGTCGTACCCCTTCACCTCACCGAAGCGGTCGCCCGTCATCCAGTCCTCCCGCGCCTGGCGGATCTCCTCGTCCGTACGGCCCACGAAGTTCCACCACATGACGAGTTCCTCTTCGAAGGGTTCGCCGCCGAGGAGCATGAGGCCGGCGTCGGAGAGGGCGCGAAGGGGGAGGTCGGTGCGGCCGCAGCCGAGGTAGAGCATGGAGCCGGGGAGGAGGGGGACGCCGTCGACGTGGGCTTCGCCGGACATGGCGAGGACGGCGTACTCGAAGTCGGGGTCGAGGGGGAGGCGGGCTTCGGCGCCGGCGGTGAGGGTGAGGTCGGCGCCGACGAGGGGGGTGTACGTCGCGCCGGGGGAGGTGGCGCCGTCGAGGGTGCCGAGGATGACGGTGGCGGTGAGGCCGGGGGCGGTGACGTGGGGCAGGTCGGCGTGGTGCTGGAAGTGGGGCTCGACGTGGCGGTGGGCGTCGGGGAGGGCGACCCAGAGCTGGGCGCCGTGGAGCAAGCGGGCGTGCGGGCGGGGGCTCTCCTCGGAGTGGGAGATCGCCCGGCCGGAGGTCATGAGGCCCAGCTCGCGGGGGCGGATGGTCTGGAGGCTGCCGGTGGAGTCACGGTGCAGGACCTCGCCCTCGTGGAGCCAGCTGACGGTCTGGAGCCCCATGTGCGGATGGGGCGGGACCTGCATGCCGGGCTCGTCGGCGATGTCGTCGGGGCCGTAGTGGTCGACGAAGGCCCAGGCGCCGACCATGCGCCGGCCCAGGTTGGGGAGGAGCCGGCGGACCTCGGTCGACTCGCCGAGCTGGACGTGGCGGGGGCTGAGCAGCTCCCGTACCGGCTCGGCGACGACGAAGCCGCGGCCGCCGCACACGGTGGGCGTGGCCTGACGATCGAGATTGCTCATGTCGCTCAACCTTTTCCTGTCCGGTTCCGGGTGCCGGAGCGCTCCCGGGGAGGCGAGGCCGATCATGGTGGAATGTTCAACCATCCTGCTGTGTTGACCTGATCGACCATCCCACAGGGTGGCAGATCGGGGACTCGGGAAAGGGACAGCAAGTGAGCGACACGTACTACGAGTTCGGAACGGCCGGAGAGCGCTGGGACCGCGCCCAGCTGTTCTTCGACGCGAAGGAGTACGGCACCGCCGTCCGCATCCTGCTCGGCCTGGTCGCCGAGCACCCGGAGCAGACGGCCCAACGCCTCCTGCTCGCCCGGGCCTACTACCACTCCGCCCAGCTCTCCAAGGCCGAGACCGAGCTGCGGGCCGTCCTCGACCGCGACCCCGTCGAGCACTACGCCCGGCTGATGCTCGGCCGGACCCTGGAGCGCCAGGGACGCACCGCCGAGGCGGCGCCGCACCTGCGGATGGCCGCCGCGATGTCGGGCGAGCTTCCCGCCTAACGCGCATCAGATACCCCCGCACGGTATATTCCGCAGCCAGGAGGTCCTGGCTGTGACTGCACATCGAGCGGAACGTGGCAGACGAGCAGGAGGTGCCCTGGGGCACCTCCTGCTCGTCGTCGTGCTCGCGCTCGGGGTGTTCCTGATGCACGCCGTCGGGCACCCGGCGGGCTCCGGCGGCGGCATGGACACCGCTTCCGCCTCGTCGGCCTCGTCCCCTGCGGGACCCGCGCACGCCGCGGGGTCCGGCGCGTCACACGGAACCGGAAGCCGTCACAACTCCGAGGGCTCCGGAAGATCCGGCAGCTTCAGCTCCCACAGCCCCTCCGGCTCCCATGGAAGCGACGGGGGCGACGCCCGGCACGACCCCGGTACGGGGATGGACATGACCACGCTGTGCGTGGCCGTCCTCGGCGCCTGGCTGCTCGCCGGGCTCGTGCGGGCCGCGCTCGGGCGCCGCCCCGAGTGGCTCACGCTCCTCCTCGCGCGGCTCACGCCCGTGCTGGGGCCGCACGCGCCGCCCCGCCGGCCCCCCGACCTCGCTCGTCTGTCCGTCCTGCGGATCTAGGCCGTAACGCCACCGCGGGCGCTCCGCGCTGCCCGTGAACGTCTTCGGCCTGTCTTCTCCGTCGGTACGACCAGCACACGAGGTGTCACCACATGCCTGCCTTCACCCACCGCACCACCAGGAAGTCCGCCCTTGTCGGCGCCGTCGCCGCGGCCGGGCTCCTGCTCTCCGCCTGCGGCACGGACGACGCGATGAACGGAATGGACCACGGGGGCAAGTCCGCCTCCGCAACCGCCTCCGCCACCCCTTCCGCGTCCGCCACCGCCTCGGGGGCCGCCGCCGAGGCCGGCGCACCCGGTGCCTTCAACGACGCGGACGTCATGTTCGCGCAGATGATGATCCCCCACCACGAGCAGGCCCTGGAGATGGCGGAGCTCGCCGCCGGCCGGGCCGAGGACCCCGAGGTCAAGAAGCTGGTCGCCGCGGTCGAGCGGGCCCAGGACCCGGAGATCACGAAGATGAAGGCCTGGCTCAAGGGGTGGGGCAAGCCCGAGTCCGCCGGTCACGGCTCCGGGCACGGCATGCCCGGGATGATGTCGGAGCAGGACATGAAGGACCTGGCCGCCGTCAAGGGCAAGGCCTTCGACCGCAAGTTCGCCGAGCTGATGATCGCCCACCACGAGGGTGCCGTCGCCATGGCCGAGGACGAGCGGAAGAACGGCGGCAACGCCACGGCGAAGGCGCTCGCCGACGACGTCGTCCGGACCCAGTCCGAGGAGATCTCCGCGCTGCGGAAGATCCTCGACCGCCTCTGATCCCGTCCCCGTAAGGCGAGCACGCGCGCGTGCCACGGCGGCCCGTCCCCTTCCGGACGGGCCGCCCCGCCGCCGTGCCCCGGCACCCACGCCCTCCCGCCACCCCCGCACCTCGGACGAAAGAACGATGCAGACGCACCCCTCCGGCCGCCGCATGGCCACCACGACCACCACCGCCCTCACCGCCGCCCTGGCCCTTGCCCTCACCGCTTGTTCCTCCCCCGGCCCGGCCGGCACCGGCGACGAGTCCCCCGCCTCCCTCAGCCACGTCCACGGCCTCGGGGCCCGCGGCGACAAGCTCTACGTCGCCACCCACGAGGGGCTGCGCACGGCGGGCGCCGACGGCCGGCCCGTACCGGTCGGCGACCGCCAGGACGACTTCATGGGCTTCACGGTCACGCCCTCGGGCACCTTCCTCGCCAGTGGGCACCCGGCCCCCGGCAGCGGCGGCCCCGCCGACCTCGGTCTCGTCGCGTCGACGGACTCCGGCCGCTCCTGGCAGGAGAAGTCCCTCGGGGGCGAGGTCGACTTCCACGCCCTCGACGCCGCCCCCGACGCCACGGTCTACGGCTACGACAGCGCGAACGGACTCCTGCGGGTCAGCCCGGACGGTGTGCGCTGGGAGGAGCGGGCCGCCCTGCGCGCCCTCGACATCGCCGTCTCCCCCGCCACCCCCGGCACCCTCCTCGCCACCACCGAGACCGGCGTGGTGCGCAGTACGGACGGCGGCAGGACCTTCGCGCCCGCGGCCGGGCAGGTCCTCGCGTACGTGTCCTGGGGCGCGCCCGACGCCCTCTTCGGCGTCGACCCGAGCGGTGTCCTCTTCCGCGGCGCGGGCGGGGGCACCTCCTGGACCCGGGTCTCCACCGTGCCGGGCGGCGCTCCGCAGGCGCTCACCGTCGTGGACGCCCGCCGGCTGCTCGTCGCCACCCAGGACGGGGTGTACGAGTCGCGGGACGCGGGCGGCCGCTTCGAGCGCCGGATGGCGGTGACGTCCGGGAAGGACGGCCACTGACCGCGCCGGGACGGCGGCGGGGGTGGGGGGCGGAGGCGGGGAGCTCGTGTCACGCTCCCCGCGCCCGTCCCTATCCCCGCGCCCGCCCCGCGACCACCTCTCCGCCCACGACGACGGTCTCCGCCACGGTGCCGGGGATCTCGTCGGGGGCGATGCGGAGGATGTCGCGGGAGAGGACGACGAAGTCGGCGAGCTTGCCCACGGTCAGCGAACCGCGTTCGTGGTCGAGGAAGTTGGCGTACGCCGAGCCCATCGTGTAGCCCTCGACGGCGGTGGCGACATCGAGGGTCTCGCCGGCCGTCCAGGCCGGTCCGCCGCCGGGCGGGCGGCGGGTGACGGCGGCGTGGATGCCGACCATGGGGTCCATCTCGGCCACGTTCCAGTCGCTGGAGAGGGCGAGGACGGCGCCGGCGGCGTGCAGGCTGCGCAGCGGCCAGGCCTTGTGCCAGCGGTCGGGGCCGACGTTCTCGGCCCAGTCCTGGCCGGGTCCGGCGATGTCCGGGGCCGCGTGCCGGGGCTGCATGCAGGCGACGACGCCGAGTTCGGCGAAGCGCGGGGTGTCGTCGGGGTCGAGGCATTCGACGTGGACGACCTGGTGGCGCGCGTCGCGGGGCCCGTTGACGGTGCGGGCCCGCTCGACGGCGTCGAGGACGGTACGGATGCCCCGGTCGCCGGTGGCGTGGACGAAGCACTGGAAGCCGCGCGCGTCGAGGCGGGTGAGCAGCTCGGCGAACTCCTCGGGCGGGTAGAACGTGTCGCCGCGGTGGTGGGAGCAGCCCGCGTACGGCTCCAGGAGGGCGGCGGTGCGCGGTTCCACGACGTCGTCGATGTACAGCTTGAGCGGGCCGACCCGCAGCCGGTCGTCCGCGAACTCCCGCGCTGCCGCCTCGAATTCGTCGAGGTCGCGGTCGGTCGTGCCGCGCGGGTGGAAGAGTGCGGCGACGATCCGGGAGCGGAGCCTGCCCTCGGCCCGGGCGCACTGGAAGAGGGCGAGGTCGTCGAGGGAGTTCTGGGGTTCGACGACGGTGGTGATCCCGTAGCCGATGGCGTCGTCCAGGCTCTTGGCGAGCCGGCCGTACTGGCGGTCCGGGGAGGCCCAGGGGAGGCCGAGATCGCGGAGGGCGCGGTGGCCGTCACGGGAGAGTCCCTTGACGGCGAAGTCCTTGACGAATCCCGTGGGTTCGCCGGTGGCGGGGTCGGTGACCGCCCGCCCGAAGGGGAGGTCGGTGTGGTCGCGGTCGACGCCGAGCCGCTTCAGCGCCGCGGTGTTGAGCCAGGCGGTGTGGACGTCGTAGCTGAGGACGAGTGCGGGGGTGTCGCCGGTGGCCGGGTCGAGGTCGGCCGCGGTGGGCATGCGCCCGTCGGGGACGGCGGAGTAGTCGAAGGCCTCGGCCTCGATCCACTCGGCGTCGGGATGGGCCGCGTGCCAGTCGCGGATGCGCGCGTGGACGGCGTCGAGGGTGCGGGCGCCGGCGAGTTGCACGCAGGCGTCGTCGGAGCCGAGCCGGACGTGGTTGTGGGCGTCGACGAAACCGGGCAGGACGAGCCGCCCCCGGCCGTCGAGGACCTCGGTGTCGGGGCCGGTCCAGGCCCCCGCTCCGGTGTCGGAGCCGATCCACACGATGCGACCGTCGCGGACGGCGAGCGCCTGGGCTTCGGGAAGCGCCGGGTCGACGGTGTGGATGCGGGCCCCGGTGAGGACGAGATCGGCGGGGGTGGGGGCGGAGGCCGGGGTAGGGGTGGGGGTCGCGCTGTTCATGCGGGGTGACTCCGTGACGTGCGTACGGGGGAAGGGGGCGGGGGTGCTGTGAAGGGGCGGGGTGCGGGGTCTCAGGGCCGTATCGGCGTGCGACCCCAGGGCCCAATCGGCGCAAGGCCGGAGGCCCGTATCGGCGCGCGCCTCAGGCCTGGATCGGTGTGACGCGCCCGCGGGCGAGGAGCACGTACACGAGGGCGGAGACCGCGGCGCCGAGGAGGGTGAGGTCCGCGCCGCCGAGGGGGGCGACGAGGGGGCCGGTCCAGAGCTCGGAGTCGCAGGTCAGGGCGGAGAAGAGGAGGCCGGAGAGGAGGGCGGTGAGGCCGGCGGGGTGCCAGCCCGCGCGGTACCAGTAGGCGCCGCCGGCGCCCGTGTGCAGGCCGGCGGAGTCGTAGGTGCAGCGGCGGAGCACCATGTCGGCGAGGAAGACCCCGCCCCAGGGGGCGAAGACGATGATCAGGAGGGAGAGGAAGGAGAGGAGCGAGGTGGTGAAGTCGGTGAGGAAGAGCGCGCCGAGGGAGCCCGCGGCGGTGACGGCGGCGCTGATGACGATGGCGCGGGCCCGGCTCCAGGGGATGCCGAGGACCTGGAGGTTCAGGCTGGACGAGTAGAGGGTGATGATCGAGTTGGTGACGGAGCCGCCGAGGACCAGGGCGAGGAAGAGGGGCTGGAACCAGCCGGGGAGGAGGCTCTCGGTGCCGGCCACGGCGTCGGTCATGTCCGCCTGGGTGGCGGCGGCCACTCCGGCCACGCCGAGGGCGACGGAGGAGAGGAAGCCGCCGAGGGCTCCGCTCCAGGTGACGGCCTTGAGGGTGGTCGCCCGGGGCAGGTAGCGGGTGTAGTCGGCGGGCATGGGGAGGTACGAGAAGGGGCCCGCGAGCATGACGACGAAGGCGAGGCTCCAGCCGGAGGCGCCGGGTGCGGCAGCGGGGGCGGAGGTGTCGGCGCCGGGCAGGACGAGGACGAGCAGGACGGCGAAGCCGACGGCGAGGACGTAGGCCATCCAGCGTTCGGCGAACTGGACGGTGGCGTGGCCCCAGAGGGCGACGGCGAAGGTCAGCGCGAGGGTGACACCGAGGGCGACGGCGCGGGAGGCGTGGCCGCCGTGCCAGCCGAGGTCGGTGAAGAAGGCTTCGAGGGCGAGGGTGCCCACCACGGTGTTGACGATGGTGTAGCCGATGCTGACGATCCAGTTGAGGAGCCCGGCGGGCCAGTTCCCCCGGATGCCGAAGGCGGCCCGGGAGATCACGAGGGTCGCGGTGCCGGTGCGGACTCCGCTGAGGCCGGCCGCGCCGATGGCGAGGAAGGAGAGGCCGCCGATCACGACGACGGCGGTGGCCTGCCAGAAGGAGAGGCCGAAGGCGACGGCGAGGGCGCCGTTGATGACGTAGGTGAACGTGAGGTTCGATCCGAACCAGAGCCAGAAGACGTCCTTGGCGCCGCCGTGGCGTTCGGCGTCGGGGATGGGGTCGATGCCGTGTTCCTCGACCTGGAAGACCTCGTCGGTCGCCGTCCGGCCCGTGGTGACGGGCTCCGTCTCGTGTCCGAGCACACCGCACTCCTGTCTTGAATGCCGTTCTAAGTGTTAGAACGGCATTCAAGATGTGCGATGAGTTCCGGCCACGTCAAGACCTTCGGAGGTTGCGGTTAAGGTCGGTCTCGCGGACAGCGCGCACAGGGACACGGAACGGCAGGACGGGGACGGCTGCGGTGGCAGGGGCGGCACGACGACGGGACGGACACGTCACCCAGGAGCGGATGCTCGAGGAGGCCATGACCGCGATCGCGGAGGACGGCCTCGCCTCGCTCACCATGTCCGCGCTGGCCGAGCGGCTCGGCACGAGCGGCGGCCACATCCTGTACTACTTCGGCAGCAAGGACCTGCTCCTGCTCGCCGCGCTCCGGTGGAGCGAGGCCGCGCTCGCCGAGGAGCGGCGCGCGCTCCTCGCCCGCCGGATCACGGCCGAGCGCAAGCTCGACCTGTTCCTTCGCCTCTACCTGCCGCGCGGCGCCCGCGACCCGCGCTGGACGCTGTGGATCGAGCTCTGGGCCCGTACCCCCGGCAACCGCGCGCTCCGCGAGGCCCAGGAGGAGCTGGACCGGGGCTGGCAGGAGGACTTGGAGGCCCTGCTGACGGCGGGCGTCGCCCGCAGGCGCTTCGCACCCCTGGACGCCGCCGCCCGCTCCTCCGAACTCCTGGCCCTGCTCGACGGGTTGAGCACCCGCGTCGTCCTGGGACAGGAATCCCGGCGCGACCCGCGCCCCGCCCTGGAGACCGCGCGCTCGGCGGCGCGGCTGCTCGTCACGCCGTACGCCTCCGGGGGCGGCGAACTCCCTGCGACGGAAGCGAAGTGACGAGGGGTCAGCCCCGGTACGCCTCCAGGAGACGCAGCCAGGCCTCGCTCAGCGTGGGGTAGGAGGGGACGGCGTGCCAGAGGCGGGCGATGGGGACCTCGCCGGTGACGGCGACCGTCGCCGAGTGGAGCAGTTCCCCGATGCCGGGGCCCACGAAGGACGCGCCGAGGAGGACCTCGCGGTCGAGGTCGACGACGATCCGGGCGTGCCCCTTGTAGCCCTGGGCGTACAGATCGGCCCCGGCGACCTGCCGCATGTCGAGGTCGACGGCCCGGACCCGGTAGCCGGCGCGCTCGGCCTCGGCGAGACCGAGGCCGACGGCGGCGGCCTCGGGGTCGCTGAACACGACCTGTGGGACGGCCGCGTGGTCGGCGGTGGCGGCGTGCGCGCCCCAGCGCCCGGTGTCCAGGGCCGTGTCGCCCTGGGCGCGGGCGGCGATGGCGGCACCGGCGATGCGGGCCTGGTACTTGCCCTGGTGGGTCATGAGTGCGCGGTGGTTGACGTCCCCGACGGCGTAGAGCCAGTCGCTGCCGGTGACCAGGAGGCTGTCGTCGACGTCGAGCCAGGACCCCGGGGTCAGTCCGACCTTCTCCAGGCCGATGTCGTCGGTGCGCGGGGCCCGGCCGGTCGCGAAGAGCACCTCGTCCCCCTCGACGTGGTCGCCGCCCTCCAGGACCACGGTGACCGGGCCGGTGCCCCCGTCGCGCACCACCGCGGTGACGACCGTGCCGGTACGGACGTCCGCGCCGCGCGTCCTGAGGGCCGCGGCCACGTGCTCGCCGACGAACGGTTCCATGCGCGGCAGCAGGCCGCCGCCCCGTACCAGCAGGGTCACCTTCGCGCCGAGGGCCTGCCAGGCGGTGGCCATCTCCACGCCCACCACTCCCCCGCCGACCACGACGAGCCGCTCGGGCACGCGGGCGGAGCTGGTCGCCTCGCGGCTGGTCCAGGGGTGCGCGCCGGGCAGTCCGGGCAGGTCGGGGACGACGGCGCGGGTGCCGGTGCAGACGGCGACCGCGTGCCGGGCGGTGAGCAGATGGCGCTCGCCCTCCGGGCCCGCGACCTCCACCGAGCGCGGCCCGGTGAGCCGGCCGTGGCCGCGGTAGACCCGGGCGCCGATGGAGTCGAGCCAGTCCACCTGGCCGTCGTCCTTCCAGTGGCCGACGACGGCGTCCCGGTGGGCGAGCACCTCCATCGCGTCCAGCGGGCCGTACACCGACTCGCGCAGACCGGCGACCTTGCGTGCGTCGGAGCGGGCGAGCGCGGGTCGGAGCAGCGCCTTGCTGGGCATGCAGGCCCAGTACGAGCACTCGCCCCCGATCAGCTCGCTCTCGACGACCGCGGCGCTCAGGCCGGCCGCCCGCACCCGGTCGACGACGTTCTCGCCGACCGGTCCCGCACCCAGGACCACCACGTCGTACGTGTGCTCGACATCCACCGCATCCACCGTTCGTGTCATGGGTCCCAGTCTGCTGGCAGCGGTCCGGAATAGCGCGGCTCGATACGCCGTTGTGCCGGGCGAGTCCCCAGGGGACCGTCAGGACACCGCCAGGAGACCACCGAAAGGCAGGAAGCATGAGCACCGTAGAGCTCACCAAGGACAACTTCGACGAGGTCGTGAGCGGCAACGCCTTCGTCCTGATCGACTTCTGGGCTTCCTGGTGCGGTCCCTGCCGTCAGTTCGCCCCCGTCTTCGAGGCCGCCTCGGAGCGCCACGAGGACCTGGTCTTCGCGAAGGTGGACACCGAGGCGCAGCAGGAGCTGGCCGCCGCCTTCGAGATCCGCTCGATCCCGACGCTGATGATCGTCCGCGACAACGTGGCCGTGTTCGCCCAGCCGGGCGCGCTGCCCGAGGCCGCCCTCGAGGACGTCATCGGCCAGGCCCGCAAGCTGGACATGGACGAGGTCCGCAAGTCCGTCGAGGCCGCGCAGCAGAAGTGACCCGCCGGGCGGCGTGACGCACGGGGAGACACCCGGGCGAGAGGGGTACGGGAGAACTTCCCGTACCCCTCTCGCGTGCTCCGCCCGCGCGGGTTCGTGCCGGGCTCGGCGCTCCGTCCGCCGCCCTCCGTGCCCCCTCCGTGCGGGACCCGGCGCTCCGTCCCGCGCCGTCCGTGCCCGTCGTTCCGTGCCGGGCTCAGGCTCTCCGTCTCGCGTCCTCCGCGCCGTGCGTGCCCGTCGTTCCGTTCCGGGCTCAGGCTCTCCGTCTCGCGTCCTCCGCACCGTGCGTGCCCGTCGTTCCGTTCCGGGCTCAGCGCTCCAGGACCAGAGCGAGGCCCTGGCCGACGCCGATGCAGAGCGCGGCGAGGCCCGTGCCGGAGCCGGCCGCGGCGAGCTGGTGCGCCACCGAGCCGGCGAGGCGGGCGCCGGAGGCGCCCAGCGGGTGGCCGAGGGCGATGGCGCCGCCGCGCGGGTTCACGATCTCGGGGTCGAGTTCCGGCCATTCGGCGAGGCATCCGAGGGCCTGGGCCGCGAAGGCCTCGTTCAGCTCGAAGGTGCGCAGGTCGGCGAAGGAGCGTCCGGACTTCTCCAGGGCCCGGCGGACCGCCGCGACCGGGCCGAGGCCGAAGAGCTGGGGCTCGATGCCGGTGACCGCGGACGTGCGGATGCGGGCGAGCGGCTCCCGTCCGGTCTCGCGCAGCCCCTCCTCGTCGACGAGGAGCAGGGCGGCGGCGCCGTCGTTGAGGGGCGAGGAGTTGCCCGGGGTGACGGTGCCGCCCTCGGTGCGGAAGGCGGGCTTGAGCTTGGCGAGCGCCTCCATGGAGGTGGCGTCGCGGATGCACTCGTCGCGGGCGAGGTCCACTCCCGGGTAGGGGACGACCTCGTCGTCGTACAGGCCCTTCGCCCAGGCCTCGGCCGCCTTGCGGTGGCTCGCGAGGGCGAAGGCGTCCTGCTGCTCGCGGGCGAGGCCGTGCCGGTCCGCGACGAGCTCCGCGCCCTCGCCGAGCGCGACCGTCCACTCGGCGGGCATCCTCGGGTTGGTCATGCGCCAGCCGAGGGTCGTCGAGTGGAGCTGCTGGTGACCGGCGGGGAAGGCCCGCTCGGGCTTCTGGAGGACCCAGGGCGCGCGGGACATCGACTCGACGCCGCCGGCGATGGCCACGGAGGCGTCGCCGAGGGCGATGGCGCGGGCAGCCTGGATCACGGCCTCCAGGCCGGAGCCGCAGAGGCGGTTGACGGTGACGCCGGGGACGGAGACGGGCAGTCCGGCGAGCAGGACGGCCATCCGCGCCACGTCCCGGTTGTCCTCGCCCGCGCCGTTGGCGTCGCCGAAGTACACGTCGTCGAGGCGCGCCGGATCGAGCGCGGGCGTGCGGTCGACGAGGGCCTTCACCACATGGGCGGCGAGGTCGTCGGGACGCACTTGGGCGAGGGCGCCGCCGAACTTCCCGATCGGGGTGCGGACGGCGTCGACGATGTAGACGTCGCGGATGCTCATCGGTTCTCTCCCACGTGACCTGCGTGCCTGCGTGACCTTCGGAACGACGCTGTTCGCCTGGTGAAAAAACCTTCGCCGGCGTGCGCGCGCAGAGTCTGCGTCGGTCGGCGCGCCCTGTCAACGGGCCGATTCAGGACGTCCGGGGCGGAGGGGCCGCACGTCAGCCGCGGGCGCCCTGTCAACGGGCCGCATCAGGACGTCCGGGGCGGCCGCACGTCAGCCGCGGGCGACGGGCCGGGCCAGCGCCGTCAGGCCGTAGTCGAGTTCGCGCCCGTCGACGAGGAGGGCCTCGACCGTGCGCGTCTCCGGGTCGATGTCGGCCCTGATGCCGTGCCCCTCGTAGATCGGGTAGCCCGACTCGCCGTGGCGTCCGGTGGCCTCGACGACGGCCGTGCGGACGGCGCTGTCCGTCACGGAGGCGCCGCCCCGGTCCTCCACGTGCTCGGCCACCAGCAGGATCTCGAAACGCTTCGGAACTGTGCTCATGCACCGACGCTAAGCGCTCGGCCGTACTCGCGCCGGACGACGCCGGGCCCGCCGGACGGATTCCCGCCGGACGGCGCCGACCGCCCCTTCCTGGACCCTGCCGGCCGACCCTTCCTGGACCCCCGCCGGACGGCGCCGGCCGCCCCTTCCTGGACCCCGCCGACCGCCCCTCCCTGGACTCCGTCGGACGGCACCGGCCGGCCTCTTCCGGGATCCCACCGGATGGCACCGGCCGCCCCCTTTCCGGGACCCCGCCGGACCTCACCAGGCCCCCCTTCCGGGATGCCGGTGGGCGTCGGCGGGTGCGTCAGCTGGACTCCCGCCGGACGACCCGCGAGTCGAGCAGGGCGCGGGTGACGGGCTCCGCTTCGGGTTCGCGGACGGCCCGGTCGACGAGTTCGGCGAGTTCGCGGCCGAGGACCATGTCGATCCGGACGGTGCTGAGCCGGGGGCGGAGCAGGCGGCCGAGGAGCAGGTCGTCGGAGCCGATCACGGCGGTCTCTGCGGGTACGGAGATCCCCTCGTCCTGGAGGGCCCGCATCAGGAGCATCGCGTACTCGTCGTTGTACGCGAAGACGCCGTCGAGACCTTCCTCGCGCCAGCGTGCGGCGAGTGCCCGCGCCGACTCCTCGTCGTACCGCAGCGGGAGGGGTACGACGGTGGCGCCGGCGCCCTCGGCGGCGCGGCGGGCGCCTTCGAGGCGGGGTGCCGAGAACATGTCGAGGCCCGGTTCCTCCGGGACGACGACGCCGATGCGGCGGCGGCCGGTCTCCACCAGGTGGGCGGTGGCGACCTCGCCGACCCGGCTCTGCTCCATGACCAGGGCGTGGGTGCCCTCCACGCGCTGGGTGCCGAGGGTGATCACGGCGCGGGCACCGGAGCGCTTGAGGATCTCGACGCCCTGCGCGCTGAGCTCGGCCTCGCCGAGCGAGACCACGGCGACCGGCCGCAGCTCGGCCCAGGCGCGGGCGGCCTCCTCGGGCCGCATGCCGATGCTGCCGTACTGGACCACGGTGTAGTCGAGGCGCCGCAGGGCCCACTGGAAGTCGTTGAAGAACTGGCTGTACAGCGGTCCGACCGGGACGTGGGCGGTCGGCAGGAGCACCATCCGGCTGTGGCCGGCGCGCAGGCTGCGGGCGGCGGCGTGCGGGACGTACCCCAGTTCCTCGGCCGCTTCCCTGACCCGGCGGCGGGTGGGTTCGCTGATGCGGACGGCGGAGGTGTTGTTCAGGACGTACGAGACGGTGGCCCGGGAGACGCCCGCGAGGCGCGCCACGTCGGCACTCGTCGGGACCGCGCGCCCGGAGGGGCGTTCGGGGGACTGTTCGGTTGGCTGGCTCATCGCTTCGGCATCTTTCCAGAACAATCCGGCACAGGGTCTGGCGGATGGCCGGAATTGAATGCTACACAATGCTCACACGTGTCACTGACACGTGTAACTGATCTGTTCAATCCGCTCCTCGCCCCCTCGTCGGGCGATCTCCCCAGGAGGGCATCGTGGCCCTTTCCTCCCCCGGCACCGGCTCCGGCACCACTACCCCAGGCCCCGCCGCCGGCACGGCGGGCTCCCCCGCCGGCCCCCGGCCGACGCGCGGCCTGCTGCCCCTGCTCCTCGCCGGGAACACCGCGATGTACGCCCTGTACATCGGCGTCCCCGGCATGCTGCTCGCGCTCCAGATCGAGGCCATCGACCCGGCGGACAAGGTGGCGAACTTCGGCCTCGTCTCCGGCATATCCGCGATCTTCGCCACCGTCTTCAACCCGGTCGCCGGCGCCCTCTCGGACCGCTCGGGACGGCGCAACCCGTGGATCCTGGCCGGCGGCCTGCTGGCCCTGCCGGTGATGCTGCTGCTCGGCAGCGTCCACACGATCCTGCTGGTCACCATCGCCTGGTGCCTGGGGCAGGCCGTCATGAACTTCTACCAGGCGGCCATCACCTCCGTGGTGCCCGACCGGGTGCCCGTCGCCTCGCGGGGCAAGGCGTCGGCGGCCGTCGGCCTCGGCCTGCCCATCGGCTCGACGATCGGCGCCCTCGTCGGCGCCGCCTTCTCCGAGGACTACCGCACCGGCTACCTGGTCTTCGGCGCGCTCGTCGCCGCCACCGCCGTGCTGTTCACCACCTGCGCCCGTGAGGAGCGCATGCCCCCGAAGGCCGCGCTGCCGGTCAAGGAGCAGATCGCGGCCTTCGGCAGCGCGCTCAAGGACCACGACTTCCGCTGGGCGTTCATCGGACGTGCCCTCCTGGTCCTCGGCTACTTCGCGGTGGCCGGATTCCAGCTGTACATCCTCAAGGACCACACCGACCTGCCCGCCGGGCTGACCCCGGAGGAGGCGGTGGCGATCCTCATGCCGCTCAACTCGGTCGCCATGGTGGTGTCCACGGTGCTCGGCGGCTGGCTTTCGGACCGCTACGACCGGCGCAAGCTCTTCGTGGGCGCCTCGGCCGCGCTCGCCGCCGTCGCCCTGCTCATCCCGGCCGTCTCCACCAGTTGGACGGCGATGCTCGCCTTCTCCGCCGTCAACGGCCTGGGCTTCGGCTGCTACATGGCCGTCGACACCGCCCTGGTGACGATGGTGCTGCCGAAGGCCGAGGACGCCGCCCGCGACATGGGCGTCCTCAACGTCGCCAACGCGGGACCGCAGATCGTCGCCCCGTTCGTGGCCTCGCTCGTCGTCTCGCTCAGTGGCGGATACACGGCGCTCTTCCTGATCGCGGCCGTACTGTCGGTACTCGGCGCGCTCGCCGTGCGCCCCATCCGCAGCGTGCGCTGACCCAGGTCGGCGTCCGCCGCGCACCACCGGGCACGAGGGAAGGACGGCGCCGTGCGCCTGCACACCACCACCTGGGGGTCCGGCGACCGGACCGCCCTGCTCGTCCACGGCCTCATGGCCGACCACCGCACCTGGCGGCGGGTCGGACCGGCGATCGCGGAGCGCGGCTACCGGGTGATCGCGGTGGACCTGCGGGGGCACGGGGCCAGCGGGCGGGCGTCCGGGGCGGAGCGGTACCGGCCGGACGACTACGCCGACGACATCGTCGAGTCCCTCCCCGTCGGACCGGAGTTGGCCGTCGGCCACTCGCTCGGGGCACTCGCCCTGGTCCGTGCGGTGGAACGGCTGAAGCCGGCCCGGGCCGTCTACTCCGACCCGGCCTGGCACCTGGGGGCCGGGCCCGGCGGCTACCGGGCCGACCTCTTCGTCCGGGGCAGGACGATGACCCGGGAGCAGATCAGGGGATTCAACCCCCACTGGCCGGACGAGGACGTCGACATGGAGATGGCGTCGGTACGGGACTGGGACGAGCGGACGGCGTACGCGCTGGAGGAGTTCAGGGGCGCCGACATGTGGCCGTCCGGCGCGGTCGTCCCGTCCCTCGTCACGCTCGCCGACCCGAGCCTGCTGGTCCCGCCCGGCGCCGCCCGGATGCTGGCGGACCGCGGCTTCGTCGTCCGTACGGTGGCGGGGGCCGGGCACACCGTCCACCGGGACGCCTTCGACGGGTTCATGTCCGCGCTGGACGGATGGATCTGACGTACCGTTCAGACATGGACGACGCGTCGATGGACTCCGCGATGGTGGGACTGCTCGGCCGGGTGACCGGCACCGTCGGCCCCGGCCTCGTCGGCGAGGTGATCGTCCGGATCCGGGGCGGCGCCGAGCACTTCCTCGCCTACCCGGCGACTCCGAAGGAGCGGATCGAGACCGGAACGGTCGTGATGGTCATGGAACATCTCCCTCCACGCACCGTCTATGTCACAGCCGCGTACGACAGTTGACCGAACCGTTGAGTGTGCGCCCGTCACGGGCGCACACTCCCTTCACCGGGTCCGCTCGGCTCCGGTGAAGGGGGACCTTGCCCATGGGCATCGGCATTCTGGCGGGCGTCGTCGTCGGCGCCTTCGTCGTCGTGATCACCGTGTTCAAGATGATGTGGCGCGTCGCGGAACCCAACGAGGCGCTGATCATCTCCGGTTCCAACCACAAGAACGAAGGCCTGGGCGCGGGGATGGGATTCCGCATCGTCACAGGCCGCGGCACCCTCGTCATGCCTGGCGTCCAGGCGGTGCGCAAGCTGTCGCTCGACCTCAACGAGACGCAGTTGTCCGTCGAGTGCGTCACTCACCAGGGCATTCCGCTCAAGGTCCGCGGTGTGGTGATCTTCAAGGTGGGTGACGACTTCGTGTCGATCGCCAACGCCGCCCGCCGCTTCCTCGACCAGCAGAAGCTCATGTCCGAACGGGTGCACATCGTCTTCGCCGGTCATCTCCGCGCCATCGTCGGTGGGTTGACCGTGGAGGACATGATCCGTGACCGGGAGAAGCTGACCGGGCAGGCCCGTTCGGCCTGTGGCACGGAGATGGAGAAGCTCGGTCTGATCGTCGACTCGCTGCAGATCCACGAGATCGAGGACCCGACCGGCTACATCAAGAACCTCGCCGCCCCGCACGCCGCCGCCGTCCAGCGGGACGCGCGGATCGCGCAGGCGGAGGCGAACCGGCGGGCCACCGAGGCGGAGCAGCAGGCCGCGGCCCGCATGTCCGAGGCGACCCGCGACAGCGAGATCCTCCAGGCGGGCTACCAGGCCGAGCGGGACCAGGCCTCGGCCCGGGCGCGTCAGGCCGGCCCGCTGGCCGAGGCGGCCTCCCGCCAGGAGGTCGTCGTCCAGGAGACCCGGGTCGCCGAGCTGGAGGGACACCGCAAGGAGCAGCAGCTCCAGGCGGAGGTCCGCAAGCCCGCCGACGCCATGGCCTACGAGACCAGGACGCTCGCCGCGGCCGAACGCGACGCCCGTATCTCCGCCGCCGAGGCCGAGGCGAAGGAGACCGAACTCGCGAGCGCGGCCCGGGCGACGGCGACGCGTCTCACCGGTGAGGCCGAGGCGGCGGCCCAGCATGCCAAGGGCCTCGCGGTGGCCGAGGCCACGCGCGCGAAGGGTCTGGCCGAGGCCGAGTCGATCAAGGCGCGGGCGGCGGCCCTCGCGGAGAACCAGGAGGCCGTCGTCGCCCAGCAACTCGCGGAGAAGTGGCCGGAGATCGTCTCCGCCGGCGCGTCCGCGTTCGGGAACGTCGACCAGATGGTGCTGCTCAACGGTGCCGACGGTATGGCGGACGTCTTCGCGAAGGCGCTCACCATGGGCGGCACCGGGCTGGGCCTGGCCCGGCAGCTGCTCGCCACGATGAACCCGGCCGGGACGGCCGTGCCGGCTCAGCCGGCAACCCTGGTGGAGGAGAGCGTACAGATCTCCATCGGCGACGCGGAATGACCGCGCGCCACGCGGGGTGAGGGGCCGGGCCCGGCGGCTTCACGGCGCCGGGCCCCGGTCACGTCCCCCGTCGGCTCCCCGCCTCGCTCTGCCTCAGTTGTGGCCGAACTTCCGTTCCTTGCGGTGGGACGCGTGCTCCACCAGCGGCATCGTGGTCTCTCGCTTCGGAGCCGCCGCGGTCTGCTCCTTCGCCGCCGCCTCGGTGCGGTGCTCATGACCGCCGGTACGGGCTCCCCGGTTCGTCCGGGTCTGTTTCTTGCCCACGATCGTGCCTCCCGTGAGGGGTGTCGGACTGTGGTCCGTATCCCCTCAGCCTGGCACGGGGGTGGGAAAGCCGCATGTCAGGGCGTATGGCCGAGGACTCGGGCGAAGGCGGCGAGCGTCCTGGTGCCCGAGGAGCGGTCGAGCACGGCGAAGACGACCTCCTCGAAGTGGCCGGCGAAGCGCCCGCCGTCGGTGAGCAGGGCCTTGAAGGTGCCGGCGACCATCTCCGGGTCGTTCATGAAGACGCCGCAGCCCCAGGCGCCGAGGACGAGCCGCCGGTAGCCGGCCGCGGCCGCCGTCTCAAGGACCCGTTCGGCGCGGGAGGCCAGGGCCGCGGGCAGCTCGTGCGCGCGGTCGGGGGTGGTGCGGCGGACGACGCCCGCGTTGGGCGCCGGCGAGGTGAGGAAGCCGACCGTGAAGGGTTCGGCGAGCAGGGCGCCGCGGTCGTCGCGGAAGACCGGCACGCGCGGCGAGTGGATGACGCGGTCGGAGTAGAAGGCGTCCCGTTCGGCGCGGTGGTGGGCGTAGTAGGCGGGGGCGCGCAGCAGGGTGGCGTGGAGGGCGGAGGAGCGGCACAGGGCCTCTTCCTGGGCCTGGGCACCGTTGAGGTAGCCGCCGCCGGGGTTGCGGGCCGAGGCGAAGTTGAGGACGGCCACCGGGCGGGATGCGTCGGCCTCGGTCATCCTGCGGGCCGCGGCCAGGCTGCTCTCGCCGGTGACGTCGAGGGTGGGCGTGCGGTCGGTGTCGGGGGTGACGGCGACGGGGTCGGGGCCGTGGAGGCGGGTTCCCGACAGGGCCGCGGCCAGGTCTTCGGTGAGGGAGACGGTTCGTCCGTCCGGGGCCTGGTAGTGGCCCGCGGCCACGATCTCCTCGGTCTGCCGCGCCATCGCGCGCAGTCGTGCGCTCATGCCGTCAGGATGATCGTTTCGTCCCCGACGGGGCAACGGGATTTCGCGGGGTGCGGGACGGGGAGGGGGCGGGCGGGGCGGGTGGGGGAAGGGGTTTCGGCCGAAGTGGGGCACAGGGGGAGCACGCGGGGCCTCTGGGGCGCTCTTGCATGCCGGTCGGAGGTGGCTTTAGGTGGAAGCAGCGACTTCCCGGGGCGTGTCCCCATGACCTGGAGGTGCACGGATGGAGTCGAGCGGCATACCGCGCGGCGGGCCCCCTCTCAGTGAGGGAGAGGCCGAGGACCTGCTGCGATGTATCTGCTTCAAGACCGGCCCGCCCCGCACGGTGGGCGCGGAGCTGGAGTGGCTGGTGCACGACCTGCGGGACCCTCGGACGCCCGTACGGCCGCCGAGGCTCGCGGCGGCGGTCGACACCGTGCGGTCGCTGCCGCTGGTGTCGCTCCTGACGTTCGAACCCGGTGGGCAGCTGGAGCTCAGCTCGCGTCCGGCCGGTTCCCTCATGGAGTGCCTCGACTCCCTCGCGGCCGACCTGCGGGCGGTGCGGGGCGCGCTGGGGCCGCTCGGTCTCACGCTCAGCGGGTACGGGGTGGATCCGTGGCTCGCGCCGCGCGAGCGGGTGCTGCACGAGCCCCGTTACGACGCGATGGAGACGGCGCTCGGCCGCACCGGCTCGGCCGGTCGGGCGATGATGTGCGACTCGGCGTCGGTGCAGATCTGTCTCGACGCGGGCGTCGAGGACGAGGGGCCCCTGGGCTACGAGCGGCGCTGGCGGTTCGCCCATCTCCTGGGCGCGGTGCTGGTGGCGGCGTTCGCCAACTCGGCCGTGCACGGGGGCCGCCGGACCGGCTGGCGTTCGACGCGGCAGGCGCTGTGGGCGGATCTCGACCCCGTGCGGGCGCTGGCGCCTCCGCCGGACGGGGACCCGCGCACGGAGTGGGCGGCTCATGTGCTCGACACCCCGGTGCTGTGCGTGCGGGCCGACGAGGGCCCGTGGGCGGTGCCGGAGGGGCTGACGTTCCGGGAGTGGTTGCGGACGGGTCTGCCGCGCCCGGCCGACGCGGACGATCTCCGCTACCACGTGACGACGCTGTTCCCGCCGGTCAGACCCCGTGGTCATCTGGAGTTGCGGATGGTCGACGCGCAGCAGGGTCCCGACGGCTGGATGGTGCCGGTGGCCGTGACGACGGCCGTGTTCGAGGACCCGGCGGCGGCGGAGACCGTGTACCGGGCGCTCGAACCGCTGGGGAAGCGGGCCGGTACGGGACCCGCTCCGCGCAATCCGCTCTGGTCCGCGGCGGCCCGTGACGGCCTGACCGATCCCGAGCTGCACGCCGCCGCGCGGACCGTGTTCGCGGTCGCGCTCGACGCGCTGCCGCGGGTCGGGGCGAGCGAGACGGTGCGGCGCGCGGTCGCCGCGTTCCAGGAACGGTACGTGATCCCCGGGAGCTGCCCGGCCGACGAGCTCCAGGCGGTGACGTCATGACCGGTGGAACGGATCCGGAGGCGCTGCGTACGCGTGCCCTCGACGCGCTGACCGCGGCGCGGGCGCGGACGGCGCTCCTGACGTCCTGTGTGGAGGACGGCGAACTGACGGCGCAGCACTCTCCGTTGATGTCGCCGCTGGTCTGGGACCTGGCGCACATCGGCAACCAGGAGGAGCAGTGGCTGTGGCGGGCCGTCGCGGGGCGTGACGCGCTGCGGCCCGAGATCGACTCGCTCTACGACGCGTTCGAGCATCCGCGGGCCACCCGCCCGTCCCTTCCGCTGCTCGCTCCCCGTGAGGCCCGCGCGTACGCGGCGGACGTACGGATCCGGGTGCTCGACGTGCTGGAGAGCACCCCTCTGGAGGGGCGGCCGCTCCTTGACGCCGGTTTCGCGTTCGGGATGATCGCCCAGCACGAGCAGCAGCACGACGAGACGATGCTGATCACCCACCAGCTGAGGAAGGGGCCGGCGGCGCTGTCCGCTCCCCCGCCGCCGGTGCGGCGCTCCGGGCCGTTGCCGCCCGAAGTGCTGGTGCCGGGGGGCCCGTTCACGATGGGAACCTCGGACGAGCCGTGGGCGCTGGACAACGAACGGCCGGCGCATCCCCGGCTGGTGCCCGCGTTCCACATCGACACCACGCCGGTCACCAACGGCGCGTATCTGGCCTTCATGGCGGACGGCGGCTACACGGAGCGGCGCTGGTGGCGGCCGGAGGGCTGGGCGCAGATCAGGGAGCACTCCATCGGTGCGCCGTTGTTCTGGCACCGGGAGGGCGCGCGGTGGCTGCGCCGCAGGTTCGGTGTGACGGAGCCGGTGCCGGAGGACGAGCCGGTGCTGCACGTGAGCTGGTACGAGGCGGACGCCTACGCGCGCTGGGCGGGGCGGCGGCTGCCGACGGAGGCCGAGTGGGAGAAGGCCGCGCGGTTCGACCCGGTGTCCGGGCGTTCGCGGCGCTATCCGTGGGGCGACGCCGATCCGGGTCCCGAGCACGCGAACCTCGGGCAGCGGCACCTGCGGCCGGCCCCCGCGGGGAGCTACCCGGAGGGTGCTTCGCCGCTCGGCGTACGGCAGTTGATCGGCGACGTGTGGGAGTGGACGGCGAGCGACTTCCTGCCGTATCCGGGGTTCACGGCCTTCCCGTACAAGGAGTACTCGGAGGTGTTCTTCGGCCCCGAGCACAAGGTGCTGCGCGGCGGTTCGTTCGCGGTGGATCCGGTCGCCTGCCGGGGCACCTTCCGCAACTGGGACCTGCCGGTGCGGCGCCAGATCTTCTCGGGCTTCCGTACGGCGCGCAGCGCGGAGCTCGACTGATGTGCCGTCACATCGCCTTCGTGGGCGATCCGGTGGCGCTCGGCGAGCTGGTCCTGCGGCCGGAGCACGCGCTGCTGCGGCAGTCGTGGGAGCCCCGTACGCAGGCCAGCGGGGTGGTGAACGCCGACGGCTTCGGCGTGGGCTGGTACGCGGACGGCGATCCGGTGCCCGCGCGGTACCGGCGGGCCGGACCGATCTGGGGCGACCTGTCCTTCGCGGACCTCGCCCGGGTGGTGCGCTCGGGGGCGGTGCTCGCCGCCGTACGGAGTGCCACGCTGCCGGGCGCGGACGGGGAGGCCGCGGCGGCGCCGTTCGGCGGCGGGCCCTGGCTGTTCAGCCACAACGGGGCGGTCACCGGCTGGCCGGGCTCCCTGGCCACGCCGGCGGGCACGCTCCCGGCCGGGGAGCTCCTCTCGTTGGAGGCGCGTACCGACTCGGCGCTGCTGTGGGCGCTCGTCCTGCACCGGCTGCGGGCCGGGGACGCGCCCGGCCGGGCGCTCTCGGACACCGTGCGGGAGGCCGCCGCGGCGGCGCCCGGGTCCCGGCTGAACCTGCTGCTGACCGACGGCGTCACGATCGCCGCGACGACCTGGGGGGACAGCCTCTGGTACCTGACGGGTCCCGACCGGGTGGTCGTGGCCTCCGAACCGTACGACGCCGATCCGCGCTGGCGGGAAGTGCCCGCGCACACGCTCGTGACCGCCACCCGCACCGACGTCACCCTCACCCCGCTCAAGGAGCCGTCCGCGTGAGCCCGTTCCAGCTGACCCGCACCCTCGCCCACGACGCCGCCGGCGCCGATCTGCGCGCCGACGTCCTGCACGGACTGACCCGCTCCCCCAAGGAGCTGCCGCCGAAGTGGTTCTACGACGCCCGGGGCAGTGAGCTCTTCGAGGAGATCACCCGGCTGCCCGAGTACTACCCGACGCGGGCGGAGCGGGAGATCCTGGCGGAGCGGGCCCCGGAGATCGCCGCCGCCACCGGCGCCAGGACCCTGGTGGAGCTGGGCTCCGGTTCCTCGGAGAAGACCCGGTTCCTGATCGACGCGCTGCTCCCGGGTCTGGACAGCTATGTCCCCGTGGACGTCAGCGAGTCCGCGCTGACCGGGGCGGCCGAGTCGCTGCTCGCCGAACGGCCGGGGCTGCGGGTGCACGCGCTGGTCGCCGACTTCACCCGGGGGCTGGGGCTGCCCGGCACGCCGGGGCCGCGTCTGGTCGCCTTCCTCGGCGGCACGATCGGCAACCTGCTGCCCGCGGAGCGGCGGACGTTCCTCCGCTCGGTGCGGGCGATGCTCTCGCCGGGTGACGCGCTGCTCCTGGGCACGGACCTGGTGAAGGACGAGGCGACGCTCGTCGCCGCCTACGACGACGCGGCCGGGGTGACGGCCGCCTTCAACAAGAACGTGCTGTCCGTGATCGACCGGGAGCTGGGCGCGGACGCCGACCCGGACGCGTTCGACCACGTGGCGGTGTGGGACGCCGATCGGGAGTGGATCGAGATGCGGCTGCGCGCCCGCCACGCGCTCACCGTGAAGATCCCGGAGCTGGATCTCGTGGTGCCGTTCGCGGCGGGCGAGGAGATCCGTACGGAGGTGTCGGCGAAGTTCCGTCAGGCGGGTGTCCGGGCCGAGCTCGCGGAGGCGGACCTGGATCTGGACCGCTGGTGGACGGATGGTGCGGGCAGGTTCGCGCTGTCGCTCGCGACGGCGCGCTGAGCGGCGGCGGCGAGTGACCTCCGGTCCGGGTGCCGGGCGGCGGGTATCCGCTCCGGCAGCCGGACCTCCGCGGTGAGGCGGCGGGTGGTGACGACCCGCCACAGCGAGGCGCCGAGCGGGTCGTCGCCGACGTAGGCCGCCGCCCCGGCGGGCCGGAAGTCGATCCGTACCGGCTGGACGTCGGCCCCGGCGTCGAGCGCCGCCTGGAACGCGGCCGGCCGGAAGCGTCCGCCGGCCCGGCCGCACCAGGTCGATCCCTCGGGGAAGACGACGACCCGGCCGCCCGTCGCGAGCACCCCGGTCATCGCGCGTACGGCGCCGGGCAGGGACCGGAGCCCGTCCCGGTCGAGGAACAGGGTGCCGCCGAGTGCGGCGAGCACCCCGAGGACCGGCCAGCGGCGCACCTCCGCCTTGGCGACCATCCGGCCGGGCAGCACGGCGGCGACCAGGGGGATGTCCAGCCAGGAGACGTGGTTGGCGACGACGAGGAGCGGGCCCGCGGCCGGGGCGTCGCCCGCGTACCGGACGCGTACGCCGAAGGCGCGGACCACCGCCCGTACCCAGGACCGGACGAGGGCGAGCCGGACGGCGGGCGGGAGCAGCCCGGTGCCGGGAGCGAGGAGCAGACCGAGGAGGACGGCGCCGGTCCCGGCCGCCAGTCGTAGCACGGCGAGGGCGGCCCCGGCGGCCTCGGGGTCACCGCCGGTGTGCGGGTGGGCGGCGCAGCGGCCCGGGGTACAGGGTGCCGTGGGGAGCCACGGCGAGGGTGCCGTGGGCCCGTTCACCGCGCCGGGGCGAGCGACAGGAAGTGCTGGAGGTAGCGCGGGTTGGTGCGGCGCAGCGAGAGCAGGACGTAGAGGTCGGCGACGCCGAAGTCGGGGTCGTGCGCGGGGGCGCCGCAGACCCAGGCGCCGAGGCGGAGGTAGCCGCGCAGCAGCGGCGGGAGCTCGGTGCGGCCTTCGGGCCGGGTGATGCCGTCGGGGCTCCACAGTTTGTGCGGGGTGACCCAGTACTCCTCGGGCGCGAGGTGCTTGGCCTTGACGGTGTCCCAGGTGGCGGCGGCGAGGGTGCCGCCGTCGGCGAGGGGAAGGGAGCAGCAGCCGGCGAGCCAGTCGTGTCCGGTGGTGGTCATGTAGCGGGCGAGTCCGGCCCAGATGAGGGCGATGACGGCGCCGTTGCGGTGGGCGGGGTGGACGCAGGAGCGTCCGACCTCCACGAGGTCGTGCCGGATGGGCGCGAGGCGGGTGAGGTCGAACTCGGTCTCGGAGTAGAGGCGGCCTGCGACGGCGGCCCGTTCGGGGGGCAGGATGCGGTAGGTGCCGACGACCTCGCCGGTGGTCTCCTCCCGGACGAGGAGGTGGTCGCAGTACGCGTCGAAGGCGTCGGTGTCGAGGCCGGGCTCGGGGCCGTCGATCACGGCGCCCATCTCGCCGGCGAAGATCAGGTGGCGCAGCCGCTGGGCGGCCCGTACGTCCTCCTGGTGGCGGGCGAGGCCGACGACGTACCGGGGGGTGGGTTCCTGCTGTTCCGCGGGGCCGGCGGGCTGCGCGGGGACGGCGAGCAGGGGCGTCGGTGCGGAGACGGCGAGCGTGGGAGTCGGTGCGGTCATGGCGGGCTCCTCCGGCGGACGGAAGCGGACGGGGCGGGCCGGGCCGCTTGCGCGGTGGCCCGGCTCCCTACTTCTTCCGTGACCGGCTGGATTCGAGTTGGCCGTCCGGGGGATCGCCGGTGTGCGAAGGCTGAATGCTATTCGGCGAGCGTGTCCGTGATGGCGTCCGAGGCCTCCTTGGCGGCCTTCAGGGGGTCCTCGCCCATGAGGACGGCCGTCATGTACGGCTTGATGGGGTTGTCGCCCTCGACGCTGGCCCACTGCGGGGAGTTGGGGGTGGCCCGGCCGCGCACGGCGCCCTTGGCCATGACGGCGGTGGCCTCCTGGTTGGCGACGACGGAGGCGAGGCTCTTCTTGTTGGGCACGTACCCCATGGTGCGGGCGAGCTCGGACTGCCACTTCTCGCCGGCGAACGCCTTGACGACGTCGATGGCGGCGGTGCGCTGGGGTGCGTTCTCCGGGATGATCAGGTCGGAGCCGCCGGTGAAGACGGCGCAGGGCTGGCCGGCCCTGGCGCCGGGTATCGGGAAGTAGCCGAGCTTGTCCTTGAGCGCCGGGTTGGCCTTGAGGATGGCGGCGACGGCGCTGGGGGTGGCGATGAGCTGGGCGACGTCGCCCTTGGCGAAGACGTCGGCCTGCGGCGGGTTCTGCTCGTCGGCGTTCTTGGGGCCGGAGCCGAGGGACTGGAGCGACTTGTAGTAGGCCATGCCGCGTCGGGCGGCCGGGGAATCGAGCGCGCCGGTCCATTCGCCGCCCTTGTCGACGGCGAGCTCGCCGCCCTCGTCCCAGATGAAGCCGGCGAGGGTGTACCAGTCCTGTCCGGCGAGGTAGATGCCCTGGTTGCCGTCCTGGTTGAGCTTCTCGGTGTCGGTGAGCCACTCGGCGCGGGTGGCCGGCGGCGCGTCGATGCCGGCGTCGTCGAAGAGGTCCTTGTTGTAGATGACGATGCGGTTCGCGGCGTACCAGGGGATGCCGTACTGGGAGCCGCCGATGCTGCCGGGTTCGGCGAGGCCGGGCACCCAGTCCTCGCTGCCGAGGTCGCGCACCGACTCCAGGGTGAGGTCGAAGAGCTTCTCGGTGTCGGCGTACTGGGCGACCTGGGTGTTGCCGACCTCGATGACGTCCGGTCCGCCGGAGCCCTCGATGGCCTCGGTGACCTTCTTCCCGATGCCGGTCCAGTCCTGGATGGTGACGTTGAGCTCGACGTCGTCGTGCTCGTCCTCGTACGCCTCCGTGAAGCGCGTGAGGAAGTCCTCGCTGACGCTGTCCCTCATGAGCCAGATGTTGACGGTCTTCGTCCGGCCGCCTCCGCCCGGCAGCATCCCGCAGCCGGCGAGGGCGAGCGCGGTGACGACTGCCAGGGGGCAGGCGAGATGGCGGTTCTTCACGTGGGTCACCTTCTGCGGTTCAGCACAGGGGCGTGCGGCATGGGGGGCTGACCCGACATGGGGGGACCGAACGGGGTGTTCGCGCGGGTATGTGGCCTGGATTCTGGTCTGGACCAACGGGATGGTCAAGTCCTGGACCATCCCGTTCCGACCCGAGGTCGGGCAGGCCGAGCCCTTACCTTCGGTAGCTCCCGGACGCCGACCGGCCCCCGTCGTGTCGCGGGCCGACGCACCCTGGGGCACCGTGGAGGGAACGCACCGAGAGGAGCTCCGCCCCCATGTCGAACCACACCTACCGCGTCACCGAGATCGTCGGCACCTCCACCGAAGGCGTCGACGCGGCCATCCGCAACGGCATCAACCGCGCCTCGCAGACCCTGCGGGGCCTCGACTGGTTCGAGGTCACCCAGGTGCGCGGCCACATCGTCGACGGAGCGATCGAGCACTACCAGGTCGGCCTGAAGGTCGGCTTCCGCCTGGAGGACGAGGCCTGAGGAGCCCCCTCCCCCCGACGGGCCGACCGCCGGCGGCGGACCCGCTCAGGTACGGCCCTCCTTCTCCTGGGCCACCCGCAGCGTCTCGGAGGGCTCCGCCCACCGGGCGCGCACGACCCGGAAGCCGGCCGCCTCCGCCGCATCGCAGACTGCCAGATCGTCGTCGACCAGCATCCTCACCGTGCGGTCGGCGGCGAGCCGGCGCAGGATCTCCACCTTCGTCACCCGGGCCGGGCGGAAGTCGCGGTTGCGCCGCATGTGGACCGCCCCTTCGGGGAGTCCCTGCTCGGCGAGCCACTCCACGGTCGCCCGCCGGCACCGCTCCGGCCGCCCGGTCAGATAGACCACCTCGCACTCCTGCGCCGCCTCGCGGCACAGCGCGACGCCCTCGTCGAGCGGCGGATCGTCCGGCGCCGCCGCGAAGAAGGCCTCCCAGTCCTTGGGCTTGCGCTCCAGGAAGTGCTGGCGGTGCGCGGTGCCCGCCAGGGTGTTGTCGAGGTCGAAGACGGCCAGCGGCCTGTTGTCCGATGTCACGGGCCCCAGGGTAGGAGCCGTACGACGAGCGCGCCCGGGGATTCCGCGGCGGGTCCCGACCGAGGCGCCAGGTCAGCGGCGGTCTGGAACCCGCCCCCCTTACCGGACGGGAACCGTGCCCCCGTGCCGCCCGCTCGCGGTGTCGCCCTCTGCCGGGGGGAGCGCCAGGAGGAGCGGCGAGCTCAGCCGGGCGTCCGGGTGCATCCGCAGGAGCTGGTGGACCACGCCGGACAGTCCCGGGAGCAGTCCCGGCGCGAAGGCCTCCTTGGCGAGGCCGCCGACGGGGCCGCGCTGCTCGATGCCGGTGAGCAGCTCGGCGTCGGCCCGCGCGGCGGACGGCCCCTCGTAGCCGTCGAGGCCGCGCAGGCGGTGGAGGATCTCCCAGAGTCCGAGGTCGCCGTGGCAGAGGGTGTGGCTCCAACCGAAGCCCTCGCGCAGGCCGGCCGGGCCGGAGCGGAGCGCGGTGTCCAGATGGCGGGGGTCGCCGGTGCGGTCGTGGAGGTCGACGGCGGCGAGGCCGATGCCGGTGCTGCCGTGGCACCACGCGGTGGGATGGTCGACCTCTCCCCCGACCCGCGCGTCGGCCCAGGCCCGTTCGCCGGGCGAGTACAGCGACTCCTCGAAGTCGTGCGCCAGGGCGCCGAGTTCGTACCACCGGCGCCGGTCGGTCGTGCTACCGGCGGTGGAGAGGGCGAGCCTGGTGAGCGCCCAGCCCGCGCCGGTGGAGCCGTGGGCGAATCCGCCGATGCCCTCCGGGAACATGACGGTTGACCAGCGTGCTCCGCGGTCGTCGAGGACCGCGGTCGCCTCCAGTCGCCGCCCGGCCTCGGCGGCGAGGTCCACCCATCGTTCCTGGCCGGTGAGTTCGGCGAGGTCGAGCAGGGGGACGATCACGCCGGCCACGCCGCCGAGCACGTCGAGCGCCCGGTCCTCGGCGATGAGTTCGGGAGTCAGCAGCGCGGCCCTGGCGCGGGCGCGGTCGAGCGGTCCGGACGTCCCGAGGAGCCGGTGGAGGGCCGCCCAGGTCCACACCTGCGAGGCGATCCCGGTGAACCCGCCGAGCTGGCGGGTCGGCGTGGTGTCCTCGGTGGCGGCCAGCACCTCCAGGGCGCCGGCGAGCACGGACTCGACGCCGTCCACCGCGTCGGCCCGCCCGGCCCGGTGCTCCCGCACGTACTCCGCGAGGGCGAGGGCGACGCCGCCCTGGCCGGTGTAGAGGTCCGCGCCGAGCGGGCGGACGGCCCAGCCGTAGTCCGTGAGCACCGGACTGATCCACGTCGCGGTGGCGTCGGTGCCGCGTACGGCGGCCGCGCAGACGGTCTCCACGGCCGCGGCCGCCAGGGCGCGACGGCGCCGGTCCAGGTCCTCGGTGCCCGGCGACCGGGCGGGCGTCCGCACCCGGTCGGGAAGCCGCCTTTCGTTGAGATAGGCACCGACCAGCGCGCTGCGGATGGTGTCGCGCTCGCGGGCGAGGTCCGCCTGCCGCCATCCGGTCAGGAAGGCGGACAGCCGCTGCTCGTCCACCCGTTCGCCGAACACGGGGACGTCGCCGATCAGCAGGTCCGCGATCTCCCCGTCGATCACCGCGGGTTCGCGGGGCGCGCCCGGAGCGGCGAGGGCGTTGCGGCGGAGGATGTCCCGGGCCCGCGCCAGGCCGGCGTCGGGGTCGTGCAGCGAAGCCGGGTGCCAGAGCATCCGGCCTATGTCCGTGTACGCCTGCGTGGGCCGGCGGATCCTGCGGACGAGGCATCCGTCGAACACCTTCGTCAGCGTGCCGAGTCGACCGCGCGCGTCGAGTTCCGCCAGCGTCCCGGTGAGCGCGTCGAAACCGGCCAGCACCTGGTCCCAGTGGCGGATCAGGACCGGCTCGGGACTGGGGTGGTTGCCGGCCGGCGGCAGGTCCACCACGCCGATCTCCATGCGCGCGGTGTCCAGCCCTCCGTCCGCGATGACCGGGACGCGGATCCGCGGCTGCTGACCGGGCAGGCCGCCCGCGGCCGAGAGGTCCACACCGGCGAGGGCGTAGCCGTCGGTGCGGAGCGGCAGGATGCCGGTGCGGAGCACGGTGTTGCGGATGGTCCGGGCCGCCTGGTCGACGGCTTCGCCGCGCCCGCTCGGCGGGACGTCGACGTCGGGTGTGAACAGGGCCTCGGCGTCGACCACGGCGGGCACCGGGCCGTGGGCCACCAGGTTCTCGGCGTGCAGGTCGGTCCCGCCGAGGAGGCGCATCACCGCCAGCCATCCGCCCAGGGCGCGGTAGAACCGGGCGAGTTCGGCCTCGTCCCGGCAGTAGTGGTGGCCGAGGTGCTCGGCCCAGCCGTAGCCGTCCCGTACCACCGTCCTCGGCACGCCCAGGTCCTCGGCGCCGGGGACGGCGGCGACGAAGGAGCGCAGCGCGGCATCCACCTCCACCGGCCGCGGCTTGTACATGACGCTGCCCGTCTCGAAGAGCACCCGGGCCACCGCTCGCCCTCCGTGGTGCGTGTCCCCGCGCGCGAGCTCCACGGCGCGCAGGGGGCCCTGGTCGTCGCCGAGCAGGCGGGCGATGGCCTCCCGGTCCGCGGCCAGCCGGGTGCCGAGCTCCAGCGCGCCCTCGATCAGGAGGCGCCCGGAGGCGAAGACGCGTGCGCGCAGCGCCGGGTACCGCCGGTGCAGGGTCTCGGCGAACTCGGGGGCGGAGGCGTGCCGGATGAAGGCGTCCCAGCGGGCGGCCGAGTCCGCGCCCGGCAGTTCGCCGGCCAGGGCGGCGGCCCGCAGTTCCAGCAGGAGCACCCGGTTGAGCCGGAGCTGGAGGGTACGGCCGAGGGCGTCGCGGGTCGCGTCGCGCAGTACTGCCCGCTCGTCGGCGGCCAGTCCGGCGATCCGCGGGATCCGGTCCTCCAGCTCCGTGAACAGCGGGGTCACGAAGGCGTCCACCGGTGCCGCGAACCATCCCTCGGGCGGTGCCCCGTCGGCCGATCGGGCCGCTGCCACCGGTTCCACCATGCTGGGTCCTCTCCTGACGACTGGTCCACGTGATCCGGCCCGGGGCCGGTGGCGCGTCCCCGCCTCCGGCCCGGGCCGGTGACGCTCCCCGCGAGCCGCACCGCGACCTGACGGGCCCCGTCGCGGTGCGTCGGAGACCTGCCGTGGCGGACCGGGGCGGCATCGCGGGCCGGGGAACCCGTCAGGGTTCCCCGGGTGTTGCGTGCGCTGCCGTGCGGCGGTGCGTCAGCAGCAGTAGCTGTGCCACGAGCCGGTACAGCTGCTGCATCCGGTGAGCAGCGCCTCGGTGGCGTCGGTCAGCGCGGCTTCTCCGGCCGCCCCGCCCACGTAGAGCGGGCCGGCCGGGTTGTCGGTACCGAAGGCCGTCTCGGCACCCTGAAGCCACGCGGTGACGATCTCGTCGGTACGGCTGGCGGACATGACGGGCATGCGGTTCCTCCTACGAATCGCAGGGAATGCGCGGAGATACAGAATCCACCGGAGGATGTCCGTCCTCCACCTGCCAGAACCGGTCATTCTTCCGTCAGGTGTTCGGTTGCGCCCGGAGGCCGCCGCCCGGCCGCCGGGCCCGTGTCCACCGGTCGGCGCCTCGGGGCGCGAGCCGAGGTGAGTGGCGGTGCCCACCCCCGCGCGTCCCCGTCCGGCGGACCCGCCCGGGCCGGGGGTCCCCGGGCGGTCACCGCGCCCGTCAAGGGGCGCGGCCCTCCCACATTCGGCCATTCACCGTCCGCGGGCGGCGGTCCCGCCTCGACGATCGGGGCCGTGCCCGCGCTCCGTCCCGCCGGATCCGGTGCCGAGGTAGGCCTCGCGCACGGCGGGGTTCGCGTGGATCTCGGCAGGCGTGCCTTCGGCGAGGACGTGGCCGAGGTCGAGTACGACGACGCGTGAGCAGAGGTCCATCACGAAGGACACGTTGTGCTCGACGAGGAGCACCGCGCAGTTCTCCTCGGAGGCCGTGCGGCGGATGAGGGAGGCGAGCCGCCGGCGCTCGCCGGGGGTGGTGCCGGAGGCGGGTTCGTCCAGGAGGAGGACGCGGGGTGGGTCGGCGAGGGCGCGGGCCAGCTCGACCATGCGGGCCTGGCCGACGGGCAGGCCGCCCGCGTAGGCGTCGGCGAGCGCGTCGATCCCGCAGTCGCGGAGCACGGCGGCGGCCCGCTGTCGGTGGCGGCGCGCCGAGGGGCGTACCCCGCCGCGCCAGTCCTGCGCGACGACCAGGTTGTCCGTGACGGTCAACTGCCCGAAGAGCTGCTGGCGTTGGAAGGTGCGACGGATGCCGTGCCGGGCGCGCCAGGAGGGCGGGCGGCGGGTGATGTCCGTACCGTCGTACGCGATGGCTCCGGCGTCCGGTCGCCGGATGCCGGACAGCACGTCGAAGAGTGTCGTCTTGCCCGCGCCGTTCGGGCCTATGAGGCCGCAGATCTCACCGGGGCGTACGGAGACGGTCACGCCGCGCAGGGCGTGGACGCCGCCGAAGCGGACGTCGACCCCGCTCGCGTGGAGCAGAGAGTGGTTCATCGGCGGGCTCCCGTCCCCAGATAGGCCTCGGCGAGCCGGTCGCGGTCCACTTCGGACCGCGGGCCGGACCAGGCGATCTCGCCCTGCGCGAGGTACGCGACGGTGTCGGCGACGCCCAGGGCCTCGGCGGCCTTCTCCTCGACGAGGAGGAGCGCGGTGCCGTGGCCGCGGAGTTCGGTCAGGAGGTGGAAGACCTCGTCCACGACGCGCGGCGCGAGACCGAGGGACGGCTCGTCGGCGACGAGGACGGCCGGTGGCCGCTGGAGGAGCGGGGCGAGGGCGAGGAGTTGCTGCTCGCCGCCGGAAAGGGACCCGGCGACGACGGTGCGGCGGGCGGCGAGCGCGGGGAAGCGCGCGAACACGGCGTCCCGGTCATCGGCTTCCGTCAGCTGCAGGGCCAGGTTCTCCTCGATCGAGAGGCCGGGGAAGACGCCCCGCCCTTCGGGGGCCAGCCGCACCCCGCGGCGGGCGCGGGCGACGGGCGCGTCGCGCGTGGCGTCCTCGCCCCCGACCCGTACGACACCGCCGGCCGGCCGCAGCAGTCCCGCCGCCACCCGGCAGAGCGTGGACTTCCCGGCCCCGTTGGGCCCGAGCAGCGCCAGCACCTCACCGGGGCGCACCGCGAGGTCCACGCCGTGCAGCACGGGCGCGCCGCCGTACCCGGCTCGGACGCCGCTCAGCCGCAGCGCGCTCGGCGTCTCGCCGGGGTCGCCGCCGGCGCCCGGGTCGGTCCTCCCCGGGCCGACGGCAGATGGCTCGGCCGTACGCGCGCGGGGCGCCTCGCCGAGGTCGCCGCCGGTCCTCTGTGCGGTGCTCCCGGGGCCGACGGCGGACGGCCCGGCCGTACGTGCGCTCGACGTCTCGCCGGCGTCGCCGCCGGCGCCCGGGTCGGTCCTCCCGGGGCCGACGCCGTACGGCCCGGCCGTACGCGCGCGGGGCGGCGCGGGCGGGCGGTCACCGGCCCGTGTCGCGGCGCGGCGGGCGGCTCGCCTCGACGGCAGCGCGGCGCAGTACCCGTCGGGGTCGTTCGCCAGCGCGAGCCCCGCCAGACCGAAGAGGATCACCGGAAGGTGGGCGGACTCCGTCACGTACGTCGTGATCAGGTGCGGGACCACGGCGAAGACCAGCCCCGCCACCACCGCGAACTGCGGCCTGCGCACGCCTGCGGCGACCACGACCGCCAGCCACACCAGGCCGGTCATCGCGGTGAAGTCCGTGGCCGTGATCCGGGTGTTGTACGAGGCGTAGAGCACTCCTCCGAGGCCCGCGAGGCCCGCGGACACGGTGAAGAGCAGGAGCTTCGTCCGCACCACCGACACCCCGGACGCCGCGGCGGCCTCCGGGGCGGAGCGGACGGCGAGCATGGCCCGGCCCCAGCGGGAGCCGCGCAACCAGGTCAGCAGCGCGACGAGCAGCGCGCTGAGCAGCACGAGGGCGAGCCCCATCGCCCGGTCGTCGGCGAGGTCCACGGGGCCGGCCACCGGCCGGGGTATCTCCCATCCGGTGTCGCCGTTGCGCAGCCACCCGAGTTGGAAGAGCACCTGGTCCGCCAGGAAGGCGAGCGCGAGCGTGGCCAGGGCCAGTGTCCTGCCGCCGAGCCGCAGGGCGGGCAGCGCGACGACCGCGCCGAGCAGCGCCGCCGCCGCGGTGCCGGCCGCCGCCGCGGCGACGAAGGGCCAGCCGTGGCTCATCAGCAGCCCCGCGACGAGGGCGGCGCCCGTGACGAACGTGGCCTGGGCCAGGGACACCATCGCGCCGAGGCCGGTGACGACCGTGAACGACATGAACACGAGCCCGATCGCGAGGCCTTGGGCCAGGATCCCGCTCCAGAAGGGCGTGGTGACCGTGTAGAACGCCGTGCCGAGCAGCGCGCCGGCGACGGCCCACGCGCCCCAGCGGCGGCCCCACCCCTTCCCCGCGAGGTAGTCGACCGGTGGCGGGTCCGCGGCCGCCGTGCCCGCCGCGCGCTGCCGCCGCACGAGGACGACGAGCCCGGCGAAGAGGATGAGGAACGGCACGGCCGTGCGGAGGCCGGTGATGTCGTCGGTGAACGACGCGTACCCCGCCACGAGGTTCTGGAGCACCCCGAGTCCGAGGCCGCCCGCGAAGGCGAGCGGCACCGACGTGAAGCGCCCGAGGACCGCCGCGGTGGCCGAGACGAACAGGAACAGCGTGTAGTCGTGCGCGGAGAGGCCGAGGAGCGGGGTCGCGAGGACACCGGCGAGGCCGGCGAGACCGGAGGACAGCATCCACGCGATCGAGGACAGCCGGTCCGCGCTGATGCCCCGCAGCTCGGTGAGCGTGCGGTCGTCGACCGCCGCCCGCAGCCGCAGGCCGAGCCTGGTGTGCCGCATGAGGACCCACAGGCCGGCCGCGGCGAGGGCCGTGGCGATCCAGGTGATCAGCTGGTCGGAGTCGACGCCCACACCGTCGACCGGCCGCCAGGACACGGCGGGGCTCGGCCCGACGCCCGGCAAGCCGAACTGGTTCTCGGCGGGCAGGACGGGGGCGCCGGCCCGCGCCAGGAGTTCCACCGTCCACCGTCCGGCCGCAGGCAGCGCGACGAGCAGACCGATCGTGGCCACGATCTGCGCCGTCTGGCCGACCCCGGCCAGCTTCCTGAACATCAGCCGGTCCAGGGCACCGCCGAGGCCGGGCGCCACCACGCACACGAGGAGCAGCGCGGTGGGCACGGCCGGCCAGCCGCAACCGGAGTGGAGCTCGTAGAACGCCAGCGCGCACAGGTAGGCGGTGGAGCCGTGCGCGAAGTTGAACACCCCGGAGGCGGAGTACGACAGCACGAGGCCGGTCGCGAGCAGCGCGTACAGCGCGCCGGAGACCAGTCCGCTCAGGACGAAGCCCAGCAGGTCACCCACGTGACGCGCCCCTCAGCCGAAGGGGATCGGCGGGTAGCACTTGAACGGGACCGCCACCTCGTACCGTCCGTTCACCAGCCGGACGAGCGCCCCGCAGCCGAAGCTCTCCTTCTTCCCCTTGGGCTCGGCACGGTCGCCCACGAGCGTGCCGCTGTCGGAGAAGCCGTCGGCGGCCTTCTGGAAGGACTCCACGGTGAGGTCCCTGCCCGCCTTCCGGGCGATCGAGAGGAAGAGGTCGGCGCTCATGTACCCCGTCATCATGTGCATGTTGAGGGGTACGTCCTTGCCTCCGGCGGCCTTTTCGATGTCGTCCTTGAACTGCCGCATCGCGGGGCTGTCCGACTCGAAGGGCTGGAACTGCAGCAGTACGTGCACCCCGTCGAGCGCCTGCTTCGTCGCGTCCTTGGCGAGCAGCCCGGGGTCGTAGTCCGTCGGGTCGGTGATGAGCCCCTTGTAACCGGACCGCTTGAGTGCGGTGAACAGGCCGATGTTGTAGGGCGTCTGCATCACGGAGACCACGGCGTCGGGCGCGCCGCCGCCGGGGCCGGAGCGGAGGATCTCCTTGGTGTACGCGGACCAGTCGCTGGGCATCGAGGTCGCCGGTACGACGGCCTTGGCGTACGGGACCCGGAAGCCGGCCGCCTTGAAGCCCTGGGTGAAGGTGCGGATGCCGAACTTGCCGGCGTCGTTGTCGCCGGCGATCAGCGCGACCGTCTTTCCGCGCGCGCCGCCGAGGACGGCGGCGAGGCTCTCGGGCCAGGTCTGGTTGAGCGTGCCGCCGGGGGTCGGGACGAGGCAGCCGTTGAAACCGTAGAGGTGGGCCGGCCCGCAGAAGGAGGGGAGCGTGCCCCAGCCCACGGTCGGGACCTTCCGGCCGTCGAGGAAGTCCGCTCCGGCGAAGGTGACCGAGCTCATGGGGGAGACCGCGAAGACCTCGTCCTGCTGGACGAGCTTGCGGGCCGCCGCCAGGTTCCTGGCAGGGTCCTGGCCGTCGTCCTCGGCCCCCAGGTACTGGATCTTCCGCCCGTTGACGCCGCCCTCGGCGTTGGCCCGGTCGTAGCGGGCCCGGGCGCCGAGATCGGTGTCCTTCTTGGAGTAGCCGCTGGCGGTCGTCATGGAGACGATGCCGCCGACCTTGATCGTGTCGGCGGTGACTCCGCGTACGGACGAGGGTGTACCGCCGTCGCTGGAGGCGGAGTTGCAGGCGGTGACGAGGAGCAGGGCGAACGCGGCGGCGATGACGCGCAACGGTCGAGGCACGGGCGATCCCTCCGTCGGGTGACCGCATTCTGTGAGCGAACGGATGAACCGTCAATAACTGATGCAGCGTCATTTGATGATCTGTCAGAAAAGACCGGACGACGCCAGGGAATCCTTCCCGACCCCATGTGGTTCACCCTGCGTGAGCACTTTCCCCGACGGCATCCGCTTCTCCGTCCTCGACCGCTCCCGCACCCGGGAGGGCGAGGACGCCCCTCAGGCGCTGCGCGCCACCGTGGACCTCGCCCGGGAGGTGGAGGCCCTCGGCTACCACCGGTTCTGGGTGTCGGAGCACCACGGCGTGCCCGGGGTCGCCGGTGCGGCGCCGACGGTGCTGGCCGCCGCCGTGGCGGCCGCCACGTCCGCCGTCCGGGTGGGCACCGGTGGGGTGATGCTCCCGAACCACCGGCCGATGGTCGTGGCCGAGCAGTTCGGCGTCCTGGAGTCGCTGTTCCCCGGCCGGATCGACATGGGCGTCGGGCGTTCGGTGGGCTTCACGGACGGCGTGCGGCGGGCCCTCGGGCGGGACAAGGACGAGGTCGACCGGTTCGCGGAGCAGCTCGCGGAGCTCCTCGGCTGGTTCACCGGCGAGCAGACGGCGCACCCCCAGGTGCACGCCCACCCGGCGGAGGGGCTGCGGGTGCCGCCGTTCGTCCTCGCGACGGGCGAGGGTGCGGCCATCGCCGCGTCCTCGGGCCTGCCGCTGGTCATCGGGGACCTGCGGAGCCGGGAGCGGCTGCTGGCCGCCGTCGACACCTACCGTGCCGGCTTCCGGCCCTCCCCGTGGGCCGCCGAGCCGTACGTCGTCGTCGCCGGCACGGTCGCGGTGGCGGCGACGGAGGCGGAGGCCCGGCGGCTGCTCGTGCCCGAGGCCTGGTCCCTGGCGTACTCGCGCACCCGCGGTGTCTTCCCGCCGCTCGACGCGCCCGAGCGGATCGAGACCCTGTCGATGACGGGGAAGCAGCGCGACTTCTACGAGGCGGGACTGCGCGGCCATGTGCACGGCACGGAGGAGCAGGTGGCCGCGGCCCTCGCGGAGGCCGTGGAGGAGACCGGGGCGCAGGAGGTGCTGGTCACCACGAGCACGTACGACCGGGCGGCCCTGAGCGCGTCGTACCGGGGGCTCGCGCGCGCCGTCGGCCTGACGCCGCGAGCGTGACACCGCGACCCCGCCGACCAGGGCAAACGGTCGCCAGTGGCTAAAATCGGACCATGCACGACAACCCCCACGATCCGTACGTCCGCGTCCGCGGTGCCCGTGAGCACAACCTCGTCGGGGTGGACGTCGACATCCCGCGGGACGCCCTCGTGGCGTTCACCGGCGTGTCCGGCTCCGGAAAGTCCTCCCTGGCCTTCGGCACGATCTACGCGGAGGCGCAGCGGCGGTACTTCGAGTCGGTGGCGCCGTACGCGCGGCGGCTGATCCACCAGGTGGGGGCGCCGGCGGTCGGCGAGATCACCGGACTGCCGCCGGCGGTCTCCCTGGAACAGCGGCGTTCCTCGCCGAACGCCCGCTCCTCGGTCGGTACAGTGACCACCCTGTCGAACTCCCTGCGGATGCTGTTCTCCCGGGCCGGGCGGTACCCCGAGGGCGCGGAGCGGCTCGACTCGGACGCCTTCTCGCCCAACACGGCCGCCGGCGCGTGCCCTTCGTGCAGCGGTCTGGGCCTGATCCACGAGACCAGCGAGGAACTCCTCGTACCCGACCCCGATCTGTCGATCCGTCAGGGCGCCATCGCCGCCTGGCCTGGCGCCTGGCAGGGGAAGAACCTGCGGGACGTGCTCGACGCCCTCGGCCACGACGTGGACCGGCCGTGGCGGGAGCTCGACGCGAAGGACCGGGAGTGGATCCTCTTCACGGAGGAGCAGCCCGTCGTCACGGTGCATCCGGTACGGGAGGCGGACCGCATCCAACGTCCCTACCAGGGCACGTACATGAGCGCCCGCCGCTATGTGATGCGGACCTTCTCCGACTCGAAGAGCCCGTCCCTGCGGGCGAAGGCGGAGCGGTTCCTGACCAGCGCGCCCTGCCCGGTGTGCGGCGGCGGCCGGCTGCGGCCGGAGGCGCTCGCGGTCACGTTCGGGGGCCGGAGCATCGCGGAGCTCGCCGCGCTGCCGCTGACGGCCCTGTCCGCGCTGCTGTCGGCGGCGGGCACGGCGGGCGGGGCGGCGGCGGACGACGGGGCGACGGCGCGGGTGCTCACCGCCGACCTGGTCGCCCGGATCGGCACCGTCACCGAACTCGGCCTCGGCTACCTCAGTCTGGACCGGGCGACGCCCACCCTGTCCAGTGGCGAGCTTCAGCGGCTGCGGCTCGCCACCCAGCTCCGTTCCGGGCTCTTCGGCGTGGTGTACGTGCTCGACGAGCCGTCCGCCGGTCTGCACCCCGCCGACACGGAGGCGCTGCTCGTGGTCCTCGACCGGCTCAAGGCGGCCGGCAACTCCGTCTTCGTCGTCGAGCACCACCTCGACGTCGTACGGCACGCCGACTGGCTCGTGGACGTCGGGCCGCGTGCCGGAGTACACGGCGGGCGGGTGCTGCACAGCGGTCCGCCCGGCGGGCTCGCGGACGTGGAGGCGTCCGCGACCCGGCGCTTCCTCTTCGACCGGGCGCCGGTGCCCGCGCGGGAGGTCCGCTCCCCCGCCGGCTGGCTGCGGACCGGTCCCGTCACCCGGCACAACCTGCGGGCGGTGGACGCGGCCTTCCCGGTCGGCGTCCTCACGGCCGTCACCGGAGTGTCGGGGTCCGGCAAGTCGACCCTGGTCGGCGCGCTGACCGAAGGGGTCTCCGGCGCGGGCCGGCTCGTGACGGTGGACCAGCGGCCGATCGGCCGGACACCGCGCTCGAACCTGGCCACGTACACGGGCCTGTTCGACGTCGTGCGGAAGCTGTTCACGGAGACGGACGAGGCGAAGGCCCGCGGCTACAAGGCGGGACGGTTCTCCTTCAACGTGCCCGGCGGTCGCTGCGAGACCTGCCAGGGCGAGGGATTCGTCTCGGTGGAGCTCCTCTTCCTGCCGAGCACGTACGCGCCCTGCCCGGACTGCCGCGGCGGCCGCTACAACCCGGAGACCCTCCAGGTGCGGTTGCGCGGGCTGACGATCGCCGAGGTCCTCGATCTGACCGTGGAGTCGGCCGCCGCGTTCTTCGCGGACACGCCCGCGGCCGCCCGGAGCCTGGCAGCACTCCTCGACGTCGGCCTCGGCTATCTGCGGCTCGGGCAGCCGGCCACGGAGCTGTCCGGCGGAGAGGCCCAGCGCATCAAGCTCGCCTCCGAGCTCCAGCGGCCGCACCGCTCCCCCACCCTGTACGTCCTCGACGAGCCGACGACCGGGCTGCACCCGGCCGACGTCGAGGTCCTGATGCGCCAGCTCCACGGCCTCGTGGACGCCGGCCACTCGGTGATCGTCGTCGAGCACGACATGGACGTCGTGGCCACCGCGGACTGGGTGCTCGACCTCGGCCCCGGTGGCGGCGACGAGGGCGGCCGGGTGGTGGCGGAGGGCCCTCCGGACCGGGTGGCGCGGGCGGCCGGCAGCCGCACCGCGCCGTATCTGGCCCGGGCCCTGGGGTTCGACGGACGGTCCTGAGATCCCTGCTACGGGGTCAGGCCGCCGTGTCGAAGGTGTAGTGGCGGGTGTGGTCGAGCATGTCCGCCGGGGTCACGTCGTTCCACGGGCGCATGGTGTCTCCGAGGTCGACGACGTTCGGGGTGCCGGCGGCCGGCAGGTACGTCGACCGGGGGTGACGGGCCTGCCAGTCGGCCCACAGCTTGTCGATGAACGCGTGGTGCAGCCAGAACACGGGGTCGTTGGGGGAGACCCCGGTGCCCATCTGGCCGCCTACCCAGACGTGGACGCGGTTGTGGAGGTTGACTCCGCGCCACCCCTCCAGGTGGTTGCGGAACCCGTCCGACGAGCTGTTCCAGGGCGCCGTGTCATACGTCTCCATGGCGAGGACGGAGTCCACTTCGGCGCGGGTGGGCAGCTGGCGGCCGCCCGCGCCGAGGTCGCGCCGGAGGAAGTCGCGCCCGTCCACTCGGACGTTGATCGTCCAGCGGTTGCCGGCGCGGGCGAACGGGCCGTCGGTCACCCGGCCGTCCCGGGCCCGCCCGGTGCCGCCAAGGAAGTCGGGCGCCCAGAGGGAGGAACGGGAGGTGCGGTCAGCCGTCCAGTCCCAGTAGGGGAGCGTGACGGCCGGGTCGACGGACCGCAGCGCCTCCTCGAACTGTATGAGGAAGCGCCGGTGCCAGGGAAGGAACGACGGCGACCGGTGGCCGACGCGGTCGCCGCTGTCGGTGTCGCTCATGATGAAGGCGTTGTGCGTGGTGACGAAGGTGTCGTACCGCCCGGAGCGCTTGAGCTCCAGGAGCGCGTCGACGAAGCGCCGCTTCTCGTCGGCGGTGAGGGTGGCCTGGTTCTTGCGTACGGTCATGCCGGTGCCGCTCCTGGATCGGATCAGGTGAGGGTGAGGGGTACGAGCGGGGCGCCCTGGAGTTCCCGGACGGCCGCGCGGGCCAGCGCCTTGGGCGTGGCGACGGGCTCGTAGTGGTTGATCACGCTGATCCAGGTGCCGTCCGCGTTGCGCATGACGTGCAGTTCCCGACCGTCGATCGTCACGGAGTAGCCGCCTCCGTGGTGTCCCCCGTGGTGGCCGCCGCCGTGCGAGGGGCCGCCCTGGATGCGGCGGCCCTGGTAGACCTCGTCGAAGGAGGCCGGGTCCGGGCCGGCCGCGGGAGCGCCGGCCCGGGGTGCGGCGGCGGCGTGGCCGGCCAGGGCGAGGCCCGCGGCGGCGCCGGCCGCGCCGGCCGCGACGCCGAGTGCCCGGCGGCGGGTGATGCTGGACATGAAACCCCCAAATGGTCTGTGCGACCGGGGGGTCTGGTCGTGTACCCCCCGGCGGTCCTCATCAGTACCCGGGGGTGTCGGCGGGGCGGAAATCACGTACGACCGGTTGGCCGTGAAGTGGACAACATGCCACGGTAAGTACAGGTTTGAACGGAGTTGATCTTGCTGTCGCACACGACAGGAGCACCCCGGAGCGAAGATCTTACGGAGAGGATGATCATTCCGTGAAGGATCTTCGGTTCCGGGGTGCGCGGCGTGGGCCGGCTCACGCCGCCAGAGTGTCCTGAAACGGCCTCAGCCCCGGGTGGCCTTCCGTCGCGCCCGCAGCCACTCCCTGTTCATCGCCGCGATCGACGGCAGCGGGATCCCCTTCGGGCACGCCGTCGCGCACTCCCCCGTCAGCGTGCAGCCGCCGAAGCCCTCGGCGTCCATCTGGGCGACCATGTCGAGGACGCGGGTCTCGCGCTCGGGCGAGCCCTGCGGCAGGACGTTGAGGTGGTTGACCTTGGCCGAGGTGAAGAGCATGGCCGAGCCGTTGGGGCAGGCCGCCACGCAGGCCCCGCAGCCGATGCACTCGGCGTGCTCGAAGGCGGAGTCCGCGTCGGCCTTGGGGACGGGGGTGGCGTGCGCCTCGGGGGCGGACCCGGTGGGGGCGGTGACGTAGCCGCCGGCCTGGATCACGCGGTCGAAGGCGCCGCGGTCGACGACGAGGTCCTTGACGACGGGGAAGACGGACGCGCGCCAGGGCTCGACGTCGATCGTGTCGCCGTCGCGGAAGGAGCGCATGTGGAGCTGGCAGGTGGTGGTGCGCTCGGGGCCGTGGGCGTCGCCGTTGATGACGAGGCTGCACGCCCCGCAGATGCCCTCGCGGCAGTCGTGGTCGAAGGCCACGGGGTCCTCACCACGCAGGATGAGGTCCTCGTTGAGGGTGTCGAGCATCTCCAGGAAGGACATGTCGGCGGAGATCCCGTCCACCTCGTAGGTGGCCATGGCGCCCTCGGCGGCGCCGTTCTTCTGGCGCCAGACGCGCAGGTTGAGCCTCATGCGTAGCTCCGCTGGGTGGGGTGGACGTACTCGAACGCGAGGTCTTCCCGGTGGAGGACGGGGGCGCCGGCGCCGCCGAACTCCCAGGCCGCCACATAGGCGAACTGCTCGTCGTCGCGGGCGGCTTCGCCGTCGGGGGTCTGGGACTCCTCGCGGAAGTGCCCGCCGCAGGACTCGGCCCGGTGGAGCGCGTCGAGGCACATGAGCTCGGCGAGTTCCAGGTAGTCGACGATCCGGTTGGCCTTCTCCAGGGACTGGTTGAACTCCTGTCCCGTGCCGGGGACCTTGATCCGGCTCCAGAACTCCTCCCGGATCCTCGGGATCCGGTCGAGGGCGGTGCGCAGGCCCGCCTCGGTGCGGGCCATGCCGCAGAACTCCCACATGAGTTCACCGAGTTCGCGGTGGAAGGAGTCGGGGGTGCGGTCGCCGTCGACGGCGAGCAGGAGGTTCAGCCGGTCCTCGGTCTCGGCGAGCACCTCCCGTACGGCCGGGTGGTCGTCGGTGACGGGCTCGGCGTGAGGGTGGCGGGCGAGGTAGTCGTTGATGGTCGCCGGGAGGACGAAGTAGCCGTCGGCGAGGCCCTGCATGAGGGCGGAGGCGCCGAGCCTGTTGGCCCCGTGGTCGGAGAAGTTGGCCTCGCCGACGGCGAAGAGGCCGGGCACGGTGGTCTGGAGGTCGTAGTCGACCCAGAGTCCGCCCATCGTGTAGTGCACGGCCGGATAGATCCGCATGGGGACCTCGTACGGGTTCTCGGCGGTGATCCGCTCGTACATGTCGAAGAGGTTGCCGTACTTCTCCTCGACCGCTCCCCTGCCCATGCGTCGGACGGCGTCGGCGAAGTCCAGGTAGACGCCCTGGCCGCCGGGGCCCACTCCCCTGCCCTCGTCGCAGACGTTCTTCGCGGCGCGGGAGGCGATGTCACGGGGGACGAGATTGCCGAAGGAGGGGTAGATCCGCTCCAGGTAGTAGTCGCGCTCGTCCTCCGGGATGCCGGCGGCGGGGCGGGTGTCGCCTTTGGCCTTGGGGACCCAGATGCGGCCGTCGTTGCGCAGCGACTCGCTCATCAGGGTCAGCTTGGACTGGTGGTCGCCGGTGCGCGGGATGCAGGTGGGGTGGATCTGGGTGAAGCAGGGGTTGGCGAAGTACGCGCCGCGCCGGTGGGCCCGCCAGACGGCGGTGGCGTTGGAGTTCATCGCGTTCGTCGACAGGTAGAAGACGTTGCCGTAGCCGCCGCTGGCGAGGACCACCGCGTCCGCGTAGTGGGTGGAGATCTCGCCCGTGACCAGATCGCGGGCGACGATGCCGCGGGCCCGCCCGTCGACGACGACCAGGTCGAGCATCTCCGTACGGGCGTGCATCTCGACGTTTCCGGCGGCGATCTGCCGGGACAGGGCCTGGTAGGCGCCGAGCAGCAGCTGCTGGCCGGTCTGGCCGCGGGCGTAGAAAGTGCGGGAGACCTGTACGCCGCCGAAGGAACGGGTGTCGAGGAGTCCGCCGTACTCGCGGGCGAAGGGCACGCCCTGGGCGACGCACTGGTCGATGATCTCGACGGAGATCTGGGCGAGGCGGTGGACGTTGGACTCGCGGGCGCGGAAGTCGCCGCCCTTGACGGTGTCGTAGAAGAGCCGGTGGACGGAGTCGCCGTCGTTGCGGTAGTTCTTGGCGGCGTTGATGCCGCCCTGGGCGGCGATGGAGTGGGCCCGGCGCGGGGAGTCCTGGAAGCAGAACTGGACCACCTGGTAGCCCTGTTCGGCGAGGGTGGCGCCGGCGGAGCCGCCGGCGAGGCCGGTGCCGACGACGATGATCCGGTGCTTGCGGCGGTTGGCGGGGTTGACCAGCTTGGCCTGGAAGCGGCGGGTGTCCCAGCGTTCGGCGACGGGACCGGCGGGGGCGGCCGCGTCGACGACCGGTTCACCGGTCGTGTAGTCGAGGAAGCTCATGTCAGCTCACCACTCCGGTCATGACGGCGACGGGTACGGAGACGAAGCCCACGGTCAGCACGAGGGCGAGGCCGTCGGCGAGGGCCCGCAGCAGGCGCTCGCGGCGGGCGTTGCCGACGCCCAGGGTCTGGGCGGCGCTCCAGAAGCCGTGGCGGACGTGCAGGCCGACGGCGAGCATGGCGACGATGTAGACGACGTTGCCGTACCAGGTGGAGAAGGTGTCGACGACGTTCTGGTAGGGCTTGCCCTCCTCGAAGCCGCCCGCGTGGACGGTTCCGGTGGTCAGGTCGAGGACGTGCCAGACGATGAAGAGGGCGAGGACGATCCCGCCCCAGCGCATCGTGCGCGTGGCGTACGAGGCGCGCCTGCGGCGGTGGACGTACGCCGTGGGGCGGGCCTTCAGGTCGCGCCGGCTGAGCTGGTAGGCGGAGACGGCGTGGGCCGCGACGGCGGCGACGAGCACGATCCGGACGAGCCAGAGGGCCCACTCGCGGTGGAGGACGGGTGCGCCCATGACCCGCAGCCAGTGGCCGTAGGCGTTGAACTCCTCGGGGCCGAAGAAGACCTTCAGGTTGCCGGCGACGTGCGCGACGAGATAGCCGAGCATGATCAGCCCGCTGACGGCCATGACCGTCTTCTTGCCGAGGGTCGATGACCAGAATCCGCGTGACGGGGCGGGGGACGGCGGGCGGCCCGCCGTCCGGTCCCTCGTGGGTGCCAGAGCCATGCGTACGACGCTAGGGCCGAAGGGCCCGAGAGGTCCAAGACATGGTCCGGCTGATCTCGATAGGCCGCACCTATCCATGTCGCCTACGCTGGGCACATGCAGTTCCAGCAGCTCCTCTACTTCGTCGCCGTCGCCGAGACCCGGCACTTCACCCGGGCCGCCGAGCGCGTCCACGTCTCGCAGCCCTCGCTGTCCCAGCAGATCAAGGCGCTGGAACAGGAGTTGGGCGCGGAGCTGTTCAGCCGGGCCCGGGGGAACATCACGCTCACCGACGCGGGCGAGGCACTGCTGCCGCTCGCGCGCCGGATCCTCGCCGACACGGAGACCGCCCGCCTCGAAGTGCAGGAGCTGGCCCAGCTGAAGCGGGGCCGGGTGCGGCTCGGCGCGACGCCGAGCCTGTGCACGGGGCTCCTGCCGGACGTCCTGCGGACCTTCCACGACCTGCACCCGGGGATCGAGCTGCTCATCGAGGAGGGCGGCTCGCACGACCTCGTACGGGAGCTGGCGCGCGGAGCGCTCGACCTCGCGCTCGTGGTGCTGCCGCTGCCCACCCCGTCACCGGCCCTGACCACGGTCGAGCTGCTCCACGAGGACCTGGTCGTGGTCTCCGCCGCAGCGGCCCCGCCACCGCGCCGGCCCGTGCGGATCACCGACCTGCGCGACCAGCCCCTCGTCATGTTCCGCCACGGCTACGACCTGCGGGAACTGACCGTCGGCGCCTGTCGCGCGGCCGGCTTCGAGCCCACCTTCACCGTGGAGGGCGGCGAGCTCGACGCGGTCCTCGGTTTCGTACGCGCCGGCCTCGGACTCGCGGTCGTACCCACGATGGTCGCCGCCCGCGCGGGCCGCGACCTCCGGGTGACGGCCCTCGCCCGGCCGGGCCTGCGCCGCACCATCGCCCTGGCCCACCGCAGCGACGTGGCACCGCCGAGGGCCGCGCGCGAGCTCCAGAGGCTCCTCATGGCCTCCCGCCGGGGCGCGTGACCACCTCCGGCCGCCACGGTCCCGGGCGGCTCGCGGCGTCCTGACGCCTCTCCGCGAGGCGCGAGCGGCGACCGGTGGCTCAGACCGCGTCCGCCAGGAGGAGGGAGTGGATGCGGTCGGGGGCTCCGGGGCGGGCGTAGTACCAGCCCTGGGCGGTGTCGCAGCCGAGGTCGCGGAGCTGGCGGGCCTGGGCGCCGGTCTCGACGCCCTCGACGGTGACGGCGAGTTCGAGACTGTGGGCCAGGGAGACGATCCCTTCGACGATCTTGAGGTCGACCGGGTCCACGGGGTGCTGCTGCATGCCCCGGGTGAAGGAGCGGTCGAGCTTGAGGACGCTCACCGGGAGACGGCGGAGGTTGGCGAGGTTCGAGTAGCCGGTGCCGAAGTCGTCGAGCGCGATGTCGACGCCCATCTCGGCGAGCTGCCGCAGCGGCTTCAGGAGGTCCTCGTCGGCTCCTATGAGCGCGGACTCGGTGACCTCCAGGCAGAGCGCGCCGGGTTCGAGGCCCGACCGTTCCAGGACGTCCACGGTGTCGGCGACCAGGCGCGGGTGGTGGAGCTGGGTCGGGGACAGGTTGACGTTGATCCGCAGCGGTCCGCCGTCGGCGTGCCGCGTCTGCCAGAAGCGGGCCTGGCGCACGGCCTCCTGGAGCACCCAGCGGCCGAGGGGCACGATGAGGCCGGTGTCCTCGGCGAGCGGGATGAAGCGGTCGGGGCCGAGCACCCCGTGCTGCGGGTGGCACCAGCGGACGAGCGCCTCGGCGCCGTGCACGCTGCCGTCGTCGAGGTGGACGAGCGGCTGGTACTCGATGAAGAACTCGCCGCGCTCCAGGGCGGTGGGCAGGGCCGTGGTGAGCCCGTGCCGGGTGATGGCGCGGGCGTCGGCCTCGGGGTCGGCCAGCTCGAAGCGGTTGCCGCCCGCGGACTTGGCCCGGTACATGGTGATGTCGGCGCTGCGCAGCACCTCTGCCGGGGTCCGCTCCCCCGCCGGTCCCTCCACGACGCCGAGGCTGCCGCGGACGGTCAGTTCGCGGCCGTCGATGCGCAGGGGCGTGGCGAGGGCGGCGAGGATGCGGTCCGCGAGTTCGGTGACGTCCCGCTGGCCGCCGGGGGCGGTGGTGAGGGCGACGAACTCGTCGCCGCCGAGCCGGGCCACCATCTCGCCCGCCCCGGTGACGCAGCTCTGCAGCCGGTCGGCGACCTCGACGAGCAGCCGGTCGCCGGCGGAGTGGCCGAGGCTGTCGTTGATGACCTTGAAACCGTCGAGGTCGAGGTAGCAGAGGCCGAAGCGGGCGTTGTCGCCGGGCACGAGCGCCTTCTCCAGGCGCTCGAAGAACAGGGTCCTGTTGGGCAGGCCGGTGAGCGCGTCGTGGGTGGCCTCGTACCGCAGGCGCAGGTGGAGCAGGCGCCGTTCGGTGGTGTCCTCCAGGAGGGCCAGCTGGTACTGGGGCCGGCCTTCGGCGTCGCGGAGGAGCGAGACGGTGAGGTTGGTCCAGAGCACCGTGCCGTCGCCCCGGTAGTACGGCTTCTCCACGCGGTAGTGCTCGCGCTCGCCCCGGACCAGCTCCTCGTACAGCTTCCAGACGTGCGGACCGTCCTCCGGGTGGGCCCACTCGCTGACGTTCTTGCTGCGCATCTGGCCCTCCATCCCGCCGAACATGCGGGTGAGGGTCTCGTTGATCTCCAGGATGTTGCCGTCGAGGTCGGCGATGCCGATGCCGATGGCCGCCCCGTCGAAGACCGCGCGGAAGCGGCTCTCGGTGGCATGCAGGGCGATCTCGGCGGCGCTGCGGGCGGCGAGCGCGGAGCGGGCGATGGCCTCCTGCTCCGCGCGCGTCCGCTCGCGCAGGGCCTGCGCGTAGCCGGTGGCCATGGCGTGCTGGAGCCGGGCGCAGCGGGCGCGGAGCTCCTCGGCCGGCAGGTCCGACTCCGTTCCGCAGTAGAGCACCAGGTACGAGTCGACGACGCCGAGGCTGCGGCCGAGCGCGTCCGGGTCGGTGCAGTGCGCCTCGATCAGGGCCGCTCCGGTGCGCAGGGCCGGGGCCGTGTCGAAGGGCCGGGCGTGCAGCGCGTCGCACAGGGTGCGCGCCAGCGGCAGCAGGTGCCCCTCGAATTCGGCGCGGGTCAGCGAGGTGGCCGTCACCGGGAAGATCGCGCGGCTCCAGATGGTGACGAAGCGCCTGAGCCTGTCCTCCGGGCCGTCGGCCTCCGCGAGTGCGCCGGTCGGCTGCGACGGGACCTTCACGCTTTGCGCCCCACCCCTGCGAAGCCGGAGAAGGCGTAGGGGTCCTCCTCCTCGACCGGGCTCTCCGGTCGCCAGAGGGGCATCGGGACGAGGCCGGGCTCGACCAGTTCGGTGCCCTCGAAGAAGCGGGTGATCTCGCGGCCGGAGCGCATCACCAGGGGGTTGCGGATGTTCCGGTAGACCCCCACGGTGCCGTCCGCCTCCCCTTCCAGGAGCGGGATGCCCTCGTAGGAGGCGTGGGTGACGACGACGAGGCTGCCGGGGGCGAGGGCTTCGACGAGTTCGGCGACGGCCTCGTACGGGCGGTCCTCGTCCTCCAGGAAGTGGAGGACGGCGACGAGGAGCAGCGCCACCGGCCGGTCGAGGTCGAGGAGCCGGGACGCCTCGGGGCTGTGGAGGATCTCGGTGGGCTTGCGCAGGTCGGCGGCGACGACCGCGACGGACTCGTCACCCTCCAGGACGGCGCGGCTGTGCGCGACGGCGACCGGGTCGTGGTCGACGTAGACGACCCGCGCGGAGGGGTCGGCCGCCCGGGCGACCTCGTGCACGTTGCCGAAGGTGGGTATGCCGGAGCCGATGTCCAGGAACTGGGTGACGTCGTTGTCAACGGCGTGGCGGACGGCGCGCCGCATGAAGGCACGGTTCGCCTGCATGATCTTGGGCAGGCCAGGCATGAACTCCATGGCCTTGCGCGCCGCTTCCCGGTCCACTTCGAAATTGTGCGAGCCGCCCAGATAGAAGTCGTACATACGGGACACGCTCGGTATCGAAATGTCGATACCAGGCGGAGCCCAGGCGGGACGCTCCATCAATGTCTCCAACAAGTCGCCACGGGGGATGCGGCCATGTGTTCGCGGCCGGTGTTCGAGGTGAGGCTACTGATCGCCCGCCGGGAGAGCGAGTAGAAACGGAAATTAGCGATCCGTTCTTGGTCACACGCCATTGGCACGTGCTCCTGGAACGTAGAGTTCACGCCTTCAGGCTGTGCAAATTCACGTGCATATGATCGTGCGTCGGCTACTCCGACGACGCCGCTCATCACCCGACGGTGGCCCAGGTCCCGTCCGTACCTCGGTCGTTGCCGCCGTCGGGACCCGGTCGCCGGTGCAGGATGCCCCGTTGACCGCCCGGTCCGACAGGGCGACAACCGGACACTTCTCGTTCCGGAGGCCGGAACGTCCCTTCTCGGCCCGCCGTCCGGAATCAGGGGGGCGCCGATACCGGGCATGGTGCCGAATCCGTCTACGACACACGGCGAAACGTCAAGTCCCCACAACCGGAGATCCCCTCCATCCGGCGAATCCCCGGCGTTTCCGCCACGGCGCGCCGCCCGTGTGATCAAGCTCGACGGCGTGCCTCTGTACGGATCACTCCTCGCGCGGCCGCTGGCGGCCCTGGGACTGGTGTGGCTTCTCGCCTCACCCGTGCCGGCCGCCGCCGACGCCTGCGCTTATGCCACCACCGACCAGGGCGGCTCGACCATCGCGGTGGCCGTCGCCGGCGACGGCCCCGACGACGGCGACGGACGGGCCGACAGCCGGAGCCGCGGCCGGGGCAACGGCCCCGGTCACGGCGGCGGCGACAACGGCGGCGACGACGGCCGCGGCAAGGGCCACGACAAGGGCAAGGGCAAGGGTCACCAGCACCACCACCCGAAGCCCTGCCACCCCGAGCCGCCCCCGCCGTGCCCGTCGCCCACACCGACGCCTCCGCCCTCCCCGACCCCGACGCCCGAGCCGCCGAAGCCCTCCCCGACCCCGACGCCCACACCGAAGCCGGAGCCGCCCCCGCCGCCGCCCGCGCCCGAGCCCCTCCCGCCCCGGCCCGCACCCAAGCCGCCGACCACCAGGCCCGCGCCCCGGCCGGTACCGCCGAAGCCCGCGCCGCCGACCACCAGGCCGCCGGAGCCCGCGCCCGCACCGCCGCCTCCGCCGACCGCCCGCCCCCGGCCGCCGGCCCCCACCCCGGTGGCGATGCCCCACTACCGCCCCGTCACGCAGACCAAGCGGGAGGGAGGCACGTCGGTCGTCACCGCGACGCTGATGATCACCGCCCCGGCCGTGCTCGCGACGGCGATCCTGCGCCCCCGGTCCAGATGACCCGCCGCCCGCCTGATCCGCCGCCCCGCCCGTCCCGCAGGGCCGCCGTCCCGACGCCCGTCCGTCCCGTTCGCCCGCTGAGTCCCGCCGGAGAATCCCCATGTCCGAATGGCTTGTTCTGACCCTTGCGATGGCGGCCGCCTGCGCCGTCGTCCTCACCATCGTCGTCATCAACAACCGCCGGATCCCCGAGGACGACGACCCCAGCGAGACCCCCGACGTCATCGAGTACATGACGATGATGATCGGCGTGATCTACGCGATCGTGCTCGGTCTCGCCATCGCCGGCGTCTGGGAGGCCCGCGGGGCCGCCCAGGAGACCGTCCGGCAGGAGGCGCAGGCGATGCACGAGATCTCGGCCCGCGCCGAGGTGTACCCGCGGGCCGTCCGGGACGGCATCCGCGCCGACGTCGACGCGTACGTCTCGTACGTGGTCGACGAGGAGTGGACGTACATGTCCGAGCACGGCGAGCTGAGCGACGAGGGGACCGCGCTCCTGGAGCGGGTCCGGCGCGGCGTCACCGACTACCAGCCCGCCAACGACTTCGAGGGCCAGGCCTACCAGCCGCTGGTCGACCAGGTGGCGGCGGCCGACGACGCCCGGGGGGCCCGCGGGCAGAGCGCGGGGGCGACCATGCCGGGGGTGGTGTGGTTCGGCCTCATCATCGGCGCCCTGGTGACCGTCGGCCTGATCTTCACGCTCCAGATCCGCAGGACCGGGCGCGAGCTGCTGCTCGCCGGGCTCTTCAGCGTGCTGATCGCGTTCCTGCTCTTCCTCATCTGGGACTTCGACGCGCCGTTCGGCCGGGGCATCTCGGCGACCGCCACGCCGTTCACCGATCTGTTCCCGCAGCTCACAGGGTGATCCGACGCTCCCGAGTGGGCCGCACGGGGGACATGGGTGCCCCATTCGCACGCCTGGGATCGCGGCTGTGGTAGTGCGCTCCTAGCGTGTCGGGCATCGAGGTGTACGCAAGGTCTTCGGCGGAAACCCCCTTCCGCGGCTGCCCCTCGGGACCCGGAGGATTCACCATGCGCGCGATACGTGCCGCGTCCACAGCCCTACTGGGGGCGGCCGCCCTCGCCCTGGCCGCCCCCGCCGCCGTCGCGGCGGACGACGCCCCCGCAAACGGCCCGCGGGCGCCGAAGGCCAGGGCCACGGGCGACTTCGTCGTGTCGCCCTCGGTCGTCGCCCCGGGCGGCCGGGTGACGCTGAGCGCGCCCGGCTGCGCCAGTACGGCGACGGCCTCGGCGGGCATCTTCGACACCGTCGTCATCGCCCCGGGCTCGGCGGCCACCGCCGTCGTGGACATCGACGCCAAGCGCGGCGCCGTGTACACGGTGGCGTTCAACTGCACGGGCGGGATCCAGGACACCGTCGATCTGACGATCACCGGCACCCCCACCCCCACCGCCAGCCCGACCATCAGCGCCACGATCCTCACTCCCCCGCGCGGGGTGCAGGGCGGTCTCGGCGGCTCGATGGACGACGGCCTCGAACCCTTCGAGCTGGCCGTCGGCGGTGCGTTGGTCGTGGCCGCGGCCACCAGTTTCGTGTTCGTGGTACGGCGCCGTTCCGGCTCCGCCCGACGCCACTGAGCGGGCGCCGCGGCCGGACCGGAGCGGTCCGCGACGGCCACGGACGCCCGCCGCCCCCGGGTCCCGGAGGGGACTCGGGGGCGGCGGGCACAGCGGGCCGACCGGGAGGTTCGGCCGGTCAGACTCCCGCGCCGGTCACACGGCGACGGCGGGCGATGAACAGTCCGCCGCCGAGCGCGGCCGCCGCGACGAGGCTGCCGCCGACGGCCATCTCGGTGGAGCTGGGGGCGAGCGAGCCGCCGAGACCGCCCTGCGCGCCCTGGCCGGACAGGACCCGGAACGGCTGGGTCAGGGTGCGGCCGTTGCACTGGACGGCCAGGTTGTACTGGCCGGGCGTGGCGTTGTTGAAGATGCGGGGGGTCGCGGTCGACACCCCGTTGACGGCGGCGGGGAGCGTGGTCGTCGCGAAGGCGTTGGACGTGACCGTGCCACCCGCGCAGCCGCGGACGGTGATCGTGAGGATCGCGCCCTGGTGGACCGCGAAGGGGGACACGGTGACGCCGTTGGAACCGTCTCCGCCCCGCTCGGCCTGGAGAGGGACCGTCACGTTGCTGGGCCCGTTGGTTGCGGTGGCGAGGGGAGCCGCGAGTCCGAGCGCCGCGAACGCGGTCGCCGTCACCGCCAGAGTGCGTGCAGCACGCATGGTTGAACCTCCTGTGGAAGACGCCCCAAAGCGGTGCTCCGGGAGATTCGACGAGTACGCCTTCCATGACGAACCATCACAAGTCGGTGCGAGCCGTGCACGTCGGCACTGGGCCACCCCGGTGAGGCGACACGCCGAGGGAAGAGCCCTCTGAGGCAACGGAGCCGCAGGTCAAAGGCGTTCAGGATGCTTATCTGACGATTACTCGGATGGGTCAGCCCCGACGTCACCCGGCTGCGCTGCGGCACGGGCTGCCACGCTCGCCCCGCCCAGCCCAGCCCCGCTCCGCCCAGCCCCAGCCCCGGCCCGCCTCCACGCAACCCCCCGCACCGCTTCCGGCCCGTGCCTCGGCCCGGGCCGTCCGGGCTCGCGCCCGCACGCGGTCAATGGCCCCCGACACCCGTCCGGCAGCGGGCCCCACCCGTTCGCGCCGTCCAGCGCGACGGCGCGCGCGACCGGCTTTACCGTTCTGACGACGCCGAGAAGGGAGAACCATGCCCCCGAAGGACTTCCGCGTCTTCGAACGCAGGAGACGCCGACCCTGGGGCGTCCTGGCCCTCGCCATGCTGTCCGGACTCGCGATGATGCGCAACGGGGTGGACATCGCCGACGGGCCGCCTCAACCCGCCGCCGCCGCCCGGCCCGTGGCGCACCCGGTCGCCCCGCCGCCGCCCGCCGCGGCCACCGGTCTGGAGCCGCTGCCCTTCGCACCGGCGTCCCGGATCAAGATCCCGGCGATCCAGGTGGCGGCCCCCATCATGGACGTGGGCCTGGACGCGGACGACTGGGTGGCGGCCCCGCCACCCGAGGACCCCAACCTCGCCGGCTGGTACCAGAACGGCATCGCCCCCGGCCAGCGCGGCACCTCCGTCATCGTCGGCCACGTCGACAACGCGAAGGGACCGGCGGTCTTCTACGGCCTGGGCTCGCTCCAGAAGGGCCAGCACGTCGAGGTCGAGCGGTACGACGGCCGGGTCGCGGTCTTCGAGATCTACGGCGTCGAGGTGTACGCCAAGGACAACTTCCCCGGCGTGCAGGTCTACGCCGACAACGGGGAGCCGGAACTCCGGGTCATCACCTGCGGCGGCGGCTACACGCGCTCGCGTGGCTACGACGGGAACGTCGTCGTCTACGCCCGCATGGTCGGCTCCCGCTAGGCGGACGGCGGAATCACGCGAAGGGCCCCGGCACCTGGAGGTGCCGGGGCCCTTCGCGTGGCGGCCGGTCAGCGCCGGGGCACGGTGATCCGGTAGCCGGCGTCGAGGAGTTCGGGCAGATAGCGGCGGAGCGCGGCGACGCTCTGCGAGCGGTTGCCCCCGGCGTCGTGGGAGAGCACGACGGCGCCGGGCGCGGCACCGTCGAGGACGCGTCGGACGATGGAGCCGGTGCCGGGTTCCTTCCAGTCCAGGGTGTCGACGGTCCAGGCGAGCGGCTCCATGCCGAGCTCGGCGCCGATCTCGAAGGAGTGCCGGTTCCAGGCCCCGTAGGGAGCCCGGTACCAGAGCGGCGCCGTGCCGAGCGTCCGCTCGACGACCTCGCTGGTGGAGCCGAGCTCCTCGCGGATGCGGGAGGGCCGCAGCTTGGGGATGAGCGGGTGGGACCAGGAGTGGTTGCCGACGACGTGTCCGTCCTCGGCCATCTGCCGCAGCAGGTCCGGGTTGTCGACGGCCATCTCGCCGCAGACGAAGAACATCGCCCGGCATTCGTAGCGGCGCAGGGTCTCCAGGATGGCCGGGGTGTAGCGGGGGTCGGGGCCGTCGTCGAAGGTCAGCACCATCGAGCGGCCGACCCCCGACATGCTCAGGAACGGCCGCTGGCGCACCGGCGGCACGGCGCGCCGGAACGCCGGCGGCGCGTAGGCGGTCATCGGCTGGAGCCGGTACGCCGTCGATCGCAGCCGGGCGGCCGCGGCGGCCTGCGGTCCGGAGGCCGGCGCCGGTCGCGCTCCGCCGCTCCCCGTTCCGGGGGCGCCCTGGGGCGCGGGGGCGGCGCCGGTGGCCGGTTCGGGCGCGCCGAACCGGTCCGCCGCGAGGACGCCGACGGTGGCGGTGGCGCCGAGGGCGGCGGCAAGACGCAGCACCGCCCGGCGCCCGCTGTTCATCTGATGCTTTTTCATGACCAATGGTTCATACGAGGGAGGCCCCGCGCACCCCACCGACACCGGCACCCGCCCGAAAACACCCGATGGGCGGATCGCCCCGGAGCGTTTCCGGAGCGCGTGCGGGCCGACTACTTCCCCATCACCAGGCCGTCCTTGTCGGCGCCGCGGCTGAGCACCACCTGCCGGATCGTGTCGCGGATCTCGGCGTGCCGGGCGTTGCCGGCGTCGGCGGCGCCGAGGTTGACCACACGCCCGCGTGCGGTGTCGAACCACTGGGGAATGAACTCGGCCTTGGTGACCTCCCACCGCCCGCCGGGCGTCCGGGGCGGGGCGAAGGTGAAGCGGCCGAGGGTGCCCTGGTTGCCGCGCGGGTCGTAGGCGCCCTCGTGGTTGATCATGTCGCCGGCGATCTGGTCGCCCATCCCGTAGATGATCCAGGTGCCGTTGACCTTCTCGTAAGCCTGCGGAATATGTGCGTGTGTCCCGACCAGGAGGTCGATGTCCGGGCGGCCTCCGGTCTGCGAGGCGGTGAGCGCGCGGCCGAGGGAGAGCTGCCGCTCGTCGGGCGCGGTCTGCCATTCGGTGCCCCAGTGGACGCTGACCACGACGACGTCCGCGCCGGCCGCCCGGGCGGCGCGCGCGTCGGCGACGACCTTCTTCTCGTCGAGCAGCTGGACCGCCCAGGGCTGCCCGTCGGGCAGCGGGTAGCCGTTGGTGTCGTAGGTGTAGGCGAGCTGGGCGACGGTGGCACCGCCGGCCTTGAGCAGGGCGGGCCGTCCGGCCTCCGCGGCGGTGCGGGCCGAACCGGCGTGCCGGACGCCCACCCTGTCGAGCGCGTCGAGGGTGCGGGCGAGGCCCGCGGCGCCGTCGTCGAGGGTGTGGTTGGAAGCCGTGGAGCAGGAGTCGTATCCGGTGGCCTTCAGCGCCGCGGCCACCTCGGGCGGCGACTTGAAGGCGGGGTAGCCGGTGTAGGGACCACCCTCCTTCCCGTACACGGTCTCCATGTGGCAGAGGGCGAGGTCGGCTTGGGAGACGACGGGTTTCACGCCGGAGAGCATGGGGCCGAAGTCGTATCCCTCGCCGCCGGCGTCCTCGGCCGCGCGCCGGATGATCGAGTCGTGCGGGAGGACGTCGCCTGAGGCCACGAGGGTGAATCCGGTGGGCGCGGAGGCTCCCCCCGGCGCCGCGGACGGGGCCGCGGGGTCCGGCGAGCGGCCCGCGTCCGCCGAGGTTCCGGGAGTTCGCCCGCCCGGGCCGTCGCCGCCGGCCCCGTCGGTGCAGCCGGTCGCCGCTGCGAGCAGGACGGCGGCGAGCGCCACGGCTCCCGCGGGTCTGGTGCGTGAGGTCATGTGCGGCACTCCACCCAACTCATCTGATGAACATTTGTTCTGATGACTTGAGCTCGCGGAAAAGCCGCAGTCAAGGGTCAAGGCCGTGGAGCGCCACGAACCCCACCGAAACGGATGCAACGACTCCGTCTGACCGTTCGCCGTACCATTCGCCGCTCGGTGCGACCGTTCGGCGCAGACCGCTGTCCGTTCCCTGTCCCCCGCCTTCCGCATGCGCTCGTATACGGCCCGGACGACGAGCCGCGGGAGAGGTGGGCGGGATGACGACGGCGACAACCGACGAACGGACCCTGGAGGAGTTGCAGCGGGACCACGGCCCCGCGCTGCTCTCCTTCCTGCTCGGGCTGACCTACGGGGACCGCCAACGGGCCGAGGACCTCGCCCAGGAGACCCTGGTACGCGCCTGGCTCCACCCCGAGGCCTTCGACGGCGCCTACGCCTCGATCCGGCCCTGGCTCTTCACCGTGGCGCGCCGCCTCGCCATCGACGCCCGGCGGTCCCGGCTGGCGCGGCCCGCCGAGATCGGCGACGGCGTCCTCGCCGTGACCCCCGACCCGGCCGACGCCACCTCCTCCGCCGAGGCCGCGCTCGATGTCCGCGCGGCCGTGCGGGAGTTGAGCCCGGAGCACCGCGCGGTGCTCGTACGGCTCTACTTCCACGGCCTCACCGTCAACGAGGCCGCCGTGGACCTGGGCATCCCCGCCGGGACCGTCAAGTCCCGCTCCCACTACGCGCTGCGCCAGCTCGGCCGGTCGCTGCCCGGGTACCGTCCGCGCCGCGCGGGCGTTGCCCGGCCCCGGGCCGGGGCCCCACAATGACGCCGTGACGCTGACACTCGCCGCCGCCGAAAAGGTCCTCGCCGACAACTTCGCCCCCTGGGTGCTCGACCTGGGGCTCACCGTCGAGTCCGTCCCGGCCGACGGTGCCGGGGCCGTGCTCCGGCTCCCCTGGTCCGACCGGCTCGCCCGGGAGGGCGGCGGCCTCTCCGGGCAGGCCCTGATGGCCGCCGCCGACACCGCGACGGTGATCGCGGTCGCCGCGGCCCGGGGCGGCTTCGTGCCGATGACCACCGTCCAGCAGTCCATCAGCTTCCAGCGCGCGGTCCTCGGCGCCGACGTCCTCGTGCACGCCCGGCTCACCAAGGCGGGCAAGCGGATGGCCTTCGCCGACATCACCATGACGGCCGACGGCACGGAGGAGACCGCCGCCCACGCGACCGCGGTGTACGCGCTCCTCGGCTGACCCCGGTCCGCCCGCCGAGGCCCCGTCGCACCCGCCTCTCACGCCACCCTCGACACGCCTGACACCAGGAACCTCACCGGCACCGATCCGGCCGGGAAACGTATCCGAAACCACACCGGCGAGTTGAGCAAAGCGGGACCCGCGGGCGCCCTTCTCGGAGGAGGCTCTCCCCCGGGCCCTGACGTCCGGGTCCCCGACGTCCGGGAGAAGGTGGGAGCGTTGCTGCCCGAGAGCACGAACGGCGCCGGCGGCAGAGGGGGCGGCGGCCTCGCCGTCCCGATGGCCTGGCTGTGCGCCGAGTACCTGGCCGACGAGGTGCTGCGGGCCGCCGCCCTCGTGGCGCCCGGCTCACTGGAGTACCGGGCGGGCCTCCAGGCCCTGGCCCTCACCGTCCACCTCTCCGGGGAGCCGGACGGACCCGCGGTCGGGTGGGCCGCCGGCCGTGCCGACACCTGGCTGCGCCACACCGCGTACGACCGGCCCTGGCCGCCCTGGGTCGAGGAGCGCCTCGCCGCGCTCCGCGCGGCCGACGGCGGCGGCCCCGACCTGGCACTCGCGCACACCGCCTGGCGGGGGCTGCGCGACACCTGGGTGCGCGCCGCCGACCTCGACGGCCGCACGCCCGGGGACCCGGCTGCCCCGATCGACGAGGACGACCAGGTCTGGCTCCCCGCCTGGAAGCTCGGCCTGCCGCTCGCCCATCTCTCCCTGCACCTGCGCTGACGACGCCGGGGCACCTCCTAGGGTGCCGAACGATGCACCCCCGGGCGGTACTTGGGGACGCGTACCGTCACCTTCATCCCCGCCCCGAACCCCGTCTCGATGACGAGGCCGTACTCCGTCCCGTACACCTGGCGCAGCCGCTCGTCCACGTTGGAGAGGCCGATGCCGGAACCGGCCGGGTGCTCGCCGCGCAGGACGGCGCGCAGGACCTCCGGGTCCATGCCGATGCCGTCGTCCTCGACGGTCACCACGGCCTCGGCGCCCGCGTCCCGGGCGGCGATGATGACGCGGCAGCCCCGCTCCCGGTCCTGGAGCCCGTGCTTGACCGCGTTCTCCACCAGCGGCTGGAGGCAGAGGAACGGCAGGGTCACGGGCAGCACCTCGGGGGCGATCTGGAGCGTCACCTTGAGACGGTCGCCGAAGCGCGCCCCGGCCAGCGCCAAGTACTGCTCGATGGAACGCAGTTCGTCGGCCAGCTGGGCGAACTCGCCGTGCCTGCGGAACGAGTAGCGGGTGAAGTCGGCGAACTCCAGCAGGAGTTCCCTGGCCCGCTCGGGGTCGGTGCGGACGAAGGAGGCTATCGCCGCGAGGGAGTTGAAGATGAAGTGCGGTGAGATCTGGGCGCGCAGGGCCCGGATCTCGGCCTCCACGATCCTCGTGCGCGACCGGTCGAGCTCGGCCAGTTCCAGCTGTACGGAGGCCCAGCGGGCCACCTCCGTCGCGGCGCGCACCAGGACGGCCGACTCCCGCGAGCCGTAGGCGACGAGCGCGCCGAGGACCCCCTCCTCGCCCGTCAGCGGGGCGATCACCGCCCAGCGCAGCGGGCAGGCGGGGTCGGCGCAGCCGGTGTGCGCCGAGCGGCTGCGGCCGGACTCCAGGGTCTCGGCCGCCTGTACCGGCACGTGCGCGCGGTGGTGGTCCTCGCCGGGGCCGTCCCAGGCGAGGACCGCGCCCCGGTCGGTGAGGCACAGCGCCTCGGTGCCGAGCAGCGAGCGGAGCGTGCCGGCCGCCTTGCGCGCGGTCTCCTCGGTGAGTCCGGCGCGGAGCGGGGGCGCGGCGAGGGAGGCGGTGTGCAGGGTGTGGAAGGTCGCCCGCTCGACCGGCGTGCCGAGGCCCGGGTCGGCCGCGCGGCCGCCGCGCCGGGCGGCGAACCGCCCGAGGACGAAACCCGCGGCGAGCAGCACGGCCCCGGCGGCCGCCGCCGCGGCCAAAGCGATGCCGCTCACGGGTCCACCTCCCGGACGTGAGGGATTGCGGTCACCGGCGGGCCTCCTGGGCGGGAACGGTGCCGGCCGCCTCCGGGCGGCCGGTGAACTCCTCCGGGAGGTGGAGCCGGGCGAGGATCGCCGGGGTGCCGGGCGGGATGCGGCGGGGCGTGGCCAGCGAGACGAGCACCATGCTGAGGAAGCCGAGCGGGACCGACCAGACGGCGGGCCAGGCCATCAGGGTGTGCGGCCAGCCCTCGGGCGCGAGTCCGGCCCGGGTGGCCATCACGGCGGCGAGGGCGGAGCCGCCGCCGAGCAGGAGTCCCGCCACGGCGCCCGGCGGGGTGAGCCGCCGCCACCAGATGCCGAGGACGAGCAGCGGGCAGAACGAGGAGGCGGACACCGCGAAGGCCAGACCGACCGCGTCGGCGACCGGCACCTTGGACGCGACCACCCCGACGGCCAGCGGGACCGCGGTGGCGAGCAGGGTCGCGAGCCGGAAGTGCCGTACGCCCCGGGAGGGCAGCACGTCCTGGGTGAGGACCCCCGCGACGGACATGGTGAGCCCGGAGGCGGTGGAGAGGAAGGCGGCGAACGCGCCGCCCGCGAGGAGAGCACCCAGCAGGTCGCCGAGGAGTCCGCCGAGTATCCGGTCGGGCAGCACGAGGACGGCGGCGTCGGCGGAGCCGGTGAGGGCGAGTTCGGGGGCGTAGATCCGGCCGAGGGCGCCGTAGAGCGGGGGCAGCAGGTAGAAGGCGCCGACGAGGCCGAGCACGACGAGGGTGGTGCGGCGGGCGGCGCGCCCGTGCGGGCTGGTGTAGAAGCGGACGGCGACGTGGGGCAGGCCCATGGTGCCGAGGAAGGTCGCCAGGATCAGTCCGTACGTGGCGTAGAGCTGGTGCCCGTCGCGGCCCCCCGCCAGCGGCTGGGACCAGCCGAGCGGGTCGGATCCGGTGGCCGCCCTCTCGGGCAGCGGCGCGCCCGGGGCGAACGACAGGCTGGTCCCGCCGAGGACGTGGTGGGTGCCGGGGGCCAGGGTGACGGTCCGGTCGGCGTACGGGACGGAGTCGACGCGGCCGGTGACGGTGACGGTGAGCGGGTCGTCGATCCCGATCCGCACGGTGTCGGCGACCCGGACGACGGTGTGGCCGCGCAGGACGGCGGGCGCGTCGAACCGGGCCCGGGGCGCCCCGTCCCCGTACCAGGCGGCGAGCAGGAAGAGCGCGGGGACGAGCAGGGCGGTGAGTTTCAGCCAGTACTGGAAGGCCTGGACGAAGGTGATGCTGCGCATGCCGCCCGCGGCGACGGTGCCCGTGACGACCAGGGCGACGAGCAGCCCGCCGACCCAGTCGGGGGCGCCGGTCAGGATCTCCAGGGTGAGTCCGGCGCCCTGGAGCTGGGGCAGCAGGTAGAGCCACCCGATGCCGACGACGAAGAGGCTGGCGAGCCTGCGGACCTGCGGGGATTCGAGCCGGGCCTCGGCGAAGTCCGAGAGGGTGTACGCCCCCGAGCGGCGCAGCGGGGCGGCCACGAGGACGAGCAGCACGAGGTATCCGGCGGTGTACCCGACCGGGTACCAGAGCATGGCCGGTCCCTGGACGAGGACGAGGCCGGCGACGCCGAGGAAGGAGGCCGCGGAGAGGTACTCGCCGCTGATGGCGGCGGCGTTGAGCCCCGGCCTGACGCTCCGCGAGGCGACGTAGAAGTCGGAGGTGGTGCGGGAGATCCGCAGGCCGAGGGCGCCGATGAGGACGGTGGCGAGGACCACGGCGGTGACGGCGACGACGGCGTGGGTCTGGTTCACGCGCACACCTCGCGCGTCCCGACGGCGCGGGGGCGTCCGACCGTTCTCACCGTTCGACGAGGCCCGTGAAGTCGCGCTCGTTGCGCTCGGCCCGGCGCACGTACCAGTGGGCGATGGTCCAGATGACCGGGTACACGCCGACGCCGAGGGCGGCCCACACCAGCGCCTCGGGCGCGGGCAGCGCGAGCAGCAGCGGCAGGGAACCGACGAGCAGGGCGAGCGCGCCGAGGGCGGTGAGCGCGGCGCGCAGCTGGCTGCGCATCAGCGAGCGGACGTAGGTGTGGCCGAGCGTGGTCTGCTCGTCGATCTCGGAGCGGGCCGGCGGGTGGACGGGGCGCCGTCCCGCGGGCCGCGGCACGGGCCCGGCGCCGTGGGCGGAGGCGTAGGTGACGGTCTCGCGCCGGGATCTGCGCGGGGGGTGGTGCTCGGACATGGGGTCCGCTCCCGCCTCTCTCGACGACTTCCGACGGCTCGCGCGGGCGGCGGCACCGGCCCGGCGGACGCGTGGAGTCTACGCAGCGGGCTCCGGCCGCGGTAGACGTGCGTCCGGTCAGCCGCCGGCCCGACGCATCAGGAGGTCCCGCAGGTGGCGGGCGTGCCGGCGGCTGACGGCGAGGTCGGTCGCGCCGACCCGGACGGAGGTGGCGCCGCCGTCGAGCCGGAGTTCGTCGATCCGGGCGAGGGCCACGAGATGGCTGCGGTGGATGCGGACGAAGCCCCGGGCCGCCCACCGCTCCTCCAGGGTGGAGAGCGGGATGCGGACGAGGTGGCTGCCGTGGTCCGTGTGCAGGCGGGCGTAGTCGCCGTGGGCCTCGACGTAGGCGATGTCGTCGACGGGGAGGAAGCGGGTGACGCCGCCGAGTTCGACGGGGATCTGCTCGGGGGCCGCCGGGGCCGGTGCGGGGGCCGCGGTGGCGTGTACCAGGTCGTGGACGCGGCGGACGGCCTCGGCGAGGCGCTCGCGGCGGACCGGCTTCAGGACGTAGTCGACGGCCTTCAGGTCGAAGGCCTGGAGCGCGAAGCCCTCGTGGGCGGTGACGAAGACGACGAGCGGTGGGCGGGCGAAGCCGGCGAGCAGCCGGGCGACGTCGAGTCCGGTGAGGCCGGGCATGTGGATGTCGAGGAAGACGACGTCAATGCCCTCGTCCCCATCGGGACCCGCCTCCAGGGCCCGTCCGATGCGGCGCAGGGCCGCGGTCGCGTCGCCCGCGCCCTCGGCGGTCCGCACCCGGGGGTCGGCGCGCAGCAGGTAGAGCAGTTCTCCGAGGGCGGGTTCCTCGTCGTCGACGGCCAGTACGCGCAGCATGCGGCGGAGTGTAACGGCCGGTCCCCGGGACTACTTGAGGAGCTTCGACAGGCGCCGGTCGGCGAGGGGCTTGCCGCCGGTCTGGCAGGTGGGGCAGTACTGGAGGGAGGAGTCGCTGAAGGAGACCTCGCGGATGGTGTCCCCGCAGACGGGGCAGGGTTCGCCGGTACGGCCGTGGACGCGCAGGCCGCTCTTCTTCTCGGCCTTGAGCCGGCCGGCGGCGAGTCCGTGGGAGCGTTCGACGGCCTCGCGGAGGGTGGTGCGCATCGCCGTGTAGAGGGCGGCGGTCTCGTCCGGGGTGAGGTTCGCGGTGGGTTTGAAGGGGGACATCCGGGCGGCGTGCAGGATCTCGTCGCTGTAGGCGTTGCCGATGCCGGCGATGAGGCTCTGGTCGCGGAGCGCCCCCTTGATCTGGCGCCGCTCGCCGGCGAGGAGGGCGGCGAAGGCTTCGGGGCCGAAGTCCTCGGCGAGCGGGTCGGGTCCGAGGCGGGCGACGCCCGGCACGTCCCGGGGGTCCCGGACCAGGTGGACGGCGAGGCGTTTGGTGGTGCCGGCCTCGGTGAGGTCGAAGCCGTCGCCGCCGGTGAGGGCGGTCCGCAGGGCCAGCGGGCCCTTGCCCGGTTTCGGCGGTCCCGAGGGGAGCGGATCCTGCCAGCGGAGCCAGCCCGCGCGGGCGAGGTGGATCAGGAGGTGGAGTTCGCCCGCCGGTCCCGAGGTCCCGAGGTCGAGGAACTTGCCGTGGCGGCCGACCGCGGTGACCTCGGCGCCCTCGACGGCACTCAGGGGCGGGTCGTACGTCTTGAGGACGCTGATCGCGACGGGCAGGACTCGGGCGATCTCCTTGCCCACCAGGTGCGCGTCGAGGAACTCGCGCAGCGCTTCCACCTCGGGGAGTTCGGGCATGGCTCCACCCTGCCGCACGGGTGGCCGGGGCGCGCGTCAGGCGCTGGTCGGGGCGGCCTCCGGAGGGTCGAGCAGGTCGAGTTCGGCGTGGAGCGCGGCGGCGAGCGCGTCGAGGTCGGGGACGGCCTCGCCGTCGGCGACGAGACCGATGTGGACCCGGCCGCCGTACGGGGACATGGCGACGGCGAGGGACTGGCCGCGGGCGAGCGGGGCCATCGGGAAGAGCGCGCGCAGCGGGGCACCGCCGAGGGAGAGCGCGGTGCGGGGCAGGGGCACCTGGGTGATCAGCACGTCGAAGAGGAGCCGGGCGGCGCCGGCGGCGAGAGGGGCGCCGAAGCGGTGCGCGAGCGGGTGCAGTTGGTCGGCGAGGAGCGCGACGGCGCCCGCTCCCCTGAACGGGCCCGCGGCCTTGTTGCGGTCCATGGCCCGCCGGACGGCGGCGAGCCGGGCGGCCGGGTCGGCTTCGGTGACCGGCAGGTCGAGGAGGTACCCGGAGAGGCTGTTGCCGGGGCCGGGAGGGGCGCCGGGGCGGCGGCGGGAGACGGGGACGAGGGCCTGGGGGTCGGTGCCGGGGAGCGGCAGGCCGCGCCCCTCGAACCAGCGGCGCAGGGCTCCGGCGGTGACGGCGAGGAGGACGTCGTTGGAGGTGCCGCCGGTGGCGCGGCGGATCCGCTGGACGCGGTCGAGGTCCAGGGTGGCGGTGGCGATCCTGCGGGTGCCGCTGGACTCGGCGGCGAACGCCTCGGCGGGGCGGGTGGCGCGGGCGACGGAGGAGCCGACGACCGAGGCGCCGACCTCGACGGCCCGGCCGAGGTCGCCGAGTCGGTCCCGGGCGAGGCCGAGGAGTCGGCCGGGGCCGGGGAGCCAGGAGCGCGGCGGTACCGGCCGGGGGCGGCCGGCGGGGCGGCGGCCGGCGGCGATCTCATCGAAGATGCCGGCGCCGATGGCGACGGCCCGCATGCCGTCGGCGAGGGCGTGGTGGAGTTTGACGAGGACGGCGAAGGAGCCGTCGGGGGCGCCGGTGAGGAGGTACATCTCCCACGGCGGCAGGCCGCGCTCGACGGGGCGTTCCATCAGCTCCGCGGCGAGCCGGGCGGTCTCGGCGGGGAAGTCGACGCCGGGCAGGACGATCTCGCGGACGTGGCGGTGCACGTCGAAGTCGGGGTCGGCGCTCCAGGCGGCGCCGCCGACGGGGATGAGCACGTCGCGGACGCGCATTCGGAGCCGGGGGACGGCGGCGGCGCGGCGGGCGAGCAGTTCCAGGACGTCCGGCGGCTCGTGGCCGGCGGGGACGGGCGTGGGGCCGAAGTGGGCGAGGGCTCCGAGGTGCAGGGGGTGGGCGGTGGATTCCAGGTGCCAGAAGGCCAGGTCGAGCGGGGCCAGGAGTTCCGGGGCCGGCGGTTCGGGGGCCGGCGGTTCGGGGGCGGGTGGCCGTTCGGAGGCGGGTCGCTCGGGGGCCGGTAGCTCGGGGACCAGTAGCTCACTGCTGCTCACGGGTGTCCTCACGTCATGCGCGGAGGGGCGGAAGACCGAAGTCAATCGCGTACCGACAGTTACGGTCAAGTACGACCGGTTCACGCTCAGTTAACAAACTCAACGCTCCAAGGTGAACTCGCACCACACGCACTTGCCACCGCCCCGCGGTTCCACCCCCCACACGTCGGAGATCCGTTCGACGAGGAGCAGCCCGCGGCCGGACACCCCCGCCTCCCCCGCCTCCCGGCGCCGGGGCAGTGCGCTGGAACGATCCTCCACCTCCACCCGCAGCCGCCGGACGGGACCCGCCAGGATCCGCAGGGTCACGATCGCCCCGCCGTCGGTGTGCATCAGCGCGTTGGTCATCAGCTCGTCGGCGACCAGCTCGATCTCGTCCGCGCGCTCCTCGGCACCCCAGGCCCGCACCGCGGCCCTGACCATGTGCCGGGCCGAGCTCAGCGCCTCCGGATCGCTCTGGGCCACGTGCTGCCGGAACCGCCCGCCCGGCACCGCGTACCCGCCGTCCCGGCGCAGCAGCAGGATCGCCACGTCGTCCTCGCCACCGCGGTCGGCGACCACGTCGCACAGGTGGTCGGCGAGCTGCTGGAGGTCGCCGGGGCCGCGCTTGACCAGGGAGCCCAGCCACTGGAAGCCCTCGTCGAGGTCGGCGCCCGGCTTCTCCACCAGACCGTCGGTGTACAGCATCAGGGTCTGCCCCGGGTCCAGGTCCAGGGTCGTCACGGGGTAGTCGAGGCGGCCGAACTCCGCCGAGAGCCCGAGCGGCAGTCCGCCCTCCACCGGGATCCTGCGGCAGCCGCCGTCGATCTCCCGCACCAGCGGGTCGACGTGACCGGCCCTGACCACCTGGACGACCCCGGTGGCGAGGTCGATCTCGGCGTACGTGCAGGTGGCGAAGCGTTCGGTGTCCAACTCGTGCAGGAAGACGGAGGCCCGGGCCATCACCGTGGCCGGCGGGTGCCCCTCGGCGGCGTAGGCGCGCAGCACGATCCGCAGCTGGCCCATGACGGCCGCCGCGTGGGTGTCGTGGCCCTGTACGTCGCCGATGACGGCGCCGACCCGCCCGCCCGGCAGCGGGATGATGTCGTACCAGTCGCCGCCGATGTCCCGGCCGAGGCGGGCCGAGCGGTAGCGGACGGCGGTCTGGGCGCCGGGGACCTCCGGGATCCGGCGCGGCAGCATCGCCTGCTGGAGCCCCTCGGCGAGGTCGTGCTCCTGTTCGTACAGCATGGCCCGCTGGAGGCTCTGGGCGATGCTGCTGCCGAGGGCGACGAGCAGGGTCCGCTCGTCCTCGCTGAAACCGGTCTTGTCGCTGTAGAGCAGCCCGAGCGCGCCGATGGGCCGGGCCTGGGCGACGAGGGGCAGATAGACGGCGGCGGTGATGCCGAGCCCGCTGATGTGCGGCCAGAGCACGGGGAAGGAGTCGGCGAAGTCCCGGGCCGAGTCGATGAACCGGGGCCGCAGGGTGCGGATCACCTCGCTCATCGGGTACGGCTCGTCCACCCGGGTGAAACGGGTGCCCGGCACGAAGGCGCCGGCGGGCCCCTCGGCGACGAGGTGGATGCGGCCCGCCTCCAGGAGGCCCATGACGAGGCTCGCGGCGCCGAAGTGCTCCAGGGCGTGCGAGTCGTTGAGCAGGTCGATGACGTCCTGCACCGTGCGGGCGTAGGCGAGGGCCGCCGTGGTCCCCTCGACGACGCCGGCCCGCTGTCTGCGCCCCTCGTCGAGGCCGAGCCGGGCGGCGGACTCGGTGAGCTCGTGGGTGGCGTCGCGCAGGACGCCGACGATCCGTACCGGCCGGCCCGAGTCGTCGCGGTGGACGAGCCCCTGGGTGTGGGTCCACTGGTGGCTGCCGTCCCGGCGGCGGATCCTGAAGTACGCCCCGTACTGGTCGGCGCCCTCCTTGAGCGCCTGCGCCACCATGGTGTCGAGGCGGCGGCCCTCGTCCGGCAGCACCCGCGAGCCGAGCGACTCGGGGCGGCCGTCGTAATCCGCCCGGTCCATGTCGAAGACGTCGAGCGCCGCGTCATCCATGATCATCATGCCGCTGACCAGGTCCCAGTCGAACCCGCCCATGCGGAAGACGGAGCCGTACTCGTGCAGGATCCGGGCCCCGCCGGCCGGCTCCTCCGGCGCACGGCGAAGCCGCTCGACCGCCTCCCCGCCCCCTCTGCCCGCGTTCATGGGGCCACGCTAGGCGCAGCTCCGCCCCTGCGCACCAGGAAGATCGGTTTCACCCTTCGAAGGTCTCGGGCCGGTCCGGCACCGCCCCCGCCGGGAACAGTTCCTCCGGCGGCATCTCCCCGTCCGGCACCGGCACGGTGGGCGGGTCGACGTGCGGCGCGTCCTGCGGGTCGGGGTAGGGGTCCGTCCGGGGATCGGCGAAGGGGTCCGCGGACGGGTCCGGCGAGGGCTCCGTGCCGGGGTCGGTGGACGGGTCGGGGTACGGCTCCGAGGGTGGGACGGGCGGCTCGCTGCCGGTGCCCGTGCCGCCGGTCCCCGAGGAGTCGGGGACCGGGGCGGACGGGACGGAACGCGGCGGTACGGGGGCCGGGGAGGCCGGGTCGGGCGAGGTGCGGCGGTCCGGGGAGCTCGGGTCGGGGGTGGCCGCGTCGGCGAGGGTGCAGGCGTCCGGGTCGCAGTCCGGTTCGACCGCGGGTTTGCGGTCCTCGGCCCCGTCGCTGCCGGTCAGCCGCTCGATCCAGCTGCGGTCGGCGGCGTTCACGATGACGAGGCTGGTGACGACCGTCGTGGTCGGCCGGACGACGATGACGCGGTCGGGGTCGAAGCCGTCCCAGGGGTCGCCCTGGTGGACGCCCTCCTTGACCGCGACCGGGGTGCGCAGCGGGTTGCCGCAGGCGCAGCGGACCCGCGGCGAGCCGTACTGGTCGACGAGGACCGCCGTACCGGTCTGCAGGACCGACTGGAAGGCGGCCGCCCTGCCCGCGCGGTACCCGTGGTTCGTGACCCGGGTGTCGGCCCGCAGGACGACCGGGGTCAGTCCGCGCAGCCAGTTCCCGACGTTGGCCTCGGGAACGCCGGCGGCCTCGGCGAACGCACGGGTCTTGCCCTGGTCCGCGGCGAGGAACGCCACCTGCTGCTCGACGTCGCAGCTGGCCTCCGCGCGCGTGCCGCCGTACAGGCCCGGCGTGGAGCCGGTGACCTCGCGGAGCCGCCCGGACCCGTCGCCCGGTTCCCGGTCCGGGGCGGTCGCGCGCCCGGTGATCCGCGCGGTGGACGCGGTGAAGGGGTCGGGCCCGCCGGCGCCGACCGGCTGGAGCACGATGTCCTGCGAGAGGGCGGCCCGCGCCTGTTCGCCGCCTTGCCCCGCGTCCTCCGCTGCGGAGGAGCAGCCCGCGAGCAGCAGCGCCGAGGCGAGCGCCGCGACCGCCGAGCGCGCGGCGGCCGGCGGGGCCGCGCGGCGGGCCTGGACGGGCGGGGCCGCACCGGAGGCGGAGGCGGTCGAGGCCGTACCGCGGTCGCGGTCGACGGGAGCGGGCGGGAGCGCGTGGTCGGCGGGAGCGGACGGGGCGACGGCGGGAGCGGAGCCGATCGTGCGGTCGGTAGCGACGGGCCGGGGCGCGCGGTCGACGGGAGCGGACCTGATCGCGCGGTCGGCAGGGGCGGGCCGGGTCGCGGGGTCGACGGGAGCGGGTGTGATCGCGCGGTCGGCGGGCGGGGTCGTCCGGTCGGGGGCGGTGTGCCGCGTACGGCGCAAGGGGGTGCGCACCTGGTTCTCCCGCTTTCTCTCCCCGGGGCCCGGCGGCCCGGTTTCCGGCCAGTCCTCCATGTGTGGCGCAGCCCGCGAGGGCCTGCAAGCGGAGGGCGGCCGACCGGGTCCCCGGACACCCGGTCGGCCCGCATCAGCCCGCATCACCGTTCCCGTGCACCGCGACCGCCCCTCGACCCTCGCGGGACCGGCCCACCACCGCACCTCCACTTGAACACGTTCAAGAAAAGTCCTACTCTCAACTCGCCAGTTGAACACGTTCAAGTGGGGGGTGGTGACGCGCATGACCACGCTGTCGGTCCTGGTGGCCGCGGTCGTGATGCTGGGGATGTTCTGGGTCGTCCCGACGGGGCTCACACTCCTCGACGGCCCCAGGCCACCGGGCAGGGACACGCTCCGCCGGGCCTGGCCGTTCCTGGCGGCCCCGGGCGCGCTCGCGCTCTGGCTGCCCCGCTCCGGGCTGTCCACCGCACTCGCCGCCGTCTACGCGCTCGGCACCCTGGCGCTCGCGCTCCAGGCCCCGGCCCGCCTGCTCCTGACCCGCTCCCTGCGACCGAGGGAGACCGCCGTCCTCACCGCCCTGGTCGCCCCGTCCGTCGCCGGCCTCGCGCTGGTCGCCGAGCGGGCCGCGTACCCGCTGTTCGGCTTCGACCTGGAGCTCCTCGCGCTGACCGTCCCGCACTTCCACTTCGCGGGCTTCGCCGCGGCCCTGGTCGCCGGCCTCGTCTGCCGCGCCTCCGACGGCCCCACGGCCCGCTTCGCCGCGCTCAGCGTCCCCGCCGGAACCCTGCTCGTGCTCGCCGGCTACTTCGTCGACGACTGGGCCGAACTCGCCGGGGCGGTCGTCCTGACGGCCGGGATGGCGGCGGTCGCCGTCCTGACCCTGCGCGAGCGCAGGGACCTCGCGGCGGACCCGCTCACCCGCGCCCTTCTCGCCGTGTCGGCCCTCGTCCTCGTCGCCACCATGCTGCTCGCGCTGAGCTGGGCCCTCGGCGAGGCCACCGGCCTGCCGCACCCGTCCCTGACCTGGATGGCCGCCACACACGGCCTCGGCAACGCCCTCGGCTTCGCCGTCTGCGCCCTGCTCGCCCGCCGCCGCCTCCGGCCGGGAGCGGTGCCCGAGCCCGGCCCGGCCGCCGCGCCCAGACCGGCCGCCGCGCCCGGACCGGCCGCAGGGCCCGTCCCCGGCCCCTCCTCGACCGCACCACCCGCCCCGCGCCCAACCGACCCCCACCAGCTCCTCCACCCCCTCCACCCGATAACGGAGATACCGGCATGACCCGTCTCACGAGCGGCCTCGCCCGGCCCGCCCACCCGTGTCCGACCCTCACCTACCGCGAGGTCGAGGCCACCCGCACTCCGGAGGCCCTGCCCGGCGGGTACCACCACCTGCGGCACAGCGTGGTCGTCGGCAGCGGGCGCGCCGCGTTCGAGACCGCCGGCGCGGCCGTCACCACCTGGCGGATGCACCGCGCCTCGGGGGCGACCGTCCGCAGCGAGGCCCGGCGCGCCGAGCCCGGCGTCTCCCTGGAGGTGTCGCTGGGCGTCGGCCGGATGCGGCTCGGCGCGCCCTGCTCGGTGATCTGGACGGCGTACGAGGAGAACCGCGTGGGCTTCGCGTACGGGACCCTGACCGGGCATCCGGAGTGCGGCGAGGAGTCCTTCGTCGTCTCGCTCGAACCCGGCGGCGCCGTCCGGTTCACGGTCACCGCGTTCAGCCGGCCCGCCACCTGGTACACCCGGCTGGCAGGCCCCCTGATCCCCAGGCTCCAGCTGGCGTACGCGCGCCGCCTGGGCCGGACGCTCCGGCGCCTCGTCAGGACGTGATCCGGGGCCGATACTGGAAGCGATGGAATGGTTCACCGCACCCGACCAGTGGCTGAGCCGGATCGTCTTCCAGCGGGGCCTCGCCGGGCTGTACTGCGTGGCGTTCCTTTCGGCCGCCCTCCAGTTCCGGGCGCTGATCGGCGAGCGCGGCATGCTCCCGGTGCCGGAGTACGTGCGCCGGACGCACCCGCGGAACACTCCCTCCCTCTTCCACTGGCGCTACTCCGACCGGCTGTTCGCGACGGTCTCCTGGTCCGGCGCCGCGCTGGCGCTCGCGCTGGTGGCGGGCGCCGGCGACGCGGTCCCGCTGGCCGTGTCGATGCTCCTGTGGTTCGTGCTGTGGGCGCTGTACCTGTCGATCGTGAACGTGGGCCAGACCTGGTACTCGTTCGGCTGGGAGTCACTGCTCCTGGAGACCGGTTTCCTCGCCGTCTTCCTCGGCAACGACGACACGGGCCCGCCGGTCCTGGTGCTCTTCCTGCTGCGCTGGCTGCTCTTCCGGGTCGAGTTCGGTGCCGGCCTCATCAAGATCCGCGGCGACGCCTGCTGGCGGAACCTGACCTGCCTCTACCACCACCACGAGACCCAGCCGATGCCCGGACCGCTGAGCTGGTTCTTCCACCACCTCCCGCGCCCGCTGCACCGGGTGGAGGCCGGCGCCAACCACGTCGTCCAGCTGTTCGTGCCGTTCCTGCTGTTCACCCCGCAGCCGATCGCCACCGTCGCGGCCGGGCTGATGATCGCGACCCAGCTGTGGCTGGTGCTCTCCGGCAACTTCGCCTGGCTCAACTGGATCACCATCGTGCTGGCCCTGTCCGCCGTGGACGCCTCGCCGCTCACCGGCGCCCACCCCCAGCCCGATCCGCCGCTCTGGTACGTGGTGCTCGTCGCGCTGCTGACCGTCTTCGTCCTGGTACGCAGCTACCGCCCGGTGCGGAACCTGCTCTCCCGGCACCAGGCGATGAACCGCTCGTACGACCCGTACCACCTGGTCAACACCTACGGCGCGTTCGGCACCGTCGGCCGGATCCGGGACGAGATCGTCGTCGAGGGCACCGACGACCCGGTTCCGCATCCGGGCACGGTCTGGCGGGAGTACGGGTTCAAGGGCAAGCCGGGCGATCCGCGCCGGCTCCCCCGCCAGTTCGCCCCCTACCACCTGCGGCTCGACTGGCTGATGTGGTTCGCGGCGCTCTCCCCCGGGTACGCGCGCGAGTGGTTCGGCCCCTTCGTCGAGCGGCTGCTCGACGGCGACCGGGACACGCTGCGGCTGCTCGCCCACAACCCCTTCCCGGACGCGCCGCCGACGCTCGTCCGCGCCCGGCTCTACCGCTACCGGTACACGACCTGGCGCGAGCTGCGCACGACCGGGGCCTGGTGGCACCGGACCCTGGTGCGGGAGTACCTGCCGCCGATCCGGCTGCGGGAGCGGGCGGACGGGCGGTGAGCACGTGCACGTGCCTGTGCCCCCGATCGCCGGAACACGCGTTCCGGCGATCGGGGCACAGGGGTGGAATCAGGGTTCCGGCTCAGTCGATGCCGGGCAGGATGTGGGGCTCGGCGAGGTCGTCCTCGTAGCCCGCGAGCCGGATGGGGGCCGAGCGGGCCCACACTTCGAGGTTTCCCAGCTCGCCCTTGCGGCGGGGCCGGTCGATGGGTTCGGCCGGTCGCGGATCCTGCTTCGTCAGTTCGGGTGTCACCGCGCACTCCTTTGTGTCGCGTACCTGTAGGACAAGTGCCGGTCGGTCGCGGTGGCGCCGTTCGTCGGGCGGGACCGCGGCCTTGATGGCAGGCCAGTCCCCGGGCCGGCCGTGAGGAAGGTGTGGCTCCTCGGTGGCCGACCGTGGACCTCAGAGTAACCAAATGAGCGGATCCGCGCTCTACCGGGCTCCAAAGTGTGACGCGATCGGGTGACACAAGTCGAATGAGCGCCCTACCGATCGGTAGAACGCTCATTCCAGACGAACTGCGCGCCGTGCGGCCGGGCCTACCAGTTGGCGGGGGCGTAGTCCTTGAGGAAGCAGCCGTACAGGTCCTCGCCGGCCTCGCCGCGCACGACCGGGTCGTAGACCCGGGCCGCGCCGTCGACCAGGTCGAGCGGGGCGTGGAAGCCGGCCTCGGCCAGGCGCAGCTTGTCGAAGTGCGGGCGCTCGTCGGTGATCCAGCCGGTGTCGACGGAGGTCATGAGGATGCCGTCCGTCTTGAACATCTCCTCGCCGCTGGTCCGCGTCACCATGTTCATCGCGGCCTTGGCGGCGTTGGTGTTCGGGTGGCCCGCGCCCTTGTAGCCGCGGCTGAAGACGCCCTCCATCGCGGAGACGTTCACCACGTAGGACCGGCCGCTCGCGGCCTTCCTCGCCGCCTCGGCCATCACCGGCCGCAGCTTGCTGATCAGGATGAACGGCGCCGTGTAGTTGCACAGCTGGGTCTCGAGGAGCTCCACCGGGGAGATCTGCTCGATGCTCTGCACCCAGGTGTTGCTCTCGACGACGTCCGGCACCAGGCCGCCCGCGTCGATGGCGGTGCCGTCGAGGTGCCGGGCGATGGAGGCGTTGCCCGCGACCAGGGCGAGGTCGGCGACCTGCTGCGGTTCGAGGCCGCTCACGCCGGCGGGCAGCGACGAGCCGCTCACGAGCTCGCCGACCGCGCCGGAGTTGAAGGCGCCGATGACGTGGTGGGCGGGCAGCTCACCGGCGGGCAGCGGGGCGTTCTCGCCGTCGACCAGGGCGGCGTACGCGGACGGCAGCCGGCGCACGGTCTGGGTCGCGTTGTTGATGAGGATGTCGAGCGGGCCGGCCTCGGTCATCTGGTCGGCGAGGGCCACGGCCTGCGCCGGGTCGCGCAGGTCGATGCCGACGACCTCGAGGCGGTGCATCCAGTCCGCGGAGTCCTCCATCGCCTTGAAGCGGCGGATGGCGTCCTTGGGGAAGCGGGTGGTGATGGTGGTGTGGGCGCCGTCGCGCAGCAGCCGCAGCGCGATGTACATGCCGATCTTCGCCCGGCCGCCGGTGAGCAGCGCGCGCTTGCCGGTGAGGTCCGCCCGGGCGTCCCGCTTGGACCGGTTCTCGGCGGCGCACCGCTGGCACAGCTGGTGGTAGAAGTAGTCGACCTCGACGAACCGCGTCTTGCAGACGTAGCAGGAGCGGGGGCGCTGGAGTATGCCGGCGATCCGCCCCTCCTCGGTGACGGAACTGGGCAGGATGCCCTCGGTCTCGTCGTCGATGCGCTGCGCGGAGCCGGTGGCGGTGGCCTCGGTGACCGCCTTGTCGTTGGCGGTCTTGGCCGCCCGGCGGTCCTGGCGGCGGCGCTGCTTCACGGTCCGGTAGATCCCGGCGGTGGCGCGCCGGACGAGGATCGCGTCCGGGTGGTCGACGTCCAGCTTGTCGAGCTCGTCGAGGACGCTCAGGCAGACGGCCAGGCGCTCGGGGTCGACGCCCGGCCCGTAGTCCTGGGTTTCTTCGGTCACCGTCATGGCCTTCGGGTTCCTCGTTCGCTCGTACGTCGCCGTTCGCGGGCTTTCAAAAAAGCAACTTTACGGAGCCGGGGGCCGCCCCTCCAAACCCGTACGGGGAGCGTGGTCGAAGACACAGTCGCCGCACAGGCCGCCGCCGGCACAGCGGTAGTACAGGCAGCAGCTGGCCCGGCGCAGCCGGGGCCCGCGGACGGTGCCGGCCAGGTCGGGGTGGGCGAGGAGGCCCGAGACGAGTGCCGCGGCCCGTTCCGACGCCTCCGGCCGCCGGTGAACGGCCGCCCACCGGGTCAGCTCCCGCAGCGCGCCGGCGAGCGCGGAGCCCGCGTTGCCCCACAGCAGCCGGGGCGAGATCCCGCCGTCGCGCCGCAGCGCCGTGTGCAGCGGGACCAGGTGGGCCTCCAGGACCACGGCGGCGAGGTCGTCCACGGTGGCGGGGCGGGTCGCGGAGCCGGACCACCACAGGTCGTCGGGCGAGGTGAGGGCCCCGTCCCAGTGCAGCTCGCCGGGGGCCAGGTCGGGGAAGTGACCGGACAGCGCCGCCGGTCCGAGGGCGGTCGACCAGAGGCGGGCGGCGAGTCCGAGGTGGGCGATCGACGCCGCGACGCGCCGCTCGGGGCCGCCGAGCCGGGCGGCGACCCGGTCCACGCGCGCGGTGAGGGGCCCGTCCTCCCCCGCGTACAGCCGCGCGAGCGGGCGGTGTGCCCCGCCGCTCTCCGGCGGGGTGGTCCGCAGGGCGAAGAAGCCGCCCACCGCTCCGCTCTCCACCAGATCCACGCGCATGCCCCCCGGTCCTTCGCCGTACGTCCCGTCCGGGCCCGGCCGGAACGGAAAGGAGCCCCTGTCGCAGGCTCGCCGCCCACCGTAGCCGGGCAACTTTCGCACACCGGTTCCACGGCCGACCGCGCGATCGACAAAGGGCCCGGAAAAGCCGCATTCCACCCGGTCCGACCTGCGAAGGCGTACATCCCGAGGCGTACGCGGGGCCCGCGTACTGCGCCGGCGGTACGTGCGAAGACGTCCCCTGGTACGACGACGCGATCGGCCGGGAAGAGAGATCGTGGAAGGTATGAGCCCTCTCGTGCTGTCCGTCCTCCTGGCCCTGGTCTCGGCGGTCGCCTACGCGTCCGCGGCGATCGTGCAGGAGCGGGTCGCGGCCTCCGCCACGGGCCGGGGCTACGCACCGCTGCGCAGCCCCGCCTGGTGGGGGTCCGTCCTGCTCAACGGCGTCGGCGCCGCACTGCACGTCGCCGCCCTCGCCTACGGGCCGCTCAGCCTGGTCCAGCCGCTCGGCGCGCTGACGATCGTGTTCGCGCTGCCCCTGGCGGCGCTCTTCGTCGGCCGCCGGGCCGGACGGCGGGCCTGGCGCGGGGCCATCCTGGCCACCGCGGGCCTCGCCGGACTGCTGAGCCTGACCAGCGGTGCCGAGGCGCAGTCCCTGGCCGACGACGAACGCTGGCTGCTCGCGGCCGCGACGTTCGGCGCGGTCGCGGTCCTCTTCACGGTGGCGCGCCTGGTGGGCCGGTCGGTGCTGCGCAGCATCGCCCTGGCCGCCGCGGCCGGCGTCTCCTTCGGCATCGCCTCGGTGTTCACCAAGGCCGTCGCCGAGGAGTGGACACCCGACTCGCCGCTCGCCGAGTGGACGGCGCTCCTCGTCCTCTCGGCCCTCGCCGTGACCGGCCTGCTCCTCTCCCAGGCCTCGTACCGGGGCGCCGGACTCGCCGCCCCGCTGGCCACCGTCACCGTGGTCAATCCGGTCGTCGCCGCGGCCGTGGGCCTCACCCTCTTCGGCGAGAGCTTCCGTTACGGCACGGCCGGCACCGTCGCCGCTCTCCTCTGCGGCGCGGTGGCCGCGGGCGGGCTCGTCCAGCTCATGCTGGACCGGATGACGGTGACCCCGGACGCGCCGCCCGGTTCCTCCCCGGCGCCCCGCCCCTCGGCCGGAGCCCCGGCCCGGGACACGGGGGTCCAGGGGCCGGCGCTCGACCCGGAGCGGGTCGCCCGGGAGTCAGAGGGTGACGCCCCGGGCCCTGAGGTAGGCCAGCGGGTCGATGTCGGACCCGTACCCGGGACCCGTCCGCACCTCGAAGTGGAGATGCGGTCCCGTGCTGTTGCCGGTCGATCCTGAGCGCGCGATGCGCTGACCGGCGCTCACCCGTTGGCCTTCACGGACACTGAGCGCGGACAGGTGCGCGTACTGGCTGTAACGGCCGTCGTCGTGCCTCAGGACGATCTGGTAGCCGTACGCCCCAGCCCACCCGGCGGAGACGATCCGCCCGCCGGCCACGGCCTTGACCGAGGTCCCGGTGGGGACAGGGAAGTCGACACCGGTGTGGTAGCCGCTGGACCAGGAACTGCCGGGCTTGCCGTACCGGGTGCCGATGCCCGCGGACACCGGGGCCGAGTAGGTGGCCTCGTGGGGCGCGGCGGCCGGCCGGGGTTTGGGGGTCTGCTTCGGGGCGGGCTTCGGGGCGGGCTTCTTCGCCGCCGGCTTCGAGACCGGCTTGACCGCCGGTTTCGGCACCGGCTTGTGCACCGCCTTCGGTGCGGGTTTCGTCGAGGCCGCCGGCGCGGGGCGCGGGGCCGTGGGCCGCGTGACGGGCGGCGTGGACGGCCTGGTCCCGGGGCGGGTCGCCCCGGTCGGCTGGGCGGTCCCGCCCGGTGGCGTGGCCGTGGCGGGGCGGGCGGGCTTGCCGGTGGTCTTCGCCGGGGCCGCGGTCCTCGCCGGGGCGGCGGCCTTCGCCGCCGGGGCCGCCTTCGCCCCGTCCGCCTTCCGGGGAGCGGCGATGCGGAGGGTGAGGCGCTGGCCCGGGTGGATGAGATCGGGGTCGTCTCCGACGACCGACCTGTTCGTCTCGTAGAGGCCCTTCCAGCCGCCCTGGACGTGTTCGTCGCGGGCGATGGCCGACAGCGAGTCACCGGGGGTCACGGTGTACATCTCGCGGACGGCCGGCACGGCGGTGGGGCCGACGTTCCTCGCGGGCTGCTCGGGTAACGCGCGCTGCCCGGGCAGCGAGGCGGTCCGGGGCGCGTTCCCGGCGCGGGACGACGTGCCCTCCGCCCCCCGCTCCGGCGTGGTGTCGGGCGCCTGCCCGCCCCGCGCCAGACCGGCGTGCGGACCGCAGGACGGCCAGGCACCGGGCCCCTGGCCCTTCAGCACGCGCTCGGCGACGGCGATCTGCTGGTCCTTGGAGGCCAGGTCGGCTCGCGGCGCGTAATGCGTGCCGCCGTACCGCTCCCAGGTGGACTGGCTGAACTGGAGCCCGCCGAAGTAACCGTTGCCCGTGTTGATGCGCCAGTTGGAGGAGGACTCGCAGGCCGCGACCTTCTCCCACACATCGAGCGACGCCGCCTGCACCGCGCCCGCCCCGATGAGCGGCAGCGCCATCCCGGCGCCTCCCGCGGTCACGGTGAGCGAGGCACGGTTGATCCGGCTCGGCTGGTGGCGGCGGTGACGTCCGCGTACGGCCATGGGCCCCCCTTGAACACAGCAGCAGCCGTCCAAGTTAGGGGTGGCACACACTCCGTGACAAGGCCTTCGCGCAACCTCAAGCCCCCGGCATCAGCCCCCTGTTGACGCCGGCCCCCGGCCCGCCGGTCCCGGCTGCGGCTGAGGCTCCGGCTCCGGTACGGGCCCACCGGGCTGCGGAGGCGGCGTCGGCGGCGTCGGCGCGGGGTCCGGCGGCGCCGGAACCGGGTTCGGCGGCGGCACCGGCGGAGGCTCCGGCTGCGGGATCGGCGAAGGCGGCAGCGGATCGGGGTAGGGCGGGTGCGTCATCACGGACCTCTCGCTCGACGGGTTCCCCCCTCCCAGGGTGGACCGGCGAACGCACCCGCGCCCGCCGGATCCCGCCGCCCGGGGGTCCCCACCTCGGAGACACGTCCGTCCGGGTGCCGCCGGTCCGGCCCCTCAGACCCCGAGGTCCTCCCGGCTCACCACAGCTCCGGAGTGGCCTTGAGCTGTACCTTCGCCGCACGGACCACGTCCGACGCCGGCACGGGCGCCTCGTCGGGATGACGCTCGGCCCACTTGGCGGCGTACGGGCACAGCGGCACCACGGGCACGCCCTCCCCCGCGGCGATCCCGTAGAACTCGCGCACCAGCGCCCCGGCGATCCCCTTCCCCTCGTGCCCGTCCTCCACGACGGTGTGGACGGCCACCAGAGCATGGGGCTCCGCGTCGAGCACGAAGTAGACGACGACGCCCACGAACATCTCGCCCTCGAACGCCTCCAAGCGCCCGTTCGCCCGATCGTCACGCATCCTCGGCCCTGCTGCCATCCCGCGCTCCCCCTCTGCTCAGCCCCTCACGGGCACGGCGGCGGGCACGGCGTGCGGGGCACGCACCGTGTCACTCCCAGGCACCGGCGCGGACGCGTCGGCCCCCAACTCCACGATGCGGTTGTCCGCGTCCACGTGCACGACACGCGGCACCAGCGTCCGCGCCTCCGCGTCCTCCACCTGCGCATAACTGATCAGGATCACCAGGTCCCCCGGGTGCACCAGATGCGCGGCCGCCCCGTTGATCCCGATCACACCCGACCCGCGCTCCCCCTCGATGACATACGTCTCCAGGCGCGCCCCATTGTCGATGTCGACGATGTGCACCAACTCGCCCGGCAGCAGATCCGCCGCCTCCATCAACTCCACGTCGACGGTGACCGACCCCACGTAATGCAGGTCAGCCTGGGTCACGGTCGCCCGGTGGATCTTGGACTTGAACATCGTTCGTATCATCGAGGTACTCCTGGACATAGGCTCCCTGCCTGCGTTTTTGCAGGTCAAGGGCTGTTTCCACACCCTACAACGAGTCGCAAGTTCGGGCAGCTGTCCCCAGGTTTTTCAGGACTCATGCTGACCACTTGCTGACTTTACTGACGCATCGTCAGACGCCGAGCAGGAGCTTCGCATCCTCTCCCTGCCCCACCGCGACGACCCCACAAGCCTACGCACCACTCCCCCAAGATCCCTCGTGACCACCGTCACTCCGACGATGCGGCAACGCTCCCGCTCGCCACGTGCACGTAGGCCTCGTCACCGCAGGAACCCTCGAAGCCGCGCGGCCGCCTAAAGCGTGTTGCAGAAGGTTGCGTCCGGGCAGGTCAGGGCCGGTTTTCGGGCGGGTCTGGCCATGCGGTGAGGGCGAGGTTGTGCATGTGGGCGACGGCCTGGACCGCGTAGTGGAGGCCGTTGCCGCGCTGTCGGCAGTCGGCAGTCGGCAGTCGCGGAGGATCTTGTAGTGCTTCATGCGGGCGAAGGCGTGCTCGACACGGGCCCGGACCTTGCGGTGCTCGGCGTTGTCTTCCTCCTCACCCGGCAGCAGGGCCCGGCCCGGGCGTTTGCGGTGCGGCACGAGGAGCCCGGTGTTGATGTAGGCGCCGTCGGCCAGCACCGTCACGCCCTCGCAGACGGCGGCCAGGCCGAAGCCCCGCCAGGCTTTCGCGCCCGCGGTGTTGCCGGGCACCGGCCGGACCCCAGCGATGACCAGCTTCGTGTCGGCATCGATGATGACCTGCCCGTTCGCCGAGAACCGGTAGTTGCGTGAAGACGCCCCGGTCCTGCGGTCGCGGACCGGGATCAGGGTGCCGTCCACGATCCACAGCCGGTCGACCGCGTCGGCCGGACGTGCGGCCGGCTCGATCGCGGACGCAGCCGCTGGATCACCCGGCAGACCGTCGCCGGCGAGCAGGGCTCGGACCTGCTTGTGGGTCTTGTTGTGGGCCTTCTTCCAGTCGGGTAGTTCCTCGCCGGGGCTGCGGCGGTGCGGCATCACCAGTCCTGTGCCCGGGTAGCCGCCATCGGCGAACTTCCCTTCCTCGAACACAACGAACGCCAGCGACACGAGCGCTCCTCACAGCGGATCACCGTCGAACACGCCCTCGCCGACCACAAACGCTGGAAACAACTGACGCGCTGGACCCACCGCAGAGAGAACCTTCCTGCCACCTACCAAGCCATCGCCGCCCTCGTCTCCGACCGCAACATCACCGCCTGAAGACGGCACTGAACAGGGCAGACATGTCCCACCCGCTATCACGCACCAACTCGTAAGGACGTGAGGTGGAGGTTTGCCTGCCGGTACGGTCCACGCGTGGTTCTTGGCCCGGCCGCGGGGCTGGCGTAATCAGGCGTGGGAGACCGACCACGTACAGGCGCCGGTGCTGGTCGATGTGGACGGCCATGCCCGCAGCCCGTGGGTCACGTGGTTCACCGATTGCGCGACGAACGCGATCACGGGGGTGGCGGTCACGCCGGGGCATCCGTCACGGGAGTCGGTACTGGCGGGCTCGCTGGGAGACGGTTCGGCCCGGCGGGCTCGTCGTGGTCCTCGCGCACAGCAGGTTCGACGGTACGCCGAGCAGGCGGCGAGCGCTGCTGGTGGGACCCGGGCATCGTCCTGTGCGAGGACTACGACGGCCTCGCCCGCGGCAACCATCACCGCGACAGCATCTCGTGGTCCGATGGCCTGTGACGGAGCGTGAGTTCCATCAGCTAGCCCTGGGCGGGAGTCGGTCACGACGGGTGCGGGGTGAAAGCGTGGACCGCTCACACCCCGCCGCGGAATCGTCAGTAGACCAGGCCCCACGCCTGGGCGGTGTTGAACTCCGGGTTGCAGGTCCACAGGGTCAGCCAGGTTCCGTTGGCCGAGGAGTTGCCCTTGTTCGTGATGCACTTGCCCCCGAACTTGGTCCAGGTCCGCTCGGAGTTGCCGATGAACACCTGCGGGCTGGTGTCGCTCCAGTCGCAGGTCCACAGGGTCAGGACCGTACCGTTGGTGGCGGAGGCGTTGCCGCGCGGTGTCAGGCACTTGCCACTGACGTCGTGCACGATGTGCTGGTTGAGCCAGTGCCAGTTCTGCAGGTTGCTGCCCGTGCAGGACCAGACGGTGATGACTGCCCCGTTGGCGGTGCTGTTGCCCTCGGGTGTGGCGCAGCTGCCCAGGTTGTAGAGCCGGTTGCCGGCGGCGTTGGCCGTGCCGGTCGACAGGACACTGACGCCGAGCGCGGTGAGTAGTGCGATGAGTAGGGCGGACGCCTTGCGTATCATCTCGGTCTTCCTCGAAGGTTGCCGACCCCGCGGGCGGGGGTGGCGGTGATGTGCTGGTTGCCGGCCGGAAGGGCGGGGTCGTCTCCGCGCGGATCCGCACAGGGCGGACATCGTCACTACCATCCGGGACCCATCAGCCCCAAAGGGGCTACTACGCGTAGTTGAAGACCCACTGCTGCTCGGTGGGGTAGTCGCTGGCGCAGCGCCACAGGGTGAGGTAGGTGCCGTTGGCGTGGCTGCCGCCCTTGTTCGTCAGGCAGCGGTAGTCCGGGCCCGAGTACGCGGTCCAGGTCCAGCCCTGGCTGTAGTCGAACAGCTGCGGGTAGTTGGTGCTGCTGGTGTCGCAGTCCCACAGGGTCAGGACGGCGCCGTCGGTCTTGTAGCCGTTGCCGGACGGGGTCAGGCACCTACCGCTCGCCCTGTTCACGATCTGGTAGCTCCCCCCATCCATTCGGATCTCCCAGTGCTGGAGCGGGGAGCCGGTGCAGTCCCACAGGGTGATGATCGTTCCGTTGGAAGTGCCGTTGCCCTTCGGAGTGGCGCACTTCCCCGAGTACTTGTTCTTCAGCACGTGGTACGTCGCGGCGTCCGCATCAGCGGCGGTCGAGACGTTCATGGTGAACACGACCAGGAGGGCCGCGAAGACGGCCAGTATGGACTTACGCATGATCAGCTTTCTCAAATGAAGCACGTAGTCGCGCTTCCTTCCACGTGGCGCACGAAGCGCCAGCACGACGGCCTGCGGCCGACTCCACTGTCCGCGCCGCGCGGCCATGAGCGCAGATCATGAGGATCGACGCGGCATGGCAGCGTTCGTCGCCCGGGCGGGTGTCCGGCAACAGTGAATCTAGGGCCGGACGGAACGTCAGGGTGTGCGGAGCACGCAGCTTTTCTGTGCAACGGGTGCAGCTCGGCAGAGGCCCGCGCCGCTTCCCGTGGGGGATCTCCGGAGTGCGGGGGCCCAGAGTGCGGGCGTCGTCAGGCTTGCCGGCGCGGTGTCCCTGGACGGCGTCCAGGGACAGGTCCAGCAGGAACTCGGGGCCGGCTGATCTGGGGCCGACCGGGGCTTGGTCGGTCGGATGAAGGCGTATCCGTGCGTTCCTCACCGCTCCTGTCTGACGATCCCGCGGACTTTCACGCCTCACCGATCCCGCCAGGGGCCGCGTCCTCGTTCTCGGCGCCGGTTACGCCAGGGCCTCCGTGGCCGGGACCCTGGCGCGGCGGTTGGCGCCATCGCATGTCGAGATCATTGTGGTGAACGCCGAGCCGGAGTTCGTGCAGCGGTTGCCGCTGCACCAGCTCGCGGCCGGTCAGGAGATCGAGCCCCCGCCGCTCGCCACCAGCCCCGACATAGGATCGCTCGAAACGGCTCGCCCGCCCGACGACACGGGCCAGATCGCCACTCTCATCACCGTCGGCAGCTATGCCCAGCACATCCAGGCGGCCGGGCAGGGCCGCCCTTGACAAGACAGGCTCCGCTGGTCTCGAAATCGGATCCATATCCGCCGTTGCACGTTGAATAGTGGAACTTTTACCGGTTGAGCATCGTCGGAAGTGCAGCCACAACTCACATTCGACGAGACCGAGAAATGACGGGCAACTCCGAACTGCGCAAATTGCTCAGAGATCACGTTGCTCTCGGCTGTCTTGAGGATAGTGATCCGGTAAGGCTGGTTCTAGATTGCCGCGACCGCGCTAACCTCCATGGACATAAGCTGAGGCTCGACCCGGAGGCAATGGTGCCTGATCTGGCCCAAGTTCCACGCCAGAATGAAATCGGCCTATGGAATCTCGCGTGGGACAACGCCATTCGATCCGTCGACGCGTGCGCCTATCCGTACTCCGTATCCAGTGACCGCAACTTCCACGGCGTGACCCACTTCATTAACTTCCGCTGTTCCTTCAATGCGACCAGTTTCGGTTGCACGGCTTCAGCAATCAGGAATTGGGGAACGCTGCCCCCAGAATTCTGATTGCCGGGTGGCGGCGGTGGGCGCTGCGTCTGCTGGGTCGGACGTGGGCCGAATCGGTACGTCGATGTCCACTGCGGGTGGTGCTGATTTACCTCTGGTGTTCGGGGTCTCACGGCGTGAGGCAGACGGTTGCCCCACAGTAGGGGCGGAAGCATGCCGTGCGGTAGTTCCACTGGTGGGGGCGGAGTTGCCGCGGTGTGGAGGTCGGGGCCATGGAGGGCCAAGGGCGGCTATCGCGCTTTTATGAAGTGGGCTGTCCGGCAGGTGGTCAGAACAGCAGAAAGTGCCTCTGAACAGCGAGAATGAGGATGGTCGAGGTCCTTGTTCCTGCTGCCGCCGGAGGCACTTTCCAGGTGAAGAAGCGTATCGGGTCCTCCCCAAGCGTCCGCGTCGAGGGCGGTGGCCGTGGGGGGTGTCGCAGGCCGGAGCCGCACCGCTTGGGGGGCTGGTTGACAATGGGGTGGTGAGCGATGCCTGGCGGGGCTTGTTACGCCGAGGGGTCCCGCGGGTTCCGACGTCCGAAGGAGGTCGACCATGTGCCGATGGCTCGCCTACTGGGGCTCTCCCATCCGGCTGACGGATGTGCTCTACACGCCCGTCCACTCGCTGATCGATCAGAGTCTGCACTCCAAGCTCGGTGCCGAGACGACCAACGGCGACGGCTTCGGCATCGGCTGGTACGACGAGGGCACCGATGCGCCGGGGGTGTTCCGCAGCACCGAGCCGGCGTGGAACGACACGAACCTGCGCGAGTTGTCGGCGCACACCACCTCGCCACTGTTCTTCGCGCACATCCGCGCCGCCATCGGTTCGTCCGTCCAGCAGACGAACTGCCACCCGTTCCGGCACGGGCGGTGGCTGTGGATGCACAACGGCTTCATCGACGGGCTCACAGACATCAAACGCGATCTCGCCTTCGCGGTCGACCCCGCGCTCTACCTGAACATCGGCGGCACGACCGACACCGAGCTGATGTTCTACCTGGCTCTGACCTTCGGCCTCGAAGACGACCCTCCGAGCGCTGTCGCACGCACGATCGGGCTGGTCGAGACGCTCGGCCGCGAACACGGTCACCAGTCGCCCTTCCAGGGGACGATCGCGACCAGCGACGGCGAGACCCTATGGGCGTTCCGGTACTCCAGCGTGGGCCAGACCCGGTCGCTGTACTTCAACCGCAGCGTCCCGCAGCTGCGGGACCTGTTTCCCGACCGGGCCGCCCGCCTTGAGAGCGTGGCCGACGACGCGCGCCTGGTGGTCTCCGAACCGGTCGGCGACCTGCCGGGCGCCTGGATCGAGGTTCCGGAGGCCACCTACGGCGTGGTCGGCAAGGGCCGGGAGGAACTGCTCCCCTTCGCCCCCCAGGCCGCGGCCTGAACGCCGGGGGCGCGAGGCGGGCTTCTCATCGCGCCCCCTGGCGAGCTCCCGACGGACGGCGGCACGATGACCGTCCACGCCCTCCAGGCACCCGGCAGCGGCGGCCGACTGTCCCCGGCGGAGGTCCGCGAGGCGAACCTGAACGCCCCGCCGTTCCACGCGAACGGGATGCCGGACATCCACCCGCCCACCGAGGGCCTGGTGGCACCGGAGCCCTGTACGGGGCTGCCACGTGCAGGCGAAGGACGACGCCTGGCTCCAGGAGTCCCTGGCCCACACCACGGCGGCAGGTCTCATGGCCTTCACCGGCTCCGGCCACGCCACCGCCCGCCACCTGACCGACCGGCAGGGCCGCAAACGCTTCACCGGCCTCGAACACGCGGCCGGCATGAGCGTCCAGGACGCCGCCCACGTCCTCTTCGGCGACGCGTACGTCGGCACCGACCACGTCTTCCGCCTCAACGGCCCCCGCGTCGAGGCGTTCTCCGGCGTGGACGAGGAGGTCTTCCGGCTTCTCGCCAGGGGCGACGTCGAGGAGTACCGCGCCCTCGTCCACGCGAGCCGCCACGTCCGCCCCCGCCTCACCTTCGACAAGGACTGGGGCGGCCCCGTCTCCGTACACGCCGACGGATCGGTCCTCGCCCTGCGGCTACTGCCGGGACAGGACGAAGAACCTCGTCCGGGCTCCACCCGCTGACACCGGAAGGCCGTCGGAGCCGGCTCTTCTGAGAGCTGCCCGGGCGGCTGCGTAATGCACGTGCAGGCTCAGAGCGATGCCTCGGCTCCGAGGCTTCCGGCACTGATGGCTCCCCGCAGGACGCGGGTGATCTCCTCGGGCTTGAGGTCGATGCCGTCGAGACCGTCCAAGGTGAGCGGGACCTCCTCCAGGGCGTATTCGCCGCGGCCTTCGGCGCTGAACTCGGGACCGGTGCGGTCGTCGAAGGACCAGGTGGCGATGCGGGCGAGGTAGAAGAGCTGGCGCTCGTCGTCGGCCTCCATCGTGTGGAGGAGGCGGACGATGTCGGCCTTACCCGCGATCTCCTCGTGGATCTCCCGGTGGAGGGCGGCCTCCCGCGACTCGTCGCCGGGCTCGACACCCCCGCCGGGCAGGACCCAGTACTCGGGGATGCCGGGCCTGGTGCGGCGAATGACCAGCATCGTGTCGTCGGCGGTGATGAGGACGGCGCGGACTCGTTCGATCATTTCGGTTCGTCTCCTTGCTTGTTGACGGTCTCAGTGCAGCAGCCAGCCGCCGTCGACGTGGACGGACTGCCCTGTGATGAACGAGGCGGTGGGGGCCCACGAGAAACGCCACCAGGGCAGCGACATCCTCGAGCCTGCCACGGCGCGGGACGCACTGGCGCTTGATCTGGTCCTCCGGCCGCTCGCGGTACTGGGCGGGGAGGTGTTCTCGGCCTCGACCTGGATCGCTCCGGGCAGGACCGAGTTGACGCAGATCCCGTACGGGCCCAGTGCCCGGGCGAGAGAGCGTGACAGGCCGGCCACGGAGATTGGCGGGACCGGCGGCGCGGTCGTCCTCCTGGACGACCTGCACGCCGCCGACGCAGGCACACACCACCTCCTCGTCCGGCTGGCGCGTTCGCCGTACCGCTGGGCCTGTTGGCAGACAGCTCTTCCGCTGGGGCTGCCATGTGCTCGGCCTTGGACTTCTCATTGGCCGTTGATCCAGTGAGAGCGCGGTTCGCCTCCCCGCTGTCACTGCCCGGTAGTGAGAGCCTCGTTGAGGAAGGCACCGCCTTGGCGGATGGCGGCCTTGGTGGGAGGACTGTCGCGTAGAGCGTTCAGAGACGCGAAGTCGTGGACCGTTCCGAGGTAGCGGACGGCGGTCACGGCCACACCTGCTTGCTGTAGCTGGCGGGCGTACTGTTCACCCTCGTCCCGAACGACGTCGGCCTCGGCTGTGACGACCAGTGCGGGGGGCAGGCCCGCGAGTTCGGCGGTCGTCGCCCGTAGCGGGGAGGCCGTGGCTTCGGCGAGTTCTCGATCGTCGTCCGTGTACTGCTGCCAGTACCAGTCGAGGGCCTTGGTGGTGAGGAGGTAGCCGGACCCGAAGTGGGTCCGCGAGGCGGTGTCGCAGTGCGGGGCGGTCATCGGGTAGTAGAGCAGTTGTGCGCGTATGCGAGGACCGCCGCGTTGCTTGGCCATGAGGGTGAGCGCTGTGGCCATGGTGGCGCCCGCGCAGTCGCCGGCCACCGCCAGCCTCCGACTGTCCAGTGCGAAGTCCGAGGCGTTGTCGGTCAGCCAGGTCAGTACGGCGTACAGCTCTTCGAGCGCTACTGGGTACCGGGCCTCGGGAGTGCGCGTGTACTCGGGAACCACGAACACGGCTTCGCTGGCGGTCACGAGTTCACAGATCATCCGGGTGTGGGTCTGCGCGTCACCGAGCATCCACCTGCCCCCGTGGACGTAAAGGACCACGGGGAGCGGGCCGCTCCGCGCTGCGGGGCGGAAGGTCCAGAAGCCGGCGAGTCCGGAGGGGCCGACCGGCGCCGCCCAGAACTCGGCGTCCACCGGGAAGTCGTCAAACAGGTGCCCCTGGGCTTCCAGAAGTGCCTCCCGGCCGTCGACCGGGCCGAGCTGATGCAGGTACGGGGGGTCCGCCGAGGCGTCGACCAACCGTTGGACGACGGGGTCGAGGACCACGGCGGGGCGATCGGGGCCGCCTTCGCCGGTGACGGGCTTGCGCTCCACACGCCTCACCTCTCCTTCCTCGTAGCGATCGGAAATCTATCCGCCGGTCGGCTTGTCGTCGTTCACAGGACACCGAAGACGTCGCGGAGTTGGTGGCGGCTGCTGACGCCGAGCTTCGGGTACACCTGGTAGAGATGCGAGCCGATCGTGCGGGGGGACAGCTTGAGCTTCTCTCCGATCTCCCTGTTGCCCAGGCCCTGTGCCGCCAGCCGTACGATCTGCTGCTGCTGGGCGGTCAGTTCCGACAGCGGATCGGGCCGGTCGGACGGCGCGGCGACGCCGCTCGCCCGAAGTTCGGCCCTCGCCTCGTCCGCCAGGGCGGTGGCACCAAGCCGGGAGAACGCCTCCATTGCCGAGGCCAGGATCGGGCGGGCGTCCAGCGGGCGCCGGCGTCTGCGCAGCCACTGGGCGTAGTGAAGCCGGGCCTGCGCACGGGCGAGCGGCCACTGGTCACCGGCCGGGTTGACCAGGGCCAGGCGGAAGTGGTGCTCTGCCTGCGTCGGGTCGCCGACCAACGCGGTGGCGTGGTGCAGGAGCAGCGTCATTCGCGTTGTCGTATGCGGTCCCAGCGCCTTGCGTACCGCCTCGACGAGAGGCCCGACTTCCTCCTGGTGTCCGGTCCGCTGGGCGACCGCGGCGAGGTCGGCGATGGACCTGTGAGAGAGGAAGTAGTGCAGGGGAGTGCCGTCCTGGTGGAACAGTTGCCGGAAGTGGCGCAGCGCCCCGTCGTAGTCGCCCGCGGCTGTCGCGGCGGTGCCTGCCGCGCGCAGCAGTCGGGCGTGGGTGGCAGTGTTCTCCTCCAGGTTGACGACCGTCCACGCGGGATCCATCAGGATCCCGGCATCGGCGGAGCGGCCGCGCAGGGCTCGCAGCGTCACGCGCAGGGCTTCGATGTCGACTTCGATGTGCTTCATCTTCTGGACGGCGGCCAGGGTAGCCGCCTCGTCCAGCAGTTCGTCGGCCTCTGTCCACCGTCCGACATCGATCAGGGCTGAGCCCATTGCCGAGAGGGCGATTGCGCCCGTTCCGATGGCTCCGTACGAGCGGAGCATGGCGAACGCCCGCCGGAAGGTGTCCACGCACAGGTCGGACTCGTCGGCCCACCAGGCAACCGCGCCCAGTGTCTGCAATCGGATCATTTCCGCTATGCCCGTCAGCGGCTCCAGCAAGCTCGGCCGCCGGGTTCGGCTCAACAGGGCAGGGGCGTTCCTGGTCGGATCCGCTTCGCAGAGGATGACTGCCCGCAAAGCGTTGACGGCCTCGTCCGCAACCAGCTCGGAGTAGGTCGTACTGACGGCACTGGTCTCGATCGCTTCGAGGAGGGGAACCAGCGGGCGCCTGACCTCGGACAGGCCCGACTGGAAGGCCACCGCACCGATCACGGCGGTTATCGCCAGCGTTGTCCTGGCGTCCTGCGGCAGGTCTGGCTCCAGGGCGCCCATCAGGAGCTGGAACGCTTCCCGCTGATGGCCGGACATGGAAAGAGCCAGACCGGCCCCGTTCGCCGCGACGCCGAGCAGGTCGCGGTCCTCGGTCAGTGCGGTGACCTTGGAGTAGAGCTCGCGTACCCAGAACGTGTCGCCCGCGTTGTTGGCGGCTCTCAGTGCCTTGGCGTATCGGCGTGCCCGGTCCTCCAGAGCGGGACTGCACTCGGCGGACCGTTCCAGGGCCCGTGCGGCCGCGTAGAATCCACCACGCTGTTCGACGAGTTCGGCGGTGTCCTCCAGGGTCGCCGCCACGGATTCGTCCTGGCCGATGCAGGCTGCGGCCAGGTGCCAGGCCTGGCGGGCTGGATCGTCCTGATGCACGGCCGCGAGGTCGATGTGCGCTCGCTGGCGCAGGTGCGCCGGGGCGCCCTGGTAGGCGCCCGCGCGCACGAGCGGGTGCCGGAAACCCACCTGGCGGCCCGCAATCGTGATCAGCCCAGCCTCCTCCGCAGACGCCCATACCGACAGGTCCGTGCCAACTCCCGCTGCGGACATCAGGGTTTGCAGGTCCTCCTGGTCCGAGGAAGCCGCCGCGTAGAGCACCATCCGCTGGGTGATGGCGGGCAGCGCGCGCAACTGGGCGCAGAACATCTCCTGGATCCGCTGGGTCTGGGGCAGTACGCCGTCGGCCAGACCAAGAGGACTGCCGGCTCGCACGGAACGGCACAGTTCGATGATGGCCAGAGGATTGCCGTCGGCCTGCTCCAGCACCTCACTCCGGGCCCTGCCGGTAGGAGAATCGGGTTGCGCGTCCAGCAGGCGGGCCGCCGCCTGGACCGTCAGCGGCCCCAGCGACAGGACCGGCAGGTGCGCGACAGCAGAGTCCGGGGCTGCCAGCCCCCTGGCCGCAAGGAGCACCGTCACCGGCTCGGCCGCGAAACGGCGCAGCACGAACCCCAAGACGTCGAGGGAGTCTCGGTCGAAGAGCTGGACGTCATCCCCGAGCATCACGACAGGTCGATGGCGCGAGGCCTCGACCAGCAGGGTGAGGACGGCGACGCGCAGCAGCATCGGATCGGCGGGTCTGGTGATCGGGGCGAGGCCGAACGAGGTCTCCAGAACCTCCCGCAGATGGCCGGGAAGATCAGCGGCACCGGGCATGAGCGGAAGCAGCAACTGGTGCAGGGCCGCGAACGACTGCTGCGACTCCCCGTCAAAGCCCTGAGACCTCAGCACACACGCTCCGGTCCCCCGCGCGTGCTCGGCAGCGACCTCCAGCAACGACGTCTTCCCGCTGCCCGCCTCACCGGTGAGCAGCAGTGCTCGCGGGGCGCTGCGACCGTGCTCGATCGCGTCCAGGATCCGGCCGACCTCCGATTCCCTGCCCGCCAGCCCAGTGACGGGCTCCGGCCGACCCATCGTGCTGCGCCTAGTGCCCACGCTGCGCCTGAGTCGAAAGCAATCGGGGAAACGGCACGCAGGAAGGACCCGTCGGCTCGTTCATGGTGGGGATCCCTCGTTCCGTCAGCGTCCGAAATGCAATGCGCTCCCAGGCCCTGCCAGCCAGAAGAGAAAGCATACTATTGCCTCATTCAGGGCAACGAATGGGGACCCCTTCTGTCGAGCCCGTCGTAGAAGCAACGGACAAGGCCTGAACTCGCCAGGCCGGCCACCCGCTCACCGCTTCACACGGGATCTCGGCGTCCTGGTGGACGGTGACGTGCTTACCGCCATCGGCGGTGGAGTGTACGGCGTCGCCGACCGCCGGCGGGCCGCTGCTCTCCAGGAATACGCCGACGCGGGTGGCATGGGGACAGGGCGTGTCCCTGCGAAGGCTGCTCGCCTGAGCTCAGCGCGACCGCCGCGGGGCATGACGTACGGACCAGTCGACTGACTGATGCGCCTGCCCCGGTCGCCCGGCAGGCTGGGACACAGACAGATCCGATCTGCCGTCCGGCCCCCGACCAGCGGGATTCACTCCGGCAGCGCAGGCAGGCGATTCCCCTACGGATCTTCAACCGAGCGCCCGCGACGTCAAGGAGGAAGTCCGTGCCCGTTGTTCTCTCCACCGAGCCGCTGTCAGCTGCTGACCGGGCGGAGCGCTGGCATGAAGCGGTTTCCGGCACCTTCATGCCGATGGATGTGAATCTGCTGGAGAAGGAGCCGTCGCCCGGAACGATCGTCAGCAGCCGGCTCGGCACCCTGCACATCTCCCGTGTTCAGGCGGGACCACAGGTAGTGAAGCGCGACAAGCGCCACATCTCCCGCGACGGCTGCAGGTCACTGATCGTCAGCCTTCAGCAGCAGGGCATCACGACAAAGGAGCAGGACGGGCGGGAATCCGTGATAAGACCGGGAGAATTCTCCATCAGTGACTCGTCCCGCCAGTTCGGGGTTAAACTCGAAGGGGAATTCGCTTTCACCTCCTTCCATTTCCCTCGCGAAGAACTTCACGTGCGGGACAAGGATCTGCAGGCGTTGACTGCCACCACCTTCACCGGCGAGGAGGGCAGCGCTGCGCTCCTGGCGACCTTTCTCTCGCGCATGGCGCGCGAAGCCGATGGGTTCGACGACAGTGCCGGCCGGCGGGTCGCCGCCACCGCGCTCGATCTGATGGTGCTGCTCATCGACGAGCGCCGCGGGCGCTCTACTTCCGCGGGCACGCATGCCGCCGCCTCTCTTGAGCGTGTGAAGGACTACGTCATGCGCAACCTCGGTGATCCAGACCTGTCACCGTCCAGGATCGCCGAAGCGCACTTCATGTCGGTCCGCTACCTGCACAAGCTGTTTCAGCTCGAAGGCACGACCGTGGGCGGCTGGATCCGGACGCAGCGACTTGAACGGTGCCGTCGGGAACTCCTCCGACCCATGACCAGGGAGGTGGGGGTGGCGGCAATCGCCCAGCGCTGGGGTTTTGTGAGTCCCAGTCATTTCAGCCGGATCTTTCGAGCGGCCTACGGTACGACGCCCCGTGAATGGCAACTCCAGGGTCGACCCGGAGCACACTGCGGCAACACCGACGGTGCACCGACGGAAAAGTGACCCATGGCGGCAGCCCATAGCGTGGCGATCAGGAAACCGTTCCCGCCCCACAAGGAGCTGCAGATGTCTGATGCGACGACTCCGGTCGAGCCCGTACTCGAACCCGAGGCCCTGGCGTTCGCCGAGGCGACGACGAACCCGCCGTACCTGTTCGACCTGGATCCGGTCGAGGGCCGCAAGGCCGTGGATGAGGTGCAGTCGGGCGAGGTCGAACTGCCGGTGATCGACGAGGAGTGGATCACCGTCACGGGTGGCCCCACCGGCAGCGTCCGGGCGAGGATCGTGCGGCCGACCGGATCCACCGGCCCGCTGCCCGTGATCCTCTACATCCACGGTGCTGGATGGGTCTTCGGCAATGCCCGCACCCACGACCGCCTGGTCCGCGAACTGGCCGTCGGCGCCCACGCCGCGGTGGTCTTCCCCGAGTACGGTCTGTCGCCCGAGGTCCGCTATCCGGTGGCCATCGAGCAGAACTACGCCGTCGCCCAGTGGATCGCCACCCAGGGGGCCGACAAGGACCTGGACGGCACGCGACTGGCCGTAGTCGGCGACTCCGTCGGCGGCAACATGAGCGCGGCGCTGACTCTGATGGCCAAGGAGCGCGGCGACGTGGTTCTGCTCCAGCAGGTCCTGTTCTACCCGGTCACCGACGCGAGCTTCGACACCGACTCCTACCACCGATTCGCCACCGGCTACTTCCTGCGCCGTGACGGCATGCAGTGGTTCTGGGACCAGTACGCACCCGGCGAGGAGGACCGCGCACAGATCACCGCCTCCCCGCTGCGGGCCACCACCGACCAGCTCATCGGCCTGCCCCCGGCCCTGATCATCACCGCAGAGGCCGACGTCCTGCGCGACGAGGGCGAGGCATACGCCGCCAACCTCCGCACCGCAGGCGTAGCCGTGACTGCCGTCCGCGTCCAGGGTGTCATCCACGACTTCGTGATGCTCAATGCTCTACGCCCCACCCGCGGGGCCCAGACCGCCATCACCCTGGCCACCGACACCCTCCGCACCGCGCTCCACCCGGCCTGACCCGCAGCGAGAAGCACAGGGCACGCCGCTGCGGGGCACCTGCTGCTACGCGAGCCGGTGATAGCCACGGCCCCGAGGTTCATCAATGCCGACCGGGACGTACCTGTCCACACGGCGGGTGAGTTCATCACGGACCGCTTCGTCGTCGTCGACAGGGCGGCTCAACAGGCTCTCGAACCAGTCGGCGCACCGCTCCGCGAGCTCCTCGACCGTGCCGGAGGCCCGGAAGAAGCCGTGCTCGGGCGACTCGTGGAGGTTGAAGAGCTGGTCGCAGACTTTCCCGGCCAGCACGTGTGTGCCGTAAAAGTGCACGGCCCACTCGGCGAGCACCAGTCGGCGCGCCTCGTCGAGAAGGCTGATGTGGACGAGGAACGACGACTCGTCCTCGGGCCGTCCGACCTGGCTGGGGGCCCACGGCACCTGCCAATCAGCGGCCCGGGCTCGCAGGGCTGCCAGGAAGGCGAGTTCGGCCTCGTCGAAGTCCCAGGGCTCCTCGCCGTACTCCTCCGGGTCCTCGACCTCGAACCAGCTGTTGACGTCCACAGGGAGACTCTAGAACCACAGGGTGCCTCGTAGAGAGGCCGCGTACCAACAGCTGCCAAGACACACCGGACTCGACGCCTCATCAAGGGGCGCGGCGGACGCGGGCGAGGACCAGAACCGCGTCGTCGGCCGGCGGGGCGGGCAGCAGGCTCGCGAGGATGCGGTCCGCGGTTGCTTCCAACGGGCCTGGGGCTCTGCCCAGTTCGGCGCGCAATGCCTTCAGACCGACCTCGAGGTCCGCACCGCGTGTCTCGATGAGGCCGTCGGTATACAGGGCGAGACTCGCGTTCCCGGGGAGTTCGATCTCGATCGTCCGGAAAGGACAGCCGCCGACGCCGAGAGGGATTCCCAGGACATCGTCGATGGTCTCCACTGTGCCGTCCGGCCGGAGTACCAGGGGCGGGGGGTGGCCGGCGCTGGCGATGCGGGCTCTTCCGCTCTTCGGGTCGTAGACGATGTACAGGCACGTCGCCAGCTCGATGCCGGCCTCCTGGGCGCATGCGTCGAGCTCGGTGAGGAGGTCGTCGGGCTCGCTGTCGTGCCTGGCCAGAGCCTTGGTGGTGATGCGAAGGCGGCCCATGGCTGCGGCGGCCGACACACCGTGCCCCATCACGTCGCCCACCACGAGGGCGACTCGGCCGTCGGACAGGCTGATCACGTCGTACCAGTCTCCGCCGACCTCGGTGATCCGACTGCCGGGTACGTACCGGTGGGCCACGTCCACGTACAGGCTGGTCGCCAACGCGCTGGGCAACAACGCCCGCTGCAGTGTGAGGGCGATGTCCTGGACGCGGCTGTACAAACGGGCGTTGTCCAGGCAGATCGCAGCCCGTGAGGCGAGCTCACCGGCCAGGCTGACATCGTCCCGGGTGAAGGCCGGCCGGCCCGTGGACCGGCCGAACATGGCGATTCCCTGGACCGTGCCCCTGGCGATGAGCGGGGCAACGAGGACGCAGGCCAATCCGCTCTCGGCGAAGAGCCGTGAGCGTGACTCGATGTGGACGGTCCGGGCCAGGAACTCCTCGTTCACCACGGCGGAGAGGGCGCGACCGGTCCTCAGCATGTCGTGGATGACGGAGCCGGGTGGATACCGCACCGTCTCCACCCCGCTCACGAGTTCGGTGGCCGGAGGGGGCAGGATCGTCCCGGAGGCGATCCTGCGGGTGAACAGCGGTCGCGCCGGGTCAAACTCCTCTGCCTCGTCCATCCACTCCACGACTTCGACCACGGCGCCGTCGCAGAAGTCCGGCATTGAAGCGTCGACCAGCTCCTGGGCGGTGACGTTCACGTCCAGGGTGGTCCCGATGCGAGTGGAGGCCCCGTCCAGCAGAGCCAGCCGTCGACGGCTGGCGGTGGCTTCCAGGATGGCCTGTTCCCGGTCGGTCACGTCCAGCATCAGACCGCCCACTCCGGGGCGCGAGCCGACCGCCTGGCTCAGGGGGAAGAAACTCACCGACCGCACCTGATCACGGTCCGGATGCCCCCGCGGACGCATGCCCACCAGGGTCCCCACGACCGGTGCTCCGCCCAGGGCGACGCCGCGGACCATGCGCTGGTACTCGCCACCGTCGGACATGATCATGATTTCGTCCATGCGCCGCCCGAGGTGGGCCTCGATCGGCAGACCGTCCATGTCGGCGAGCGCCTGGTTGAGGTGGACGTACCGGAGGTCCTGGTCGAGCATGACCAGACCGATGGGGCACGTCTCGAAGAGGGCGTCGAGGAAGGCGAGGTTGGTCTTGACCCGATCGAGCTCGTCACTACGGCTCGCCAGGACCATCACCACCGAAGGTCCGCCGGATCCGGTCACGGAGAAGGCCCGGAAGCCGCAGTCGAAGACGGTGCGGTCACGATGCCGGACCGGCAGCCGCCCCCTCCAGTAACCCTGGGCCCGGCCTCGCTCGGTCAGCTGGGAGCACGGATCGGGGGCGCCCGGGGGCCCGTCGGCGAAGAGAACGGCGCCGGGCTTCGACAGGACGGCGGTGGCGTCATATCCGAAGAGGTCCCGCGCGCCGGGCCCCCAGTAACAGATGAGGTCCCCCTCATCGAGGCCGAAGACGGCCACGGGCACGTGCTCGAGCAGCGTCCCCGGCTCGGACCAGAAAGGGCCGTGGGTATCCTCGCCCCCCGGCCGCCGAGCCGATGGCACGAGATGTCCCCTTCCACTCGCCGTTCCATCCATTATCCGGACACCACGGGCATTCCGCGGCACGAAGTGCGCCGTGGTGAGGACTGAGCCGAGAGACACGCCCGCCCGCGCCCCCACGCGCCGCGCCACGCCCCACGCTCGCTCTGCGGAGGGGACCCGGATCGCCGGAGGGAACCGGATCGCCGGCTCGGCGACCCTCGCTCCCCGCTGCCGACGGCCCATGGAGGTTGGAAAATAAAGTATGAGCGACCTACTTGGACGAGTCCGACGTCGGCTGCTCGGCTCGACCACCAGCTCTTCCTCTCCCCCTCGGCGTCCCCGCTCAGGAAGCCACCAGGAGCGTCAGAAGCACGCCCGGCCCCCCAAGGGAAGGGCACGGCGGCCGCAGCGTCTGTCCTCCCTTCTGAGCGTGCGCAGCGTGGCCGGCGAGGTGTTCCTCCTGCAGCTGGCCGTCGTGGTGCTGCTCGTCGCCGCCGCGGTGGGGGCGCTCGTGGTGCAAGCCCGGAGCGCGGGCATGGTGGACGCCCGGCACCGTACGCTCGCCGCCGCCGGAACGTTCGCGGAATCTCCGGGAATCGTCGCGGCCCTCCGCAGCCCCCATCCGAGCGCAGTGCTACAGCCGAGCGCCGAGGCGGCCCGGAAGATCGCCGGGGTCGACGGCATCAACGTGTACACACTCTCCGGGGTCACCCTCGCCCACAGCGACCCACGCCAGATCGGGAAGCACGTCGTCGGCCCCTTCTCCAAGGCGGCAGCCGGTCAGTCCTTCACCGAGACCTTCGAAGGGTCCCTGGGGCAGTCCGTGGTATCGGTGGTCCCCGTCAAGGACTCCGACGGGCGCGTCATCGCCATCGTCTCCTCCCCGGTCACGGTCCAGAACGTGCAGAGCATGGTGAACCGGCAGCTGCCGGTCGTCCTCGGCAGTGCAGCCGCGGTGCTCGCCCTCTCGGCGGGCGGAACCGCTCTGGTGAGCCGTCGGCTGCTGCGCCGGACCCATGGCCTGGGACCGGCCGAGATGACGAGGATGTACGAGCACCACGACGCGGTGCTGCACGCGGTGCGAGAGGGCGTGCTGATCATCGGCGGCGGCGGACGGCTGCTGCTGGCCAATGACGAGGCGCGGCGGCTGCTGCGTCTGCCCGTGGACGCGGAAGGCCTCCCCGTCACGGACCTGGGTCTGGAGGAGGGAATCGCCGAACCGATCGCATCGGGCCGTCCCGCGACCGACGAGCTGCACATGGCAACCGATCGTCTGCTGTCGGTGAACATCCGGCCCACCGCCCCCTACGGGCAGGCCGGGACCGTCGTCACGCTGCGGGACACCACCGAGCTGCGGGCACTCTCCGGCAGGGCCGAGGTGGCCCGCGAGCGGCTGAAGCTGCTCTACGACGCGGGGGTGCGGGTGGGAACGACGCTGAACGTCGAGCGCACCGCGGAGGAACTGGCGGAGGTGGCGGTCCCGCGGTTCGCCGATGTGGTCACGGTCGACCTGCTGGACCCGGTGCTGCGCGGCGAGGAGCCGACCGAAGCGAGCACCGAGATGCGCCGCACCGCCGCCGTCGGCCTTCAGGGCGACCACCCGCTCTACCCCGTCGGCGAGCTGATCCGGTTCGTTCCCAGCAGCCCCATGGCGGCTGGGCTGACCAACGGCCGTGCGGTCCTTGAGGCGGACCTGCGCACCACCCAGCGCTGGCGGATCCAGGACCCGGCCAACGCCCTGCGGATCCTGGATCGCGGCATCCACTCCTTGATCGCCGTGCCCCTGAGGGCCCGGGGCGTGGTGCTGGGGATGGCCGGCTACTGGCGGGGGCAGGACTCCCCGCCGTTCGACGAGGAGGACGTGTCCTTCGCCGAGGAGCTGACCGCCCGGGCGGCACTGGCCGTCGACAATGCCCGCCGCTACACCCGCGAGCACACCATGGCCGTCACCCTGCAGCGCAGCCTGCTGCCCCAGGGCGTACCGGAGCAGTCCGCCGTCGAGGTCGCGCACCGCTATCTGGCCGCTCAGGCCGGTGTGGGTGGTGACTGGTTCGATGTCATCCCGCTGCCCGGCACCCGGGTGGCCCTGGTGGTCGGCGACGTCGTCGGCCACGGTCTCCACGCAGCCGCCACCATGGGCCGCCTGCGCACCGCCGTGTACAACTTCTCCACGCTCGACCTGCCTCCGGACGAACTCCTGAGCCACCTGGACGAGCTGGTCGCCCACATCGACACCGACGAGCAGGAGTGGCAGGGGATCACCGGAGCCACCTGCCTGTGCGCCATCTACGATCCCGTCTCGGGGCAGGTGACGGCCGCCACCGCCGGGCATCCGGGCCCCGCACTGGTCCTCCCCGACGGAACCGTGTCCTTGCCCGAGGTGCCGATCTCCCCGCCGCTGGGCCTGGGCGAGGGCCTGCCCATGGAGACCATGACGGTCACCCTGCCCGAAGGCTCCCGGCTGGCACTCTTCACCGACGGGCTGATCGAGAGCCGCGACCGCGATCCGGACGCGGGCCTGGCAGCGCTGCGCGCCGCCCTGGCCGGGCCCGCCCGCACCCCGGAGGAAACCTGCACCGCGGTGATCGACGCGATGCTGCCCAGCAGGCCCAGCGACGACGTCGCGCTGCTGGTGGCCCGCACCCGCCGACTGGACCCCGCGCGGGTCGCCGAGTGGGACGTGCGGCCCGACCCTGCGGCGGTGTCCCCGGTGCGCAACGCCTGCGCCCGCCGACTGGCGGAATGGGGCCTGGAGGAGATCGCCTTCACCACGGAACTCATCCTCAGCGAGCTGATAACCAACGCCATCCGCTACGGCACCGAGCCCATCCGGGTGAGGCTGCTGTACGACCGCAGCCTGATCTGCGAGGTCTCCGACGGGTCCAGCACCTCCCCGCACCTGCGCCGGGCCGAGGCCACCGACGAGGGCGGTCGCGGCCTGTTCCTCGTCGCGCAGTTCGCCGAGCGCTGGGGCACCCGCTACACCGTCCGCGGCAAGATCATCTGGAGTGAGCAGGCCCTCGCCGACGGGGCCGCACCGCCCGCCATGGATCTCGGGGAGGCGCTCCTGGCCGGGTGGGACGACGAGGGGTTCTGAGAACGCCGGTACGGCAGCCGCAGGGAAGACAGCGGACACCACCGTCTGGGACTGCGCTGCCGGGGCCGCCGACCGTACGCTGGCCTCGATCAGTACGCGACCGCCCGTTATGGAGCCTTTGTGCCCACACCTCGTCTCCCGACAGCCTTCGTCGCCGCCTGCCTGGTCCTCGCGGCGCCTCTCGGCGCCTGCGGAGACAAGCCCAGCACCGCGCCCAGAGCACCCGCGGCAGCAACCTCCGCCGCGAACGCCGGCGGCATGGCAGCACTGACCGCAGCGGCGAAGAAAGAGGGCTCGCTCAACACGATCGCGCTCCCGAGCGACTGGGCCAACTACGGCGCAGTGATCGACGGCTTCGAGAAGAAGTACGGGATCAAGGTCATGGTGGAGAACCCGGAAGGAACCAGCCAGGACGAGATCAACGCCCTGAAGGAGCACAGGCGCGGAGGCCGCGCCCCCGACGTGATCGACGTGGGGGGCTCGTTCGCGCAGTCCGCGGCACGGCAGGGCCTGCTCGCTCCGTACCAGGTCGCCGCGTACGACGAGATCCCCAAGGAACAGAAGGACGACCGGGCCCGCTGGTACAACAACTACGGCGGTTACATCTCGATCGGCTGTGACGCCAAGCGCGTCAAGACCTGCCCCGCGACCTTCGCCGACCTGCGCAAGCCCGAGTACCAGGGCAAGGTCGCGCTCAACGGCGACCCCACCAAGTCCGGCTCCGCCTTCGCCGCGGTCTACGCGGCGGCCTTGGCGAACGGGGGTTCCTTCGACGACATCCAGCCCGGCATCGACTTCTTCGCCGAGCTCAGGAAGAACGGCAACTTCATCCCGGTCGAATCCACCCCGGCCACGATCGCGAAGGGCCAGACCCCGATCAGCATCGACTGGGACTTCCTCAACCTCGGATACGCCGACGAGTTCCGCGAGAACGGCACGGACGTCGACTGGCGGACCGCCATCCCCTTCGACGGCAGCTTCGCTCAGTACTACGCGAACGGCGTGAACAAAGACGCTCCGCACCCCGCGGCGGCACGTCTGTGGCAGGAGTACGTCTTCAGCCCGGAGGGCCAGAACCTCCGGCTCGGCGCCTACGCACGCCCCGTCCTCATGGACGCCATGGAGAAGAACGGCACCCTCGACAAGACCGCCGCGGAGAAACTCCCGACGGTCGAGGGCACCCCGACGTTTCCGACGGAGGCGCAGACGGAGAAGGCCAGAGAGACCGTCAACCGCGGCTGGGCCGAGGCCGTCTCGACCTGAGGGCCGAGAGCGCTCCTGATCATGGGGCGACGGTGGTGAGGGCAGGCGGTTCAGCACAGACCGAAGGGCGGTTTCAGGTACTCGGGTCGGTCCGATCGCGTCAGTGGCGCTGTCATGGGAGCGAATGACCCCTGCGGGAGCGGGAAGTCCCATGTCCCGCCGAGTACGGCAGTGGAGGCGAGCCGGCCGATCTCGTCGGATCCGCGGGCCCCGTGGCCGTTGCCGCCGACGACCACGGACAGGCCGTCGGCGCCGAGGTGGCCGATGTACGGGTAGCGGGAGGGGGTCTTGTCGACAACGCAGCACGCCTCGCGGACGGAGACCGGCTTCAGGCCGGGCAGCAGCGTGCGGGCCATCCGGAGGAGGAAGTCGGACTGCTCCGGCATGATCCGCTGCCGCGTGCACCAGGCGAGCATCTCGGATGCCGTCCTCAGCTCCTTCACGAGGGGCTGCATCGCCGGTCCGATCCGCAGGTACCACTTGCCGTCGGGGTACTGGATCGGCGGCAGCAGGTAGGCGGACATGTTGTCGTCGCCGGAGTCGGTCGGGTCGATCGTCACGACCGTGGGGAGTTCTCGCAGCCTTTCGCGCTGGGTCCCGTCGACCTCGAACAGCAGGTTGGGCTCGGTGAAGACCTGGAGGTCGAGCCGCAGGCCCGGCGGGAGGGCGTCGTTGTGGTTGATCAGCGCGCCCGCCGCGACGAGGACTTTCTCCGCTCCGACGGAGAAACCGTCGCCGCTCACCCGCCACAGACCGTCCCTGCGTACGGAGGCCACCGTTCCCCGCAGCAGCCGTGCGCCCGCCGCCGTCGCCAACTCCAGCTGGGCCCTCACCAGTCGCCGCGGGTTGATGTGGCCGGCGTTCTTGCGCTCCAGGAGAGCCTCGACACCGCCGGCCATCGGGGGCGGGCACAGGCAGGGGAACTCCTGGCGCGTCTCCACGTCCGACAGCCGCTCCACCACGACACCGTCGTCCCGTCCGGCGCTGATCATGTGGTCGGTGTGGCCGGCCAGGGAGGTCGCCGCCAGTGCGAGGGAGCCGCACTCGTGGAAGAAGTCGATGCCTGACTCCGCCTCGATGCCCCGGTAGCGGGCGGTCGAGCGGGCGTCGACGGTGCCCCAGAACCGGTCCCAGCCCAGGCAGCGGGCGATCCGGGACTCGTCGTGGTGGGCGCCGTACTCCGGCAGCCGGGCGGTCGTCCCGTACGCGGGTTCCACGGGGCCGATCACGATGGTGTCCGCCCCGGCGCGGCTGAGGTACTTGGCCGCCGCGGCACCGAACATCCCGGCACCGATGACGACGACCTCGGCATGACGCATCACGATGCTCCTCGGGGATCGATGTCACCGGCGGCCGGCCGGCGGGGGCACGGGGACGGGTCTGCTGCAGGACTCCGGAGATCGGCCCGAGCCGTGGGCGTCACGCGTACAGCCTGTGGGCCGACGGCGTCGTCCGAGGGGCGGCAGCGGACGTGGTGTAGGCGAAGTTGAGGACGGTGCGCCGTGCTCCGGTGCGGGCGAGCGGGGTGACGCGGTGCGCGGTGGTGTCGCTGCGCAGCAGATAGGCATCGCCGGCGTGGTGGTGAGCGGTCCGCGCGGGGCCGGCGGTGAGGTCCCGCAGGGAGGCGGCCTCGGGGACGTACTCCAGCAGTCCGCCCTCCTCGGGCGAGGCGGGGGCCTCCAGGAAGATCACGAGGGCGAAGGGGTAGTCGTCGGTGTGGGCGCCGTGGGTGTCGCCTTGACGGTGGAGGATATTCAGTACGTGCCGTTCCACCGGGTCGGGCACCGGGAGTGCCTTCTCCCCGATGAGCCCGGAGAGGAGTGCCAGCAGCTCCTCGTCGGCGTACAGCTCGGGGACGAGCGCCGACAGCTCGGCGATGACGTGGCCGCCCAGCGTCGTCATGTGCCGTGGTGAGCCGTCCATGCAGTCCATGGCGAAGTCCCGGCGGCGGGCGGCCCGTTGCAGCCGAGCCGCCTCATCGCGCAGCACCGAGAGCCCGGCCGCGGTCAGCAAGCCGGGCAGTGGCGCATAGCCCTCCGCTCGGAGTCGGTCGGCTGTCCCCTCGCCTGCAGGGTGGAGAGGACGGAGCGATTCGTTCGATGCCGAGAGCAGTGACATGAGTATCCAGAGTGGGGGCTCGATGGTCTTCGGTCGGGGGTCGGGACGGTCCCTGCCGGAGGCCGGAAGATCGGAGGCCGCGATCAGGCGTTCCGGCGGTTGCCCTGGTCGTCGCAGGGGAGTTCGGAGGTCGGGCTGTGGGCGAGGAAGTCGCGGTTTGCCTGCCGTTCGGCCTCGGTGATCGCCGTCGGCTGTACGTCGATGATGCCGCCGAAGGGGCGGTCGACGTCGCGGATGATGCACAGCGCCGTCGTCAGCAACGCGGTGATCACGACGAGGGTGATCAGCTGACCGCGGTTGTTGCGGCGGGGCAGGCAGACGCCGAGGGCCACGACGGTGATGACCAGGGTGGCGAGCAGAAACCAGAGGATGGCGCTGGGGATGCTGGCGGTGGCCTGGGTGAGGCGTTCCTCGCGTTCGTCGGAGCGCTTGTTGTCGGTGGCGATCAGCATGCCGAAGGCCGACTGGCCCTCCAGGGACCGGAAGGTCCGCCGGAAGTCGGTCGACCACACGCTCGGGGCCGGCGATCCCTTGCCGTCGGACATGGCCGGCCATTCCTGCTCGCGGACGGCACGGGCGTAGCAGACGGCGTCGGCCTGGATCCGGGCCCGCTGGGCCGCGGGGGCATACTCGGCGGTCTCGACGAGCTGGTCCAGAGCGCGGGCCTCGCCGCGGGAGGCGACCTCGGCCTTGCCGTACGAACCGTTGGCGGTGACCAGGACGAAGGCCAGGAGCAGGACGGTCAGAGTGAGGAGGGGGCCGACAAGGTCCTTGACGGCCATGCCGGTGTCGTCGTCCTCGCTGAGCAGCCGCGGCCGCAGCCAGCGGTTGGCGGCGAGGCCGGCGAGCAGGGCCAGTACGGCGACGACGATGACGAGAACCACGGGAGGCTACCTCCGAAGGGGCGACGAGGGGGGTCCTGGTGAGGGCGAGTTCCACGACCATGACCCGTTGCTCGACGCCGTGAACTGCGGAAACGTTTGATCGCCCTCGCACGAGCGACACCCTTGCGCCAGCGAGAGCATCCGTCGCACGAAAGGGCGGGGCCCGGGGGGATCCCCGAGCCCCGCCCTCCTTCTCGTCACGGGCTAGGAGCCGCGAACGGCGCCGCCGACCCGAATCAGTACTTTCCGGCTGGACGGGCGCGTGTCACCAGGTCCGTGGAGCCGGTGGGCCGTCGACCCGGAGCACCCGCCTGCCGGTGTCGGCCGCCGCGTCCCGCGTCCCTGTCCTCTCCTCAAGGGGAGCGGGATGGGGGCGCGGGTCGTGCCTGGATCAGTCGAACTCCCAGCCTGCGAACGGGTCAGGTTCGCGGGTCCATGGGTTGACGCGTCCGGGTCGGAGCCGCGCATCGACTTGTGGAGCGCGGAGATCAGGTTGTAGTGGCCCTCCTGCGCCTTGTCGTACAGCGGGGCGCGCTGCTGGATGTGGTGGGCGAGCGCGGCGGTGTCCAGGGGCGTGCCGGTGGCCGGGAGGTCCTGGAGCTGCTCGGCCATGTTGAGGAGGTAGCGGCCGTCGCTGTCGGCCATGGCGATCAGGGCGCGGCGGGCGTCGTCGATCTTCTTGGCGCGGGAGCGGGAGATGCGCCACCCCGCGACCTCGTCGGTGACGCGGTCGATCGTCTGCGGGTCGAACCGGCCGAGGCCGTTCGCCACCCACCAGCCCATGTCGTCACTGGCCATGCTCAGCAACACGTCGACGTCGCCGTGCGCGCCCGAGGCCAGGACGTCCATGGGGTGGGCGTGCACCACCGCGCCTGGCTGTCCGATGTCCAGGACGACGCCGGTGGCCTTGTTGTCCACCCCGCCGCGGACGCCGAGGTCCGTCGGAAGGACCTTGCGCAGGGCGTCCCGCAGGGAGAGCGGGTCGAGGTCGAGCAGCTTCTCCGGGTTGTCCGCGACGCCGAGCTCGGTGACGAACCGGTGCGCGAGCTCCTCGGCCCACCAGGCCGGAATCGAGCGGGCGGGTCCGCCGGAGAACCCGGCCAGGCGCCGGTACAGACCGTCGGCGGAAGAGGCGCCGAGCAGACCGAAGGAGGTATAGGCGCCGCCGCTGTGCCCGTAGACGGTGACATTGGCCGGGTCGCCGCCGAAGTGGGCGATGTTCCGCTGGATCCAGGTGAGTGCGGCGATGACGTCCTGGAGGAAGAGGTTGCTGGCCTCGGCGAGCTTCCCGCCGTACTGCGAGAGCGAGAGCGGGCCCAAGGCGCCGAGCCGGTAGTTAATGGACACGCCCACCACGCGCCCCGTCGCGGCGAGGCCGGCGGCGTTCGAGGTGATCTGCGTGTTCGCGCCGTACTCGAATCCGTCGCCGTGGATGTACACGGTCACCGGGAGCGCTTTGCCGGCCGGCTGCTCGGGGGCCCACACGTTCAGGTTCAGGCAGTCCTCGCCCATCCCGCTGTCCGCTTCGAGCCAGTCGCCGCTGTCGGGCTGGATGGAGACGACGCCCTTGCGGTCACAAGGGAGGGCCGGATCGAACTCAGCGACCACGGGGCGGCGGTACCGCTCGCCGTGGCGCCCTCTCATCCTTCCCCGGGATCCGACAAATCGCTGGGCGGGCAGCGGTCACCCGATGGTCGCCAGGTGACACTTGGCCGCTCCCCTTCCTCGTCATCCGCCGCTCCTGCGGCCCTCCTGCCCCGGACGGCACTCCGCCGGCGCCGTCCATCAGATCTCTTCCCCGTGAGGGATCTCCTGTTCCAGCCGCTCGGCGGGGGTCCGGCCGACGATCGTCGGATGGTCGAAGAGATGTCCTGCCTTGCAGGCTGGGGCACGACACGCCGTACGCACGAGCACGAGCTCGACATCTCACACCGGTCACCGGCCGGTGCGGCGGACCGTCGGGACGCCGGCGACGGGGCGTTCGTCCTGCCATGGCGACAGACCACCAGGAGAGGATCCTTGTGAACACCGCATCCGCCCCGGAGACGACGGGTGCCGAATCCCTGCTCGTCCGCGAGACGCTCAAGGCGCTGTACGGGTATGTCCGACCGCACCGGTGGACCGTCGTGCTCGGTCTGCTGTTGGCGCTGGTCGGAGCCGCCGGAGGGCTGCTGCAGCCGCTGGCCACGAAGGCGCTGGTCGACCGGCTCTCGTCCGGTGGCACGCTCGCCACCATTCTGCTGGCACTGACGGTGCTGGTGCTGCTGAGCACGGTGGCCGAGGCGTTCGGCGCCTATGTCCTGGAGCGGACGGCGGAGTCGGTGGTCCTGGCCGCCCGCCGCAGCCTGATCGGCCGCATGCTGCGGCTGCGGCTCTCGGCGGTGGACCGGATGCAGCCGGGCGATCTGATGTCACGGGTGACCTCCGACACCACGCTGCTGCGGGCCGTCAGCACCCAGGCGGTGGTCAACGCCGCGACCGGGGCGCTGACGCTGGTCGCGGCGGTCGTGGTGATGGCGTTCCTGGACGCCGTCCTGGTCGGCGTCACCCTCGTCGTGGTCGCGGTCGTCGGCGCGGGCGCCGCCCTGGTGATGCCGAGGATCGGGCAGGCCGCTGAGCGTTCCCAGGCCGCGGTCGGGGAGATGTCCACCGGCCTGGAGCGGGTCTTCGGCGCGTTCCGCACGGTGAAGGCGTCGCGCGCCGAGGAGCGGGAGACCGCCCGCGTGGAGGCGTCGGCCCGGCGGGCGTGGCGGCACGGGGTGCGCGGCGCGAAGTGGGAGGCCCTGCTGGGAACGGCGGACAACCTCGCCGTCGAGTTGGCGTTCCTCGCGGTGCTCGCGGTCGGCGGGGCGCGGGTGGCGTCCGGGGACATCCCCGTCTCCACGCTCATCGCCTTTCTGCTGTACCTGTTCTACCTGATGGAGCCGGTGTACAAGCTGGTCGAGGCCGCCTCCGCGTACCAGGAGGGCGCGGCCGCGATCTCCCGGATCAAGGAGGTGGACCGCCTGGCGGCGGAGCCGCCGGCCAGCCACCGGCCGGTGCGGGCCGAGGCGGCTGCCGTACGGCGGCCGGCGTCGGTCCGCTTCGAGGGCGTGTCCTTCCGCTACGGGCCCGGCCTGCCCTTCATTCACCAGCGGGTGGACCTCGACGTGCCGGGCGCCGGGATGACGGCCTTCGTCGGACCTTCGGGTGCGGGCAAGTCGACGGTCTTCTCGCTCATCGAGCGGTTCTACGAGACGACCGGCGGCCGGATCCTGGTGGACGGCAAGGACATACGCCAGTGGCCGCTGGCCGAGTTGCGGTCCGTCGTCGGGTACGTCGAGCAGGACGCGCCGGTGCTGGCCGGCACCCTCCGGGAGAACCTGCTCTTCAGCGCACCCGGCGCGACGGACGACGACATCCGCGCCGTCCTCGCCCGGACCAGGCTCGACGCCCTCGTCGAACGCCTCCCCCACGGCCTGGACACCCTGGTCGGGCACGCGGTTCGAAGTTGTCGGGGGGCGAGCGCCAGCGCGTCGCGATCGCCCGCGCGCTGCTGCGCAGACCTCGGCTGCTGCTCCTGGACGAGGCGACCTCGCAGCTCGACGCCGTCAACGAGCTGGCGCTGCGGGACGTCATCGCCGAGACGGCGAGCGAGACCACGGTCCTGGTGGTGGCACACCGCCTGTCGACGGTCACGGATGCGGAACGCATCGTCGTCATGGACGCCGGAACGGTCCGTGCGATCGGCACCCACGAGGAACTGGTGGACAAGGACGAGCTGTACGCACAGCTGGCCGCGACCCAGCTCCTGATCCCGGCGGGGCGCCCCGGCGAGTAGGGCGCCGGCCTCATCGGATGTGCTTCGCCGGCTTGGTGGCGGCGTTGAGCAACGCCTCCAGCGGTCCGCGGCGGAAGAAGCGGGACCAGACCGTGGCGAACACGATCGCCCCGAGGACGAACGTGAGCACGGGCACCCAGGACTCCTGGCTGCTTTCACCGGCCGGAATGCCCACCATGGACTGCACGACGAAGTGGCCGACGTAGGCCGTCAGGGACATGGTGCCCACGGCGATGACCGGCTTGGCCGGACGGCGCAGTCGCGGCAGGCGGTCCATCAGCACCGTCCCGCCCACGATCACGAGGACGGCGACCCCCACGCTGCCGACGATGTCGAACGTGGTGCCGCTGTGCGGCCCGGCGGACAGGAGTTCCGAGGCCGACCGCTGGGTCTCGAAGGATCCGCTGCCGAAGGAAGCCGCCTCGGACCCGGCGGACGACTTCCCGCCCTCCGCCATGCTCCGCAGCGCGTCCGTGCCCGCCAGCAGGAGGGACAGCCCGTACGCGCCCACGGTCAGGGCGGCACCGAGCGCGGCCGAGCGCCGCTGGACGGAGACGGCCGACAGGTCGAGGCGGGCCAGCGCCATCCCGGCGACCACGAACGACATCCATGTGATCGTCGGGTAGAAGCCGGTGAGCAGCAGATCGAGCACTCCCACCTCGCTGATCTTCTTGAGCGGGTCATAGGCGTCGATGCTCTGCTGGACGGACTCGCTCAGCAGCGAGTTCAGGACGAACGCCAGCTGCGGCGTGGCGAGCGCGAGCCCTGCCGCGAGGATCGCCAGTGTCTTGGCGGACAGCCTCAGCAGGGGGAGCGCAAGGAGGAAGTACACGCCGTAGAAGCCGAGGATGATCACACCCCCGTACTCCATCGCCAGCACGGTGCCCAGTGCCAGCAGGACCGCGGCGCGGATCGCGATCCTGGCCTTCGCCCGCCGGCCCGCCGGGCCCGCCTTCGGCTCACGGCGCCCGGCGATCAGCATCAGCGAGAACCCGGCGAGGGTGGCGAACAGAACCGACGAGTGGCCGTCGGCGAGGTACCGGACCCATCTGGCGACGCCGTCCGTGGCCGACAGCGGCGGGCCGATGTGCACGATGTACATGCCGAACACCGCGAGCGCGCGGGCCAGATCCACCCCGACCAGGCGTCCCGTCGAGGGACCGCCCGAGAGCTTGCCGACGGAGTCGGTCGAAGTGCGGGGCCGTGGAGGCGAGTTCTCCTGCGGCGGCTGTATCTGTGTCATACGGACAATCTCCGGGCGCCGTCAGGAGGCGGACCATCCGACGGGCTTCGGTGGCGCCCCCGCCGACCGGCCGAGACCGCCCCCGCCGAGTGGCGGAACAGCGCCCGGGACGGTTCGCGGGCCCGGACGGCCCACCGCCCTACGTGATGACTGCGTTGGCCACGACGACCACGAGGCCGAGCAACGCGTCCACCGTGCCGATCCTCACGGCGGCACCGCCCCGTACACACCCCCGAACGGCTGGAGCCGACCCGCCGGGTGTCCACACTCCACGGTCACCGCGCCACCGCGTACCCTGCCGGACGTACTGTCGACGGCAGGCGATCACCGTACGAGAGCGTGGACGCCCCGATGCGCGTGCCGGCACGGATCGCCGAGAAGCCGGACGGAGCAGACGAGTGTGAGGCGGAACGCCGGTGATCCGGGTAGTGGTGGTGGACGACGAGGCCCTGGTGCGGTCCGGTTTCCGGATGATCCTGAACGCGTCCGACGGCATCGAGGTCGTGGCGACCGCGGAAGGAGCGCAGGCGGCCGACGTGATCCGGCGTGAGCGGCCGGACGTCGTACTCCTCGACATCCGCATGCCGGACGTGGACGGCCTGACCGTCCTGCGGCAGGTCCAGGCGCTGCCCGAACCACCGCACGTGGCCATGCTGACCACGTTCGACACCGACGAGTACGTCCTCACCGCGCTGCGCTCGGGAGCCGCGGGCTTCCTGCTCAAGGACACCGAGCCCGAGCAGCTCGCCCAGCTCGTGCGCACCCTGGCCGCCGGCGGGGTGGTGATGTCCCCGAAAGCCTCACGCGCGCTGCTGCGCGGTCACCCCGGGGCGGGAGCACCCCAGGACGCGGAGGTGGCACGCGTGAACCTGCTCAGCGACCGGGAGCGCGCCGTCCTCGTCCTGGTCGCGGAAGGACTGTCCAACGCCGAGATCGGCACCCGGATCCATCTGAGCGCGGGCACCGTCAAGGACCACGTCAGCTCGATCCTGACCAAACTGCGGGTCGCCGGCCGTGTCCAGGCCGCACTGCTCGCCGAGCGCGCCGGGCTGCTCAGCGGGAACGGCGACGACCCGGCGCGGGACGACGGGCGATGAGCACGGGCCGGGCACTGTGGCGGCGCGTACCCCCCTGGGCCGTCGACGCGGGCCTCGTCGTCCTCGCCGTGCTCGACGCCTGGATCAACCTCGCCGGCGAGGGGAGCCCTCTCGTCTGGGCCTGCGTCGCCCTCGGCAGTACGGCGCTGTTCCTGCGCAGGCGCTTCCCTCTGGCCGTCTTCCTTCACCCTGCCCATGACGCTGTTCATGGACGTCGCGGTCGCGCCGATCACCGCCCTGTACACACTGGCCGCGTCCACCCGCAACCGCCCGCTGCTGGCCGGCTGCGCCCTGCTGAACGCGGCGGTGGACACCCTCGTCTGGCCGTTGGCCGACGCGTTCGACGGCGACCGGACGTGGACGCTCGTCCAGTTCGTCTACACGCTGGCCACGGCCGTCGCCCCTGTGCTGTTCGGCCAGCTCGTGCAGGCCAGGCACGACGTGGCACGACAGCTCGTCGAGGTCGAAGAGGCCCGGGAACACGAACGTGCCCTGCACGCCCAGACCGTCCTCGCCCGGGAACGGGCCCAGCTGGCCCGCGAGATGCACGACGTGGTCTCCCACCAGGTCAGCCTCATCGCCGTACAGGCGGGTGCACTGCAGGTGGCCGCCAAGGACCTCGACTCCCGCGAGGCGGCTCGCACCATCCGCGCCCTGAGCGCGAACACCCTCGACGAACTCCGCCACATGGTCACCCTGCTCCGCGCCTCAGGCGGCAGGGAAACCGCACTCGCCCCCCAGCCCACCCTCGCCGACCTCCAGCAGCTCGTCGCCAACAGCGGCATCGAGACCGACGTGACCGGCGACCTCCCCGCCGGCATCAGCACCACCGCCCAGCGCACCGTCTACCGCACGGTCCAGGAAGCGCTCACCAACGTGCGCAAACACGCCCCCGGCGCCCGCGCCGAGGTGCGCCTGTGGCACGACGCACACCACTTCGGCGTCACCGTCACCAACACCGCCCCCACCCGCCCGTCCGTCGCCCTGCCCAGCGCCCGCCACGGCCTCATCGGCCTGAAGGAACGCGCCGAACTGCTCGACGGCACCCTCACCGCCGCACCCACCTCCCAGGGCGGGTTCGAGGTCGAACTACGGGCCCCCGCCCGGTCCGACTGAGCCGGCGGCGCCAGCGGCCCGGGAGGCGGGTCGGCGACGGGTGGCCCCTCCGGGTGGAGGCCGTGGCACCTGCCGGGGCCGCAGGCATCGTGCCTGCGGCCCCGCTCGGGGGGTGGGTCAGGACGGGTCGCCGTACTGGAGGCCGCGTCCGTTGGTGCCGACGTAGACGCGGCCGAAGGTGTCGGGGTCGCCGGTGACGACGCCGACGCCGCCGATGGCGCCCCACTGGTGGGCGTCGTCGTTGACGCGGATCCAGGTGGCGCCCTCGTCGGTGGAGCGGAAGACGCCGGTGACGTCCTTGACCGTGCCGATCAGGTAGAGGGCCTGGTAGGAGGCGCCTGGGGCGGCCTTGCCGAAGCCGAGGGCGGACGCGGACCGCACCGTGGTGAGCGTGGTGAAGGTGCGGCCGCCGTCGGTGGAGTGCAGCAGTCCCTTGGCGCTGCCGGCGATCCACAGGTCTCCGGCGACGCCGGAGACGGCCGTGAGCCGGCCGGCGGGCAGGTTCGTGGCGCGGGCGGTGAAGGTCGCGCCGCCGTCGGTGCTGGCGGAGAGCGTACCGCCGGACAGCGAGTAGAACGTCCCGGCCGATGAGCGGTCGGCGACGACCACGGCGTCGGTGCCCAGGCCGCGGACCTTGGACCAGCTCGCACCCTTGTCGGTCGAGCGGTACGGGGCCTGGCCGGCCTGGGTCCAGACGATGGTGGAGCCGTCCGCCGCGAGCGCGACATGACCGTCCTGGGCGCCGGCCACCGGCTCCGCCGTGAAGCCGGTCCAACTGGTGCCGCCGTCGGTGGAGTAGGCGCCGTCCTGCGCACCGCCACGGCCGACCCGGACCATCATCGAGGGGTTGGCCTGAGCGAAGTCGATGTCGGTGCTGTTGCTCATCATCGGGTTGCTCAGTCGCCCGGCGGGCACCTTGGTCAGGTCGTCGTGGCGGAATCCGCCCTGGTCGCCCATGGCGGTGATGACGGTGGCACCGCCCGGTGGGGCGATCGCGTCCATCAGCGCGGTCTCCTCAAGGCCGCGCGCTCCGACGGTCCAGTGGCTGGTGCCGCCGCTGTCGGTGGCGTCGGCGTCCTTGCTGCGCCAGATGCCGTTGCCGGTGCCGTACAGCACGTGCCCGGAGTCGAAGGGGTCCATGGCCAGGGCGGTCATCCAGTGCCCGGTGTGGGTGCCGATGTACGGAGCGGCCGAGGCGTTCCGCACCGACTTGTCCGCCAGCGCCTTCCAGGTCGTGCCGCCGTCGGTGGTGCGGTAGATCTCGTCCTCGGGCCACCAGCGGTCGAGGGTGGTCACCATCACGGTGGACGGCTTGCGCGGGTCGACGGCCAGGCCGGAGAACCCGTAACCGCCCTGGGACGGGGAGACGTTCCTCCACGCCCCGCCTGCGGGAACGTGCTTCCAGACCGAGCCCGCCGTCACGCCGTTGGGTCCGAGGGCGTCGGTGTACGTCACGTACAGCGAGCCGTCTCCTGAGAGCACGCCGTGCTGCGGCAGTTGGCCGGTGGGCTGCCCGGGGACGGCCTGCCAGCTGCCGCCGCCGTCGGTGGAGCGGTACAGGGACGTGGACCTGTCGGCGACACCGACGTAGATCGTCCTGCTGCCGGCCGGGCCGTAGGTCACGAAGGAGATGCCCGCCCCGCTGCCCGCCCCGTCCTTGACGGGGAACGACGGGACCTGGCGCCAGGTCACACCGCTGTCCGTGCTGCGCCAGAGGCCGTTCTTACGGGTGCCCAGCAGCAGGGTGTGGTTGTCCGAGGGGTCGATCACGAGCCTCTCGCCCGCCCCGCGGCCGTCCTCGTTGCCGCCCAGTTTGAACGGCAGGTCGGTGCGCTGGAAGGTGCGGCCCCGGTCGGTGGAGCGCAGGAGTGCGCCGTTGCCGGCCCAGTCGTTGGTGTAGGTGCCGGTCGCGAGGTAGAGACGGTCGGGATCGACGGGGTCGGTGGCCAGCGCGTCGATGCCCAGCAGGTTCCAGTCCTTCTCACCGAGCCAGTCGGTCAGCGGGATCCACTGCTCGGCCGCGCCGTCCCAGCGGTAGGCGCCACCCATGTCGGTGCGCGCGTACAGCAGGCCCTTCTCCCGTGGGTTGAACACCAGCCCGGTGACGTAACCGCCGCCGCCCACCTGGGCGTTCCGCCAGGTGTACGGTCCGGTCGCGGCCGACTGCGCGTCGGCGACCTTCACCAGCTTCCACTGCTGGTTGGCGCTGCCCCTGCCGGGATACTGGATGATCGCCGCGCCCTCAGCCGTGGAGCCTCCGGAGACGTCCAGGACCTGGCCGCTCCTACGGGAGGTGAAGGTGACGGCGCCGGAACCGCTCACGTCGTCGATCCGCCATTCCTGGGCGGCGGAGGAGCTGTCGGTCTGCTGCTCGGCGGCGGCCCCCTGGGCGCTCGCATCGCCGGCTATGCCCAGTACCTTGCCGCTGTTGCGGTTCACCAGCTCGTGGTAGCCGTCCCCGGTGGGCCTCAGTCTCCACTGCTGGTTGGCGGTGTTCTGGTCGGTCCACTGCTGGATGCGGGTGCCGTCGGCGGTGGAGAAGCCGTTGACGTCCAGCACCTTGCCGCTGCGCACGGAGACCAGCCGGTAGTAGGCGCTGCCGTCGACCGTCGCGGCCTGCGAGTCCTCCTGGGTGAGCAGGAGGTACGGCACGGCGGCGGCGGGCACACCGAGCAGCAGGGCGGTGGCGCTCCAGCGACGACGGTGACGCCCGCGGCGCCCGCCGTTCGTGGGGTTGTTCATGGGGGGTGTTCTCCTTGTGTAACCGTGGATCGGGCGGTTCAGCGCTGCAGGGTGAGGACGCCCGGCCGGTACGGCAGTCGGTCGTAGGGGCCGCCCGCGGCGGGGGACTTGCCTTGGTACAGGAGCTGCAGGTTGCAGGGGTCGACGGTCATCGTCTGGTCGGGGTTGCTGCGGACCAGGTCACCGTGGCTGATGTCGTTGGTCCAGGTGGCACCGCTGTTGGCCCTGCCCGCGAAGGGGTTGCTCTCGGCGGCGGCCTGCGGGGTCCACGAACCGCTCAGACTGGAGGCGGTGAACGAGCGGAAGTAGCGGTGCTCGTTCGCCCCCCGCGCCTCGACGATCATGAGGAACTGGTTCTGGCCCTGGACCTTGTAGACCTGCGGCGCCTCGAACAGGTTCTTCGCCGTGTCGCTCATGACCGTCGTGTACGACGAGCCGAAGGTGCCCGGGAAGTTCCCGATCGGCATGCTCGCCCGGTAGATCTTGCCGTTGTCACCGGCGAAGAACAGGTACATGTTCCGGTCGTCGGCGATCAGGGTCTGGTCGATCGGGCCGGTGCCGGAGTCGGGGAGGGTCCCGGTGAACAGCGGCTGCGGCGCGGACCAGCCGTGGGGATCGGTGGGGTCGCTCGACGTGCGGTAGCTGAAGGGCGATGCACCCCACTGGTACGCCAGCACCCAGATCTTCTTGGGCGCGAAGTAGAACAGTGTGGGCGCCACCGCGTTCTGGCTCATCTTGGTCTGGCCGGCCGACGCCATGTCCGACCAGTTCGTGAAGGGGCTGAACGCCATGGAGCCGTACGAGGTTCCCGACGCGCTCGACGCGTAGACCAGGTGCTTGCCGCCCACCACCACGTGGGTGAAGTCCTTCACCGCGTCCCATCCGTTCGACGGCTGCGCGAGGGCACCCGTCGAAGTCCACCTGTACGTCGTCGGAAGGGCACACGTACCGCCGCCCGTAACGGACGGGGCGGTCCACTTCTGGTTGTCGACGGAGGCGCAGGCGTACAGCTGGATCGTGGTGCCGTTCGCGGTGGCCGCGCCGACGGCGTCGAGGCACAGCCCGGACTGGACGCCGGTGATCGTGCCGTTGGCGTTGGTGTTCCACTGCTGGTTGGCCCCGCCGTTGCAGTCCCAGATGATCACCGGGGTGCCGTTGGTGGTGCCGTTGCCCTTGGCGTCCAGGCACTTGCCGTGGACCTTCAACTGCTTGGTGGCGGTGTGGGTCCAGCGCTGGTCGGCCTGTCCGCCGCAGTCCCGCAGTCGCGCCCGGGTGCCATTGGCGGGGACGGAGCCGGGGACGTCGATGCAGCGACCGGAGGCCACGCCCTTGATCTCCCCGGTACCGTCGGTCGGCTTGGTCGGGGTGGTGGCGGAGCCGGACGTGAGAGCGTTCATGACGGCGGTGTACGCGGGCTTGGGCTTGCCGTTGCGGTCGAACAGCAGGGGGCTTTCGCCGCTCCGCCAGGAGTCGCTGTCGCGGACGCCCCACACCGTGATGCCGGTGCATCGGGCCACGGACAGGCAGGTGCTCACCGTGTTCGCGTAGTGGGTGGGTGACGCCTGGGCGATGTCCAGCTCGGTGATCTGGACGTCGACGCCCAGCGCGGCGAAGCCGGCCAAGGTGGTCCTGAAGCTCGCCGGCGGGCCGCCCGCCCCGAAGTGGCTCTGGAACCCGACGCAGTCGATGGGCACGCCGCGGGACTTGAAGTCCTTGACCATGCGGTAGACGCCCTGGGTCTTGGCGTCCGACCAGTTCTCGATGTTGTAGTCGTTGTAGCAGAGCTTGGCCGAGGAGTCGGCCGCCCGGGCGGTGCGGAAGGCTTCCTCGATGAAGCCGTCGCCCAGCACCGTCTGGAAGACCGAGCTGCGGAGCCGGCCGCTGCCACCGTCGGCGAACGCCTCGTTGACCACGTCCCAGGCGTAGATCCTGCCCTTGTAGTGGGTCATCTCGGTGGTGATGTGGTGGTTCATCACGCTGCGCAGCGTCTTCGCGTCACGGATGGCGCCGACCCAGGAGGGGAGCTGCGAATGCCAGACCGCGGTGTGGCCGCGCAGGCGCTGGCCGCGTGCCAGGGAACGATCGACGATCCGGTCCGCCGGGGCGAAGTCGAACGTGCCGCGGGACGGTTCGATGGCGTCCCACTTCATCTCGTTCTCCGGGGTGATCATGTTGAACTCCCGGTCCGAGATCGCGGTGTACGCGGCGTCGCCGAGCAGGCCGGCGGCCACGGCCGTGCCGAAGTACCTGCCCGAGGGGGCCGCCTGGGTGCCCAGGGCCGCGGCTCCCGCGGAGCTGGGGAGGACGGTCACGACGCCGGCCACCACCGCCGCGGCCGACAGTGCTGTCGCCCACGTCCGGCGACGCCGGCGGAGCCGGTGCAGGCCCTTCATGCCTTTCCTCGCGGGTCGCTGTTCACATGGGTGCGTCGCGTCATGGGAGGCCTCTCTTCAGGGGGTTACGCCAGTGGGGGAAGGTCACCCCTGAAGTGGAGGCTGCCGAAGACGAGGTCGCGTAACAGAAAACTCGCGCCGCCCGGAAGTTCGCTCAGTGACGCATGTCGCAGGCGGAAAGCGTTATGCCGAGCCCCACTGTTCGGCCGTCCCCGCGGAGGCGGCGCGCGGCACCCGACGCGGTGCCTTGTGGGGAACGGCGTGGCGCGGCAGCGACTCTCAGGACCAGTTCCGGCGCACGAAGAAGGACGCCTGCCCGGCGAAGGTCCGTGTTCCGTCGGAGCCGTCGAGCCAGAGGCCCCCGTCACGGTGACGGAGGACGGAGCCGGGATAGTTGTGCGCGTGCAGGGTCACCGACCCCGCGACCGGCCCAGGGCGCGGACAGAAGGTCGCGTCTTCCCGGAGCAGCTCGCTGCCGTCGTCGGCGCTCAGCCGCAGCCGCAGGTAGGAGTGGCGAAGGTACCGGCCGTCCGCGGCGCGGAAGGTGACGCACCTTGTGTCGGCCAGCCCCGCGACGACCGTGAAGGTGCCCCGGTTGCGGGTCTGCGCGCCGCTGGACGCGGAGACCCGGCCGAGCGTCGCGTGGTCGCCGGCGTAGGTGACGAACAGGCCGGGTTCGTCCACGGCCTCCAGCGACCGCGCGCCGAGCGGAACAGTGGCTGCGGCGGCGGGCGGACTCGCGGGGGACGGTGCGTCCGACGTCGTGGTGCGCGACGGGACAGGTGAGGCGGCGCCCGCCGTGGGGGCGGCGGTGACGGCGGGCACCCGAGGCGCCGGTTCGGGCCAGGCCACATAGGTGGCGGTTCCGGCGATGAGCACCGCGCCGGTGGCGAGGCTCACCAGCGGATGAGCCGTGATCGCCGCGAGCTTGCCGGTCAGCGCGGCGTGCACGCCACCTCCCCCCGTCGCGGTGCCGACAGCGACGTGTGCCGCGGCCGGCCCGGCGGCGATCACCGCGGTACCCGACAGCAGGCCCTTGGCGGCGAGCGCGGAGATCAGTCCGGCCGGGACGGCCAGCGTCGCGAGGCCGAGGGGGAGCAGTTCGGCCGGGACCCGTTCCGTCGTCGGCGCCGTGCAGACCGGGCAGCCGCGGGTGTGCCGCGCCATGCGCTTGCGCCACACCGATGCGCGCAGGCCGTCCCAGCCGACGACGGCCTCGTCCAGTTGCGGACAGCGCGGGTCTGCCTCCAGCGCGGCGACGATCGTCCTGCACAGTTCCAGCTGCTCGCGCATGCGTTGCAGGCGTACTCCGACGTGGGCGACCGTGAGCCCCGTCGCGGCGGCGATGTCGTCACGGCTCAGCAAACCGGCGCATTCCTGCCACCAGAGCGACAGCAGCACCCGGTGATCCGGGTCGAGCCACCGGCCGGCTTCGACGACGCGACGGCGCTCGTCCGACACATGCAGCCGCAGGATCGCCGTGTCCACGGGCTCGGCGCCGGCGTCCGGTATCTCGTGCGCCTCGTCGATGAGCGTGGTCCGGTCGGCGAAGGCGTGGTTCCGGTGCAGGTGGGTGTTGATCTGGCGGAGTGTGATCGACACGAGCCAGGACCGGAAGCTCTCCGGGGCGCGCAGGGCGGGCAGGTCACGCACCGCACGCAGCAGGGTCTCCTGGACGACGTCGTCGACGTCGGCATGTCCGTTCAGCGCTCGCCCGACGACGTTGTAGACCAACGGCAGGTACGCGGTGATCAGCTCCTCGCGCGCCCGGTCGTCACCGGCCTGCGCCGCGACGACCAGCCCTGCGTGGTCCACATCGATGAGCCCCATTCCCGCCTTCTTCAGGGGAGCGATCCGCCGAGTCCGACGGGTTACCGTAGCGTCGGCAAAGATATACGGCCGAAGTCCCGGGGCCGGGACCCGCTCTGCCCGCTCCGGCTCCACCGCGGAGCCGGAGCGGTGACAAGCGGTCAGCGCTGCTGCGTCAGCAGACCCGGGCGGTAGGGCCACTGGCCGTAGTCCCCGCCGGAGTTGGGGTCGCGGCCCTGGTAGAGGAACCGGAGGTTGCAGGGGTCGACCGTGAAGGTCTGGTCGGCGCCGGTGCGGATCAGTTCGCCGTGGCTGATGTCGTTGGTCCAGGTGGCACCGCTGTTGGCCTTGCCCGCGAAGGGGTTGCTCTCGGTCGCGGCCTGGGGTGTCCAGGAACCGTTGAGGCTGGTGGCCGTGAACGAGCGGAAGTACCGGCCCTGGGAGCCGATGGCCTCGACGATCATGAGATAGCGGTCCTGGCCCTGGAGCTTGTAGACCTGCGGGGCTTCGAACAGGTTGTTCGTCGTGTCGCTCATGACCACGGTCGAGGTCTTCCCGAAACTGCCGGGGAAGTTCCCGATCGGCATGCCGGCCCGGTAGATCTTGCCGTTGTCGCCGGCGAAGAACAGGTACATGTTCGTACCGTCACCGATGAGCGTCTGGTCGATGGGGCCCGTTCCCGAGTCGGCGATCGTCCCGGAGAAGAGTTCCTGCTCCGCCGACCAGCCGTTCGGGTTGGAGGGGTCGCTCGACGTCCGGTAGGAGAAGGCGGTCCTGCCCCACTGGTAGGCGAGCACCCAGGTGTTCTTCGGCGCGAAGTAGAAGAGCGTGGGCGCGACGACGGAACTCGACATCGTGTTCTGAGCCGTCGAGGCCATCTCCGACCAGTCGGTGAACGGGGCGAAGTTCATCGAGCCCCAGCCCGCTCCCGTTCCCGCGGCGCCGTGCGTCGTCGCGTAGACGAGCTGCTTGCCGTTGTAGGGGGCGACGGTGAAGTCCTTGAGCGAGGCCCAGCCCGCCTTGGGCTGCGCCAGCGCGCCCGTCGACGACCAGCGGTACGTCGAGGGAAGGGCGCAGGTGCCGGGAGTGCCGCCGGCCACCTTGACGAGCTGCCACTGCTGGTTGGCGCCGCCCCAGTCGTCGTACTGGACGACGTTCGCGCCGTCGGCGGTGGAGGCGCCCTGTACCTCGAGGGCCTTGCCGCTGTGTCGGGCGACGAGCCGCACGTGGCCGTCCGCGCTGTCGGCCAGGCGCCACTGCTGGTTGGTGGCGTTCAGGTCGGCCCACTGGACGATCGCGGCGCCATTGGCGGTGGAACCGTTCTGGACGTCCAGGACCTTGCCGGAATGGCGGGACTTGAGGCGGTAGTAGCCGTCGCCGGAGGCGACGAACTGCCACTGCTGCTGGTTCTGGTCGTTCCTGGTCCACTGGGTGATGCGGGCACCGTCGCCGGTCGCCAGGTTGTAGACGTCCAGGGCCTTGCCGCTGTTGCGGTTGACCAGCACGTACCAGGCGTTGGTGTCGACGGTCGCCGCGGCGGCGGGCGGGGCGGTGAGGAGAGAGGCCCCGAGCAGCAAGGACGACAGGACCGCGAGGACGAGACTCAGGACCAGGGGTGGACGGCGAAATCTCATCAGGAGAGCTCCTTCGGGGGTGGGGGTGAGGTGACTCCGACGAACCGCGCGCACGGCCGCGTCAGGAGGACGGGGACGGATAGGCGTGGAGAAGGCCGCACATGCCGAAGAGCGGGTCCTCCGGGCGCTCCAGCCGCGACACCTCGCCGTGGTCGAGGTGGGAGGGGTCTCCGGCCTTCAGCGCCGCCAGTTGGCCGCCGGTCGCGAGGGTCGCCGCCAGCGGGCCGTCGCGCCAGCGGAACCACCAGGCGTCGAGCAGCTCGCTCTTCAAGCGGTGCGCCGCGCTGTGGAACTCCCGCAGCCCTCCTTCGCGGCGCAGGGTCAGGAATCCCTCCAGTGCCAGGTCGCGGCGGCGGCGCGCCGCCGCGGCGTGGTCGCCGGTCAGGACGGCCGCCGCCCGGTAGGTGTCGGGATCGGCGAGGACGTGCGGGGGGAAGGTGAAGACGGCGTCGCCCGCCTCGGGGAGCCCGCTGTTCTGCATGAGTACGACGAGGCGCAGGCCGCCGGCGTTGACGAGACGGTGGATCGTTCCGGGGGTGAACCAGACGACGTCCCCGGGGCGCAGCGGTGTGTCGGCGAAACCGGAGGTGGTGAGGGTCTGGACGCTGCCCTCGCCGCCGATGACGACGTACGCCTCGGAGCAGACGAGGTGCATGTGCGGGGTACCGCCGCACAGCCCGTCGGCGGCCTCCCAGTCGTACACGGTCAGCCCGGAGATCCCCACACCGCCGGGGAGCGGGGTCACCACGGGTGTTCCTCGACGTGGCGGGACAGGCGCGAGGCGCTCCACGCGCCGTCGGCCACGACGATCCGGTACCGGCGCGACAGGGTGGCGCCCGGGGCCAGCGGCAGCTCCTTGCCGAACGCCAGGGACGGGTTGACGGCGGGGAAGGGCTCACTGCGGACGAACCAGTGGCAAGGGGCGTCCGGATCGTCCAGGAACAGCAGCGTGGAGGAGCGGTCGACCCCGTCGTGCGTACCGGTGAAGGCCAGCCAGTCGCCCTGCTCGCCCATGGCGGGGCCGATCACGTCACCGCCGGCGAAGTCGCGCGGCCCGCGCCAGAACAGGCCGGAGTATCCGGCGAGTTCTCTGCCCTGAGTGCCGGGGCTGCCGAACGTCAGGGCGGTGTCGTGGACGTTGGTCAGCGCGGTGGTGACCTCCAGGGTCCAGGAGTCGGCCGCCATGTCGCACGCCGTCAGCGTGCGGCGCTCGTCGATCCAGTGCTCCCCCGCCATGGTGTGCCAGGCCAGGTCCTCCGTGATCAGGGCGCGGACGTGGTCCGTCTCGGTTGACAGGGCGAGGCTGCGCATCGTGCCGAGGTTCGGGAGGTCGACGTAACCCTGCCCGCGCAGGTAGGTGCCGCCGCCCCAGAAGTTCTGCCCCGACACCCATGACGCCGTGAACTGGATGCCCTTGTGCCAGCGGTGGTCGTGCGGCCGGTACCCGGTGACCACGTCGCCGGCGAGCGTGCGCACCGGATGCAGGTAGGGCTTCGGCGCCTCGAAGGGGTCCATGACCGGACGGTGCACATAGCGGAAGAGGTCGACGTCGCGGGCCCGGACGATCAGCGAGTCCTCGTTCTCGTGGAGTTCGAACGTCATCGGAACACCTCCGGGCGTCCCCCGTCGAGTGAGCCGTAGAACGGGTCGGTCGCGTCGATCTCTCCGCGCCGGACCGGCAGGCCGGTGATCGCGGCCTTGTACAGGGCGGTGACGAGTTCCATGGTGGGCCTGCCGAGATCGGGCCGGAGCCCGGCCTCGTAGCCGTCCAGGAAGTCCGCGAGCTGGGCCGTGTGCGAGCTGGGCAGGTCGTCCGGCGGCTCCCACTTCGCGTGGGTCGACCTGGCGGTGAACGTCCAGTCCGCGTTGGAGTAGCCGTACAGGTGCCGCAGCTCGACCGTGGCGTCGGTGAGGTCGAACCGCAGGTAACTCTCCTCGCGTGGGGAGAGGACGCTGTTGACGACCGTCGCGATGGCTCCGTTCTCGAACCGGACCAGGGCCGCGGACACGTCCTCGGTCTGGACGTCGCGCTCCAGTCGGCCGGCCATCGCGCGTACCTCGACCCATGTGCCGAGCACCGCGAGCATCAGGTCCATCTGGTGGATGCCGTGGCCGAGCGTCGGGCCACCGCCCTCGCTGCGCCAGGTACCGCGCCAGGGCACGTCGTAGTAGGCGTCGTCGCGGTACCACGCCGTGACGCACTGCGCGACCAGCGGACGGCCCAGAATCCCGGCCGCGATCCGGTCGCGAAGGTACCGGGCGCCCGAGCCGTACCTGTGCTGGAACACCGCGCCCGCGACGGCGGTCCCTTCGGCGGCTTCGATCCGGTCGAGTTCGGCCAGCGACAGGGCCACCGGCTTCTCGCACCACACCCATGCCCCCGACTCCAGGCAGGCCACGGCCTGTTCGGCGTGGAGGGACGGCGGCGTGCACAAGTGCACGAGGTCCGGGCGCTGCTCCCGCAGCATCGTGTGCAGGTCGGTGTAGACCGCCGGGATGCCGTGCTCGGCCGCGAACGCCTCGGCGCGCGTGGCGTCCACGTCGACGGCCGCCACGATCTCGGCCCGGTGCGCCTGCGCCCGGAGGGCGGGTACGTGGCAGATGCCCGCGATCCCGCCCGTTCCGACGATCGCCGTCCTGATCATCCGCCCAGCACCTTCCTGATCGCGTGGTAGGCGGGCTTGGGCGACAGGTTCTCGTCGTAGGGCAGCGCGGCGCCCTCACCGGGGAAGACGGAGGGGATCCACGAGTACTTGTCCGTGTAGTCCCAGATGGTCACGCCGACGCATTTCCTGACCGCCAGGCAGGCCTTGACGTAGTCGGCGTACCAGGTGGCCTGGGTGGCGAGCTTCTCCGGGGTCGCGGGGAGGTTCATCCGGATGTCGAGCTCGGTGACCGCGACCTCGACGCCGAGGTCGGCGAAGCGCTGCATGTTCTGCCGGACGTCGGCGGGGAAGCCGTACTGGAGCGCCAGGTGCCCCTGGATGCCGAAGCCCTCCACGGGGACGCCGTCGGCCTTCAGCTGCTTGATCAGGTGGTAGTAGGCGTCGCTCTTGGGGCCGATCCCGTCGACGTTGTAGTCGTTGAGGTACAGCTTGGCGTGCGGGTCGACCTCGTGGGCCCAGCGCAGGGCGTCGGCGATGTAGCCGGGGCCGAGCGTCTTGTAGAAGACCGACTCGCGGTAGGTGCCGTCCTCGTTGAAGGCCTCGTTGACGACGTCCCAGTGGATGACCTTGCCCTTGTAGTGCCGGGCCACCGTCTGGATGTGGTTCTTGAGGACGGGCCGCAGCTCTTCGGCGGTCCAACTGCGCTCGGTGAGCCAGGCGGGGAGCTGGCTGTGCCAGACGAGGGTGTGGCCGCGGACCTTCTGGTGGTGGGCCTTGGCGAAGGCCACGACCTCGTCGCCGGCGGTGAAGTCGAAGACGCCGGGCTCGGGTTCGGTGGCGTACCACTTCATGGCGTTGCCGGGGGTGGTCTGTCCGAATTCGCTGCCGAGGAGCTTCAGGTAGGCGGCGTCGGTGAACTCGGGGTTGTCGGTGGCGGAGCCGAAGTACTTGTGGTGCTTCCTGGCCAGTTCGCCGAGCGTCCTGGGACGGGGTTCGGCGGTCGCGGGCGCGGCGGCGAGGCCGGCCGCGAGGCAGACGGCGGCGGACAGGGCGATGAGGTGCCGGGACAGGGACATGGATGACTCCTCGGAGGGGGGCCGGCGGTTCAGTCGAGGACGATCGTGGTCAGGGCGCGCGGGGCGAGTGTGGCCGTGAGGGTCGTGCCGTGCGTGGAGACGACGTCGGCCGGGGTGATCGAGCGGGTCTCGTCGGTGACGTACGCGTCGGGGTGCCGGTCGTGCCCGCCCCGAAGGGTGAGGGCGGCGGACTTCTCGGTGGTCGCGGTGTTGAGGATCTCGATCACGCGACTGCCGTCGGTGTTGCGGAAGGCGGTGATCCGCAGTGCCGGGTCGGTGTTCGCGACCTGGACGCGGACGGCATCGGGGCGGATGAAGCGGCTGAAGGCCGCCAGCGCCCAGTACCGCTTGGACACCCGGTAGTCGTCACCGGGGTTGGCGAGCTGGATGAGTCCCCGGGTCGCGCCGAGGGACGCGCCGGTCCAGTAGACGTAGGCGTTGGCGTTGCCGACGGTCAGGGTGTTCTGGATGTCGGCCGCGACGGTGAGGCCGTCGTAGCCGCTGCCGTCGTCCCAGTTCTCGTTCCAGGTGGTGCCGTCCGGCGACCATTCCGACATCCACACGCGCTTGTCGGTGGGTTGCGGGATCGCGGTCGGGCCGCTGTAGCGGTGCCCGGTGATGGTACGGACGGCCCTGTCGGCCGCCGGATCCGCCTCGATGGCCTCGGTGTAGGCCACCTGCCGGTCCCAGCCCGCGGCGTCGCAGCAGACCAGTTCCGTCTTCAGTCCGGAAGCGCGGACGGTCGATCCGAGCACCTTGAGGAAGTCGACGGCCTGCCGCGGGGTGAAGCGCATCGAGGCGTAGGTCGCCGTCCAGTCGGGTTCGTTGGTGAACGCCAGGTCGGTGATCCTTATGCCTTCCCGCTGGTAGAACTTCGCGTACTGCACGAGGTAGTTCGCGTAGGCCTGCCGCCATGCGGGCAGGAGCTCGCCGCCGTCGTTCTCGCTGCCGTTGGTCTTCATGAAGGCCGGCGCGCTCCAGGCGTCGGCGAAGAACCGTTCGACGCCGTACGCCTTGGCCTCCTTGGCGAGCCAGACCTGGCCGCCGTCCCAGCCGTCCCAGACGTACTTCGGTGTGGCGTCCGGCCCGCCGGGATCGGTGGGCAGGATCGTCGGCATGTGGTCGTAGACCCGGTCGGTCGACGACCCGATGCCCAGGCGCAGGATCGACAGGCCCGCGCCCTTGTCCTTGCTGAGCAGCAGGTCGAGCACCTCCCGCCGCTTGGCGGGGCTGAGGCCGCGCGCGCCGTGCAGCAGGTCGGCCCGCTGGAAGGCCATGGAGAAGCCGAATCCGTCGATGGGCTGGAGTGCGGCCCGGAAGTCGACGCCGACGGGTGCGGGGTGGGCCGGGGGTCGCGCGGGGTCGGCCGCGCCCTGCATTGTGAGCGCTAACATTACGACGGTCGTCAGGGCGGTCAGGCGTTTCACAGGTCTCCTCGGGGGTGGGGGTCACGTCGGGGCGGGTCACCCCTTGGTGGCGCCCGCGGTGAGGCCGCCGATCAGCTGCCGTTCGGCGACGGCATAGAAGGCGAGGGCGGGGACCATGGCGAGCACGATGTAGGCGAGGACGAGCGCGAAGTCGGTCGAGTACTGGCCCTGGAACTGCTGGACGCCGACCGGGATCGTCTGCCATTTCGGGTCGTTGAACACGAGCAGCGGCAGGAAGAAGTTGTTCCAGCTCGCGACGACCGCCAGCACCGAGACCGTGCCGAGCGCCGGACGGGCCATGGGCAGCAGGATCTTCCAGAAGAAGCGGAACTTGCCGCAGCCGTCCATGGTGGCCGCCTCCTCGATCTCCGCCGGGATGGTCCGGAAGAAACCGCGCAGGATCACGATCGTCATGGGGAGCCCGAAAGCCGCCTGCGGCAGGATCACACCGAGCGGGTTGTCGAGCAGGCCGAAGGTACGCAGCATGAGGAAGAGCGGGAGGACGGCCACCGCGAACGGGAACATCAGCCCGATCGTGAAGAGCGTATAGAACAACTCCCTGCCCCGGAAGGCATAACGGGCCAGCACGAACGCCGCCATCGCGGAGGCCGCCACCGTGCAGCACGTCGTGCCGATCGCGATGCCCGCGCTGTTGGCGATCTGCCGCCAGAACATTCCGTCGCCGAGAATTCCGGTGTAATTACCGGTCTTCCATTGCTCCGGCAGCCCGAACGGATTCGTCGTGAGCTCGCCGGTGCTCTTGAACCCGGAGATCACCGCGTAGAGCAGCGGCACCGCGACGAACGCGGCGATCAGCCCGACCACGGCGTGCAGCGAGAGGCCACGTGCCGTCCGGCGGGCGTTCATCGGCCGCCTCCCGTGGTGACGGCCCCGGTCAGGTCACGGCGGAGCACGTACCGCTGGTAGAAGAGGGAGAAGACCAGACTGATCATGAACAGGACCACGCTGATCGCACTGGCGTAGCCGACCTGGTACCGCTTGAACCCGAACTGGAACATCGCGATCGCCATCGTCTCGGAGGAGTGGTTGGGCCCGCCCGCGGTCATGACCCAGACGAGGTCGAAGAGCTGGATGGACCCGATGATCGAAAGGAAGACGCTGATCCGGATCGTCGGGCCGAGCAGCGGCAGCGTCACGTGCCGGAAGCGCTGCCAGGCGCCGGCGCCGTCGATGGAGGCGGCCTCCAGGATCTCGGGCGGGATGCTCTGCAGTCCGGCGAGGAAGAGCATCATGTGGAAGCCGAAGTACTTCCAGATCATGACCACGAAGAGGGTCGGCATGACCGTCGAGGGATCGGCGAGCCACGTGCCCTGCAACCCCTCAAGGCCCAGGAGGCCGGCGAGATGGTCGGCCATGCCGGCGCCGGGCAGGAAGATCATCGTGAAGAGGACGGCCGTGACCACCTCGGACAGGATGTACGGCGCGAAGAACAGCATCCGGTAGACGGCCCGGCCGCGGATCCTCTGGTTGAGCAGGACCGCGGTGAACAGGGCGAACGGCAGCTGGATGGTGATCGACAGGACGATCAGGTACAGCCCGCGCCCCAGATCGCCGAGGAAGACCTGGTCGTCGAAGAGCTTCGTGTAGTTCGCGAAGCCGACGAAGTCGTCCATGGGGCCGATCCCGCCCCATTTGAAGAAGCCGGTGTAGACGGCGACGACGATCGGGGCGAGGACGAAGACGAGGAAGAGGACCAGGGCCGGGACGAGGAACCAGGCGACCGACGCCCAGTCCCCCCACCCGCGCAGGCGCGACCGGGCCGGGGCGGGCGGGTGCGCCGGCACGGCCTCCTCCGTCCGCTCCTTCGCCAGGGTGGACACGGAGCTAGGCACTCTTCGCAGCCTCGGTGATCGACGTGGTGACCTGTTCGGGGGTCTTCTTGCCGGCGATGAGGTCGGCGACGCTGTCGTTGACCTCCTGGCCGACCGCCGGCGGGTAGGCCTGGTCGAGGAAGAGCTGGAAGCCCGTCGCCTTGACCAGGCTCTCGGCCACCACCTTCTTGTTGGCGTCGGTGAGCCCGCTCTCCGCGCCCTTGACCACCGGCAGGTAGCCGTTGGAGGCCAGCAGCTTGGACTCGTTCTCCAGGACGAAGAACTTCAGGAAGTCCAGTGCCTCCTTCGGGGCGCCCTTGCGCAGCGCGAAGCCACCGCCGCCGCCGAACACCTCGGTGGCCTGTCCCACACCGCCGTCGACCGTCGGGAAGGGGAAGAAGCCCAGGTCCGCTCCGAGGTCGGCGCCCGCGTCCTTCTGCACCGACGGCCCCCACTGCCCCATCAGCTCCATGGCGGCCTTGCCGTTGCCCATGGTCGCGGCCTGCCCGCCGGGGGTGGCGTAGCCGGCGCCGAGGAAGGCCGTCTGGAACGGCTGGAGGTCGACGAGCTCCTTGAGGTGGGCGCCCGCCTGGACGAAGCCGGCACCGGTGAAGTCCTTGGTGGTCGCGGCCTTCTGCAGCGCGGGGAGGCCGGCGACGCGCATCGCGAGGTAGGCCCAGTAGTAGTGGCCCGGCCACTTCTCCTTGCCCGCGAGGGCGATCGGCGTGATGCCCGCCGCCTTGAGCTTCCTGACGTCTTCGAGGAACTCGGCCCAGGTGGCCGGCGGGGCGGTGATCCCGGCCTTGGCGAAGTGCTTCTTGTTGTACCAGAAGCCGACCATGCCGATGTCGTAGGGCACCCCGTAGGTGCGGCCCCCGAACTGATAGGCCTGCAGCGAGACCGGGGTGAGCCGGGACGACCAGTCCAGGACGTCGGTGAGGTCCTCGACCAGCCCCGCGTCGACCTGCTGCTGCAGCACACCGCCGCCCCAGGTCTGGAAGACGTCGGGGAGCTTGCCCGACGAGGTGGTGGCGGTCAGCTTGGACTTGAACGCCTCGTTCTCCAACGAGGTGGTGTTGATCCCGATGTTCGGGTGGGCGGTCGTGAACGCCGAGGAGATCTGCGGGAAGAGGGACTTGCCCGGTTCCGTCGTGGCGATGTTCCACCACTCGAACGTCACCTTGCCGTCGGCCGACGCCCTGCCGCCCGATGCGCCGGCTCCGCAGGCCGCGGTCGTGGAGACGGACAGGGCGGTCAAGCCCGCGAGCGCAAGGAAGTTTCGTCGGCTCGGTGGAGTGCTGGCCATGGGACCTCCGTGAGGGGATGCCGGGTTCGACGCCGGGCCGCTGCCGGGTTCAGTGCCGGTCTCGCGAACGAAAACTTTTCGAAATACTCTCGAATTCCGTGGTGCCATAAACTAGGAACGCCGGGCTGCACGGTCAAGACCTCTCACCGATTTATCTCGGAACACCGCTTGATCCTGGGCTTGACAAGCAGTCGCACCGACCAGAAACTCTTCGAAAGTTTGCGATACCTGTCGTCGATCGACGGCGTCGAGAGGAGAGAAGTTGAGAGAGCAGCGTGCGACTCTGGCGGTCATCGCCGCGGAGGCAGGGGTCTCCCAGGCCACCGTCTCCAAGGTGATCAACGGCCGCTCCGATGTCGCGCCCTCGACGCGTGAACGGATCGAGGGCCTGCTGCGGTCCCACAACTACCTCCAGCCCGGCCGGCAGGGCAGGGCTCGCAGGTCGGGCCTGGTCGACCTGATCATCGGCGGTCTGGACAGCGCGTGGGCGGTGGAGATACTGCGCGGCGTCGAGGCCGAGTGCGCCCAACGGGGCGTCGGCACCGTCGTGTCACTCGTCCCGCCGGGCGAGGCCACGCCATCGAGCTGGGCCGCACTGCCGGTCCTGCACCACAGCGACGGCGTCATCCTCGTCACCGCCTCGGTCACCCAGGCCCAGCGCGCCCAGGTCGAACGCGGCGGGGTGGCGCTGGTCGTCATCGACCCGATCGACCTGCCGGGCAACGGTGTGCCGAGCATCGGCGCGACCAACTGGGCGGGCGGCCTCGCCGCCACCGAGCACCTGCTGGCGATGGGGCACCGCCGGATCGCCGCGATCGGCGGGCGCAAGGAGATGCTCTGCAGCCAGGCCCGCATCGACGGGTACCGGGCCGCGCTGGAGCGGGCCGGGATCGACGTCGATCGCGACCTGATCCGGTTCGGCGACTTCCAGCACGAGGGCGGGTTCCGGCGCGCCCAGGAGCTGCTCGCCCTCCCCGAGCCTCCGACCGCCATCTTCGCCGGCAGCGATCAGCAGGCGATGGGCGTCTACGAGGCCGCCCGGCAGGAGGGGCTGAGCATCCCGCGGGACCTCAGTGTGGTCGGTTTCGACGACCTGCCGATGTGCGAATGGCTGTCACCTCCGCTGACGACCGTGCGTCAGCCTCTGGAGGAGATGGGCCGGCTCGCCGCCCGCACGCTGTTCCAGCTTCTGGAGGACCAGCCCCTGGTCAGCCCCCGGATGGAGCTCTCGACCGAGCTCAAGGTCCGGCTCTCCACCGCCCCGCCCCGTCCCTAGGAGAACCCTGTGACCGAGCCCTGGCGTGATCCTCTCCTGCCCGCTTCCGTGCGAGTCGCCGATCTGCTGAGTCGGATGACGCCGGAGGAGAAGGCGGGGCAACTCACCGGCTTCTGGGCACTGCCCTCGCATCCCGGAGTACCCGTCGCGCCGATGGAGGACGATTCCGGCGAGCCCGCGCCGGGCCTCGACGACATCGTCGGGCACGGACTCGGCCAGCTCACGCGGGTGTACGGAACCGCCCCGATCACCGCGGAAGCCGGGATGGAGCGGCTCGCCTCACTCCAGCGGCAGGTGGCCGGATCCGGCCGGTTCGGTATCCCGGCGATCGCTCATGAGGAGTGCCTGACCGGGTTCATGACGTTCGGGGCCACCGTCTTCCCCGGGCCGCTCGCCTGGGGCGCGTCCTTCGATCCCGGGCTCGTGCGGCGCATGGCCACCGCCATCGGCGAGGGGATGCGGCGGGTCGGCGTCCACCAGGGGCTGGCTCCGGTGCTCGACGTGGTCCGCGACTACCGGTGGGGCAGGACCGAGGAGTGCATCGGCGAGGACCCCTATCTCGTCGGGGCGATCGGCACCGCCTACGTGCAGGGCCTGGAAGGCGCCGGCATCGTGGCGACGCTCAAGCATTTCGCCGGGTACTCGGCCTCGCGCGGCGGCCGGAACATGGCCCCCGTCGCCTCGGGGCCGCGCGAGTTCGCCGACGTGCTGGTCGAGCCCTTCGTACGGGCGCTGCGCGAGGGAGGCGCCCGGTCCGTGATGAACAGCTACACCGACGTGGACGGCGTCCCGGTCGCCGCCGACGAACGCCTGCTGACCGGACTGCTCAGGGATGAGCTCGGCTTCGGCGGTGTCGTCGTCGCCGACTACTACTCCGTCTCCTTCCTGGAGAGCAGGCACGGCGTCGCGGGGTCGCGCGGCGCGGCCGGCGCGCTGGCGTTGACCGCCGGAATCGACGTCGAGCTGCCCACGGCCCGCTGCTACGGCGAGCCACTGACCGCACTGGTGCGGTCGGGAGACGTTCCGGGGAAGCTCGTCGACCGGGCCGCGGAGCGGGTCCTGCTGCAGAAGGCCGAGCTCGGTCTGCTCGACCCCGACTGGGAACCCGTCAAGCCCGAGCCGGTCGACCTCGACCCGCCGGAGAACCGGGCACTGGCCAGGCTCCTGGCCGAACGTTCCACCGTGCTGCTCGCCAACGACGGCATCCTGCCGCTGCGTCCGTGCCGGGTCGCGGTCAGCGGGCCGTACGCCGACGACCCCCACTCCTTCCTCGGCTGCTACTCCTTCCCCAACCACGTGGCGCTGCCCGGCGACCCCGGGCTGGAGATCCCGACGCTCGGCGAGGCGCTCGCCGCTGCCGGGTTCACGGTCACCGCGGAAGATCCGGAGGTGAACGTGCTGGTACTCGGCGACCGGGCCGGCATGTTCGGCCGGGGCACCTCGGGAGAGGGCTGCGACGCCGAGACCCTCGACCTGCCCGGCGACCAGGCCGCGCTCGCCTCCGCCGAGCTGGACTCCGGGGTGCCGACCGTCCTGGTCCTCGTCTCCGGCCGGCCCTACGCGCTCGGCTCGCTGGCCGAGCGCGCGGCGGCCGTCGTCCAGGCCTTCTTCCCCGGCGAAGAGGGCGGGACGGCGTTGGCCCGGATCATCAGCGGTGCCGCGGAACCGTCCGGGCGGCTCCCCGTCTCCATCCCCCGCCAGGTCGGCGGACAGCCCGGCACCTACCTGCACTCCACGTTGGGCGGGCGCACCGACTGGAGCTCGGTGGACCCGACTCCGCTGTTCCCGTTCGGGCACGGGCTGAGCTGGACCAGCTTCACCTGCTCGGATCTCACGGTGGACCCCGTCGCCCCGACGGACGGAGCCGTCTCCGTCGCGGTCACCGTACGCAACGTCGGCGAGGTGGCCGGGACCGAGGTGGTCCAGCTGTACCTCTCGGACCCCGAGGCGTCCGTCGTGCGGCCGCGGCGGTGGCTCGCCGGATTCGGCCGGGTCGAGCTGCGGCCGGGCGAGGCCGCTCGGATCACCTTCTCCGTCCATGCCGACCGAACCTCGTTCACCGGGGTCGACCTGCGCAGAAGAGTGGAGCCGGGAGAGATCGGCGTGGCCGTCGGACGGTCCAGCGGCGACCTCCCGCTCCAGGGCTCCTTCACCCTGCGCGGCCCCGTGCGTCACCCGGCGGCCGACCGCGTGCTGTCCGTGCCGGTCGAGATCGTCCCGGTCCCGTGAGTACGTCCTTCGGCGATCCCGTGCTGCCCGGGTTCCGGCCCGACCCTTCGGTCTGCCGGGTGGGAGCGGACTACTACCTGGTGACGTCCAGCTTCGAGTGGTTCCCGGGCCTTCCTGTGTTCCACAGCCGCGATCTCGTGAACTGGCGGCGTCTCGGCTCCGCGCTGGACCGGCCGTCCCAGCTCGATCTGGACGGGTGCGGGCCCTCGCGCGGCCTGTTCGCGCCGACGATCCGGCACCATGACGGGGTGTTCCATCTCGTCTGCACGCTGATGGACGGCCCCGGCCATTTAGTCGTCACGGCGACCGACCCGGCGGGACCGTGGTCGGAACCGCACTGGTTGGAGGGCGAGGGTTTCGACCCGTCGCTGTTCTTCGACGACGGGCCGAACGACGGCGACAGCGACGGCCGGGCCTGGTTCACCGCCGCCCGGGTCCTGGACGAGGCCGCCGGCCGCACCGAGATCTGGATGCGTGAGTACCTTCCCGGTGAACGACGGCTCACAGGACCCGAGTACGTCCTGTGGTCGGGAAGTCGGCCGGGCGCCCGCTGGTCGGAGGCCCCGCACCTCTACAAGATCGACGGTACCTATCTCCTGCTCACCGCGGAGGGCGGTACCGATGTGGACCACAGCGTGGTGGCCGCTCTCGCCGACCACGTGACCGGCCCGTACAGGGGCACCCCCGGCAACCCGGTCCTCCCTCCCGCTCAGAGGGGACCCGTCACCTGCACCGGGCACGCCGACCTCGTGCAGACCCCGTACGGCGACTGGCGGGCCGTCCTCCTGGGCGTCCGCCCGGGTTCCGCCGTCGGCCGCGAGACCTTCCTCAGCAGGGTCACCTGGAACGACGGCCGGCCGGTCTTCTCCCCCGTCGACCACACGAGCCCCCGCCAACGTCTCCACGACGACTTCGCCGTCCTCTCCACCGACTGGAGCACCCTGCGCACCCCACGCGCGCCGTTCTGGACCACCGGCGACGGGCTCCGCCTCCGACTCCGCCCCGAACGCCTCGGCGAACGCACCGTCCCCTCCCTCCTGGTCCGCCCGCAGGAACAGCCGGACTGCGACGTCTCCACCGAACTGCGCTTCGTCCCCGCCTCACCGGATGAACAGGCCGGGCTCGCCGTAGTCCTCGACGACGACGCCCACCTCCTCTTCCTGCGCACCGAGGAAGGGCTCGTCCTCCGCCACGGGGTCGAGGTCCTGGCCGGCGCTCCCGTCCCCCCGGGGCCCGTGCGCCTGGGGGTCCGCATCCGGGGCTTCGGCCACACCTTCGCCCACGCGGCGCCCGACGGCCCCTGGCAGGACCTGGCCACCGTCGAAGCCACCTTCCTCACGCCGCTGTTCACCAGCGTCCAGCTCGGCCTCTACGCCACCTCCCACGGCCGCCCGTCCACGAACCGAGCCCACTTCACGTGGTTCGACATCACATATCCGCACCGGCCCTCCGGGGCGACGGGCATCGACGCCCCGAAAATGTGAGGCGAGGCAACCACTCGCTTATACAGGAGGCAGTCCCGGCATTTCTTGGAGCACCCTTTCGAGCGGCTTCAAAGGCCCCATTCTCGGGCCGCATTCCCGAAACATCTCCGAAACACTTGACATGTCCCTGCGGTGTTTCCAGACTGAATCCCGAGGCGCCGCCTCCCCTTTACCTGCATGTCGCGGCGCCGGCCTCGCATCATCGCGCCCTGATGGTCCGCGTCCTTTTCCCACGCACGCGGACATCACCCTCGCGGAATCCTTCCGCCGCGCTCGCATCCATCCGTGATTTCCGTACTGGAGGTCCAGTCATGCGTTCACATGCCATTCCCCCGTCCACCGTCCGCCGGAAAACAGGTGGCCTCTGCGCGGCGCTGATCGTCGGCGTCCTCGGTTCCGCCACCGTGCTGGTGGCGCCGCTGACCTCACAGGCCGCCGAGAGCACGCTCGGCAGTGCGGCGGCGCAGAGCGGCCGGTACTTCGGCACCGCCATCGCCTCGGGCAGGCTCGGCGACGCGACGTACACGACGATCGCGAACCGCGAGTTCAACTCGGTGACGGCCGAGAACGAGATGAAGATCGACGCCACCGAACCCCAGCAGGGCCGGTTCGACTTCACCGCCGGCGACCGCGTCTACAACTGGGCGGTACAGAACGGCAAGCAGGTACGGGGCCACACCCTGGCCTGGCACTCCCAGCAGCCCGCCTGGATGCAGAACCTCAGCGGCAGCGCGCTGCGCCAGGCCATGACCAACCACATCAACGGCGTGATGGCCCACTACAAGGGCAAGATCGGCCAGTGGGACGTCGTGAACGAGGCCTTCGTCGACGGCACCTCGGGAGCCCGGCGCGACTCCAACCTGCAGCGCACCGGCAACGACTGGATCGAGGTCGCCTTCCGCACCGCACGCGCCGCCGACCCGGCCGCCAAGCTCTGCTACAACGACTACAACGTCGAGAACTGGACCTGGGCCAAGACCCAGGCCGTGTACGCCATGGTCAAGGACTTCAAGCAGCGCGGCGTGCCCATCGACTGCGTCGGCTTCCAGTCGCACTTCAACAACGACAGCCCCTACAACAGCAACTTCCGCACCACCCTCCAGAGCTTCGCCGCCCTCGGCGTCGACGTGGCCGTCACCGAACTCGACATCCAGGGCGCCTCGGGCACGACCTACGCCAACGTGACCAACGACTGCCTGGCCGTCCCGCGCTGCCTCGGCATCACCGTCTGGGGCGTGCGCGACACCGACTCCTGGCGAGCCGAGCACACGCCGCTGCTCTTCAACGGCGACGGCAGCAAGAAGCCCGCCTACTCCTCCGTCCTCAACGCGCTCAACTCCGCCTCCCCCAACCCCACCCCCACTCCGACCCCCTCCCCCGGCTCCGGAGCGATCAAGGGAGTCGCCTCGGGCCGCTGCCTGGACGTACCCGGCGCCGTCACCACCGACGGCACCCAGGTCCAGCTGTGGGACTGCAACAACCGCACCAACCAGCAGTGGACGTACACCGCCGCGGGTGAGCTCAGGGTCTACGGCGACAAGTGCCTGGACGCCGCCGGCACCGGTAACGGCGCCAAGGTGCAGATCTACAGCTGCTGGGGTGCCGACAACCAGAAGTGGCGCCTCAACTCCGACGGCTCCATCGTCGGTGTCCAGTCCGGCCTCTGCCTCGACGCCGCTGCCAACGGCACCGCCAACGGCACGCTGATCCAGCTCTACTCCTGCTGGAACAGCGGCAACCAGCGCTGGACCCGCACCTGACCCGCTGCCGCACACCATGGAGGGGAGCCGGGATGATCCTGGCTCCCCTCGGTGCGATCAGGCGGAGGAAGGGTTGCCGTAGTAGGCGTCCGGGCCGTGCTTGCGCGTGAAGTGACGGTCCAGGAGGTGCTGCGGGGGCTCGACCGTGCCCAGGGCGATGGTGTGGAGGGCCATCTCGGCCACCGCCTCGCAGATGACGGCGTGCTCCAGGGACGTGGTGGCGTCGGCGCCCCAGGTGAAGGGGCCGTGGTGGGCGACCAGGGCGCCGGGGACCTCGCGGGCCCGGGTGTCGTCACGGCCCAGCAGGTCCACGATGACCTGGCCGGTGTTGTACTCGTAGTCCGTGGCGCACTGCTGGGGGGTGAGGGCCTCGGTGACGGGGACGGGACCGTTGAAGGTGTCCGCGTGGGTCGTGCCGAGCACCGGTATCGGACGCCGGGCCTGGGCGAAGGCGACGGCGTGGGTGGAGTGCGTGTGGGTCACGCCTCCGATGGAGGGGAAGGCCAGGTAGAGGCTCCGGTGCGTCTCCGTGTCGGTGGACGGTCGCAGGTGGCCTTCCACGACGCTTCCGTCGGACAGGGAGACGACGACCAGGTCCTCCTCGCTCAGCACGTCGTAGGCCACACCCGAGGGCTTGATGACGAAGACGCCGGCTTGTCGGTCCACACCGCTCACGTTGCCCCAGGTGAGGGTGGCCAGACCGGCCCGGGGGATGCGGAGGTTGGCCTCCAGTACCTCCCGGCGCAGTTCCTTGGAGACGGCGGTGGTCACGGAGGGCTCCGTCCTCGTGGGGGTGGATGGGGTGGCGGGGGTGCTCACAGGCTCTGGGCCAGACGGTGGTACGCCTGGTTCCAGCGCAGCTCGCGCGTGAAGCGCCGGACGGTGGTGTCCTCGTCGATGACGGCGAGTTCGGTCCGCAGCATCTCGGCGAGGTCTTCGAGCTCCTCGCCGCCGAGGGCGGTGGTCAGCACGGTGTGGTGCGGTGCCCCGGCCGTCAGCCAGGCCTCGGTGGAGGTACGGAGGTCAGGGCGGGGGCGCCAGACGGCGCGGGCGACAGGGAGCCGGGGCAGCGGCTCGGGCGGAGCGACGACGTCGATGTGGTTGGCGACGAGGCGGAACCGGTCGCCCATGTCGGCGAGACCGACGACGACGGCCGGACCGGGATCCGCGTCGAAGACGAGGCGGACCGGGTCCTCGCGTCCGCCGATCCCGAGCGGATGGATCTCGCAGCTGGGCGCGGCCGTGGTGAGGGAGGGGCAGACCTCCAGCATGTGGGCGCCGAGGATGAGTTCCCGGCCCGGCGTGAGGTCGTAGGTGTAGTCCTCCATGAAGGAGGTACCGCCGGGCAGGCCGTGACCCATCGCCTTGAGGGTGCGCAGCAGGGTGGAGGTCTTCCAGTCCCCTTCGCCCCCGAAGCCGTAGCCGTCCGCCATCAGGCGCTGCACGGCGAGGCCGGGCAGCTGGCGCAGGCCGCCGAGGTCCTCGAAGTTGGTGGTGAAGGCGCGGAACCCGCCTTCCGTGAGGAAGGTGCGCAGACCGGCTTCGACGCGGGCGGCGTAGCGCAGGGACGCGTGGCGCTCTCCGCCGGGGCGCAGCTCGGGCGCGAGGGCGTAGAGGTCCTGGTACTCCTTGACGAGGGCGGTGACGGTGTCCTCGTCGGTGGCGTCGACCACGGCGACGAGGTCGTTGACGCCGTACGTGTTGACCGAGACCCCGAACCGCAGCTGCGCCTCGACCTTGTCGCCCTCGGTGACGGCGACGTCGCGCATGTTGTCGCCGAACCGGGCGAGCTTGAGGGTGGCGAGTTCGGCGCGGCCGACGGCGGCGCGGGCCCATCCGGCGATGCGGTCGACGACATCGGGGGTGGAGACGTGGCCGGCCACGGTCTTGCGCGGGACGCCGAGGCGGGTCTGGACGAAGCCGAACTCGCGGTCGCCGTGAGCGGCCTGGTTCAGGTTCATGAAGTCCATGTCGATGGTGGACCACGGCAGTTGGCGGTTGGCCTGGGTGTGCAGGTGCAGCAAGGGCTTGCTGAGGGCGTCGAGGCCGGCGATCCACATCTTGGCCGGGGAGAAGGTGTGCATCCAGGCGATCAGGCCGATGCAGCGGTCGTCCGCGTTGGCCTCCAGGCAGACCGCGCGGATGGCGGCCGCGTCGGTGAGGACCGGCTTCCACACCAGGCGGACGGTCATCTGGGGCTGCCCGGCGAGGGTGTCGCAGATGGCGCGGGACTGGTCGGCGACCTGGGCCAGGGTGTCGTCGCCGTAGAGGGCCTGGCTTCCGGTGAGAAACCAGATCTCGCGGTCGGGCTGGGCGAGCGTCATGTCGGGTGTGCTCCTCGGAGGTGCGGGGGCGGGAGGGGTCGGGCCGACGGAGGCCAGGAGGCGGAGAGCCGGTGGCGGCCGGGGGCGCGGAGGTCGGGGGCGGAGAGCCGGTGACAGCCGGGGGCGCGGAGGCCGGGTGGCGGAGAGCCGGTGGCGGCCGGGGGCGGGGAGGTCGGGCCGACGGAGGCCGGGGCGGGGAGGCGCCCCGGTCAGCCGGTGGTGACCCGGCGTGCGGTGTTGCGGATCCGTCGCAGGCGGTGCAGGAGGAGGTCCGCGCCGATGCCGAAGTGGTCGTGCAGGGCGCGGTACGCGTCGAACAGCGCGTCGTAGGCGTCCGCCCGTGCGGGGTCGGGCACGTACGCGTGGCGCTGGACGCTGCCCATCGCGGAAGCGGCGGACCGGACGTCGGGGTAGGCGCCCGCGGCGACGGCGGCGTGGATGGCGGAGCCGAGCGCCGGCCCCTGCTCGGAGGTACCGACGGACACGGGGCGGCGGAGCACGTCGGCGTAGATCTGCATGAGCAGCGCGTTCTTCCTCAGCCCTCCGGTGACGATGAACTCCTCGACGGGGATCCCGCCGCCCTCGAAGGTCTCGACGATCATCCGGGTGCCGTAGGCGGTGGATTCGAGCAGGGCCCGGTAGACGTCCTCGGGCCGGGAGTCGAGGGTGAGGCCGGCGACGACTCCGGAGAGGTGGTGGTCGACCAGGGTGGAGCGGTTGCCGTTCATCCAGTCCAGGGCGACCAGGCCGTGCGCGCCGACCGGCTGGTCGGCGGCCTTGCGGGTCAGGAGCTGGTGCAGGTCCTCGCCCGACGCGTCGGCCTCGGCGCGGTAGTGGTCCGGGACGCCTTGGCGGAGCCACCAGGCGAAGATGTCGCCGACCGCGCTCTGGCCGGCCTCGTAGCCGTAGGCACCCTCGACGATGCCGCCGTCGACGACCCCGCAGATGCCAGGGATCTCGGCGAGGGTGGCGCCGTTGAGTACGTGGCAGGTGGAGGTGCCCATGATGGCGAGCATCCGGCCGTTCTCGACGGCACCCGCCGCGGGCGCGGCCACATGGGCGTCGACGTTGCCGACGGCGACGGCGATGCCCTCGGGGAGCCCGGTCCAGTGCGCGGCCCGGGCGCTCAGTCCGCCGGCACGGGAGCCCAGAGGTGACAGCGGGTGTTCCAGGCGCGTGGCGGGGAAGTCGGCGAAGTCCGGGTGGAGTCGGGCGAGGAAGTCGGGCGAGGGGTAGGCGCCGTCCTGGTGGATGCCCTTGTAGCCGGCGGTGCAGGTGTTGCGGGACTCGGTGCCGGTCAGTTGCCAGACGATCCAGTCGGCCGCCTCGATCCAGCGGGCGCAGGCGGCGTAGACGGCCGGATCCTCTTCCAGGACCTGCAGGGCCTTGGCGTACTGCCACTCGGAGGAGATCTTGCCCCCGTACCGGGCGATCCACTTCTCGCCGCGGGCGTGAGCGAGGGCGTTGATGCGGTCGGCCTGCCCCTGGGCCGCGTGGTGCTTCCACAGTTTGGGCCAGGCGTGCGGGCGGTCGGCCCACTCGGGCGTCAGGGCGAGCGGGGTGCCGTCCGGGGCGGTCGGGAGGACCGTGCAGGCGGTGAAGTCGGTGGCGATGCCGATGACGCGGGCCGGGTCGACGCCGGCGTCGGCGAGCGCCGCCGGAACGGCGGTACGCAGGACGTCGCGCCAGTCCTCGGGGTGCTGCAGGGCCCAGTCGGGGGGCAGGGGGGCGCCGGTGGAGGGAAGGTGGTCCTCGATGACTGCGTGGCGGTACTCGTGGACCGACGAACCGAGTTCGGCGCCGTCCCGGACCCTGACCACGACGGCGCGCCCGGAGAGGGTGCCGAAGTCGACTCCGATGGTGCAGGCCTCGGGATGGTGGCGGGCTGCGGGGTCGGAAAGGGCGTGTGTGGTCACGATGCGGTCTCTCTCGTCATGAGCAGGGCCAGAGGAGCACCCTGATTGTTAACGCTCACAATTGCGTTGGACAAGAGCTGGGTGCAGTTCTGTCGAATTTCCGGCAGGTTGAGGAGCCTCCAAAGTGAGCGCTCACTTGTATGTCGGAGGTAGCCCTCGGCGCCGACGACCGGCGCAGAGGTAGCCCTCGGCGCCGCGACGGGCCCGGCAGGAGCCGGGGCGGAGGCGGCCGCAAGGGGCAGCGAAGCGGTCGGCGAAAGCGGTCGGCGAAAGCGGTCGGCGAAGGCACGCGCAGGGGCGGCCGGCGCACGTGCACCGACGGACACCGGACGGCCGAGGAGGCCCCTCACCGGCGGCAGGAGGGGGCGGCGAGAGCCGTCCGCCGCGTCAGGATTCGTTCGAGGGGCGCGTGCTCGCGCGCATGATGAGCTGCGGTTCCACCAGGAGGTGCTCGGCCTTCCGGGCGCGACCCTCGATGTGGTCCACCAGGAGCCCGATGCTCCGGCGCCCGATGGCGGCGAAGTCCTGCCGGACCGTCGTCAGCGGCGGAGGGAAGAACTCGGCCTCCGGGATGTCGTCGAAGCCCGCGACGGCCACCTGTCCGGGGGTGCGGATCCCGCCCTCGCGCAGCGCCCTCAGGACACCGAGCGCCATCTGGTCGTTGGCGACGAAGACGGCCGTGACCGGTGTCGCCCCGCGGCGCGCCAGCGCGAGGCCCGCGAGTTCCTGCCCCGCCCGGTACCCGGACAGCGGGCTCCAGTCCCCCGTCAGGACGCGCGGAGGGCGGATGCCGCTCTCCTCCAGGACGGTGCGCCATCCCGCGGTGCGGGCCTCGCTCTCCAGCCAGTCCTCGGGACCCGCCACGTGCCAGACATTGCCGTGCCCGGCGGCGAGCAGGTGCTCGGTGACCATGCGCGCGCCGAGCTCCTGGTCGAGGGAGACGCCGGGAAGGTCGAGCTGATGGCCGCCCTCCACGGTGACCACGGGGAAGGGCGCGTCCAGTTCGGCGAGCGCCTGCACGTGCGAGCGCTGCGGGGTGATGGCGACGACACCCTCCACGCCCCAGGCCGCGAGGTGGTCGATGGCGTCCTTGAGCCCCTGCCCCGCTCCGGTGCGCAGACTGACGGTCGACACCAGGTAGCCCTGCTCCCGGGCCGCCTCCTCCAGGCCGGTCAGGGTGCTGGCGGGGCCGTACAGGGCGGTGTTGACGGCGATGACGCCCAGTGTCCTCGTACGGCGCGTCACCAGGGCGCGTGCGGCGGAGTTGCGGCGGTAGCCCAGCCGCTCGATGGCCAGGGTGACCTGCTCCCGGGTGGCCGCGCGCACGTTGGGGTGATCGCTCAGCACCCGGGAGACGGTCTGGTGGGAGACCCCCGCCTCACGTGCGACGTCGGCCATCGTCGGCGGGCGGACGTCTTCCGCGGGATGCGCCACGTTCGCCTCCCTTCTCCCTGCTTACGGCTGAGTATCGATACGAGAAAAACCTTAGCGCCTCTTGTATCACGCCGTTGTGAGCGCTAACAATCTAGCTCGACCGGGGTGCCGAAGCCCTGGACACCCAGCCGGAACGGTGTCGTCCCGGTGGTGCGAGGACACGCGCTGCCGTCGAGCCGTCCCGGTTCGGAGCCGCCGACGACGGGATTGCCAGGTAACGCCCATGAAGAAGTTCCGATCCGTATCCGCCCTCCTGGCCGTGACCACCGGCTGTGCCCTGCTCCTGACCGCCTGCGGGCAGAACAGCGAGGGCGGCAGCCAGGAGTCGAAGGACAAGAAGGACCTCACCATCGGCATCGCCATGCCCACCAAGTCCTCCGAGAGGTGGATCGCCGACGGCCGGAACATGACCGCGAGCCTGAAGAAGGCCGGCTTCTCCACGACCCTGCAGTACGGCGAGGACGACCCCGACCAGCAGGTCGCCCAGATCGAGAACATGATCACCCAGGGCGTCGACGCCCTGGTCGTGGCCGCCATCAACGGCGAGGCCCTGTCCAACGTGCTGCAGCAGGCGGCGGACGCCCACATCCCGGTCATCTCCTACGACCGGCTCATCCTGGGCTCCCCGCACGTCGACTACTACGCCTCCTTCGACAACGAGAAGGTCGGCGAGCTCCAGGCCACGTACATCGTGGAGAAGCTGGGCCTGAAGGCCGGCTCGAAGAAGGGCCCCTTCAACATCGAGCTGTTCGCCGGGTCCAACGACGACAACAACACCAAGTACTTCTTCAACGGCGCCATGAAGGTGCTGAAGCCCTACCTCGACAAGAAGCAGCTGGTCGTACGCTCCCAGCAGACCCAGCTCAACCAGGTCACCACGCTGCGCTGGGACGGAGGAACGGCCCAGAAGCGCATGGACGACCTGCTGACCTCCGCCTACTCCACCGCCCGGGTCGACGCCGTGCTGTCCCCCTACGACGGCATCTCCATCGGCATCCTCTCCGCCCTGAAGTCCGACGACTACGGCAGCGCCGCGAAGCCCCTGCCGGTCGTCACCGGCCAGGACGCGGAGGTCGCCTCCGTGAAGTCGATCATCGCGGGACAGCAGACCCAGACCGTCTACAAGGACACGCGTGCACTGGCGCAGGTCGCCGCGGACATGGTGGAGGCCGTCCTCGCCGGCAAGAAGCCCGAGATCAACGACGACGCCACCTACGACAACGGCAAGAAGGTGGTCCCGGCCTTCCTGCTCGACCCGGTGAGCGTCGACAAGTCGAACTACCGGAAGATCCTGGTCGACTCGGGCTACATCGACGCCGAGGAACTGCGATGACACCCTCCGCGGCCCCGTCCCCGGCCGCCGGCCCCGTCCTCGAGATGCGGTCCATCGTCAAGACCTTCCCCGGAGTCAGGGCACTGTCCGAGGTGACCCTGTCCGTGGCGCGCGGTGAGGTGCACGCCCTGTGCGGGGAGAACGGTGCCGGGAAGTCGACCCTCATGAAGGTCCTGTCCGGCGTCCACCCGCACGGGACCTACGAGGGCGAGATCCTCTTCGACGGCGAGCCGTGCCGTTTCAAGGACATCAGGGCCAGTGAGCGGCGCGGCATCGTCATCATCCACCAGGAGCTCGCACTCGTTCCCTACCTGTCGATCGCCGAGAACGTCTTCCTCGGCAACGAGCCGTCCCGGCACGGGATCATCGACTGGCACGAGGCGCTGCGCCGTGCTTCCGAACTGCTCAGGCGGGTCGGGCTCGACGAGCACCCCGAGACCCGGGTCGCCGACCTCGGTGTCGGCAAGCAGCAGCTCGTGGAGATCGCGAAGGCACTGGCGAAGAACGTCCGCCTGCTGATCCTCGACGAGCCCACCGCGGCGCTCAACGACGAGGACAGCGCGAAGCTGCTGCGGCTGATGCGGGAGTTGAAGAGCCAGGGCATCACTTCGATCATCATCTCGCACAAGCTGAACGAGATCGCCCGGATCGCCGACTCCGTCACCATCCTGCGCGACGGGCGCTCCATCGAGACCCTCGACGTCAGGGACCCCGCCACCACCGAGGAACGCATCATCCGCGGCATGGTGGGGCGGGACCTCGACAGCCGGTTCCCCGACCGCACGCCGTACGAGGGCCCGGCCGACGCCGCCCCCGTCCTGGAGATCCGGGACTGGACCGTACGTCACCCTCTCGACCGCGGCCGCAAGGCCGTCGACGGGGTCTCGCTCCAGGTCCGCCGCGGGGAGATCGTCGGCGTCGCGGGACTCATGGGGGCCGGCCGCACCGAACTCGCGATGAGCGTCTTCGGCCGTTCCTACGGCCACTACGAGCACGGCACCGTGCTCAAGGACGGCCGCGAGGTACGGACCCGCACGGTCCCCGAGGCGGTCGCCCACGGCATCGCGTACGTCACCGAGGACCGCAAGCACTACGGGCTCGACCTCCAGGACTCCGTGAGCCGGAACATCTCGCTCGCGTCACTCGGTGCCCTCGCCCGCCACGGCATCGTCGACGGCCACGAGGAACGCAAGGTGGCCGAACGGTACCGGCGGACCATGACCATCAAGGCGCCGAACGTCCTCGAACCGGTCGGGCGCCTCTCCGGCGGCAACCAGCAGAAGGTCGTCCTCAGCAAGTGGATCCTCGCCGGACCGGACGTCCTCATCCTCGACGAGCCCACGCGCGGAGTCGATGTGGGAGCCAAGTTCGAGATCTACACCGTGATCGACCGGCTCGCCGCCGAGGGCAAGGCGATCCTCTTCATCTCCTCCGAGCTGCCCGAACTGCTCGGCATGTGCGACCGCGTCTACACCATGGCCGCGGGACGGCTGACCGGCGAGGTCGCCCGTGCGGACGCCACCCAGGAAGTGCTGATGCGGCACATGACGCAGGACACCCCCGCACCACCGGCGGGCGCCGCGGGCGCCGCCTCCAGCGAAGGACACCAGGCATGAGCACCGACATCAGCATGGACAAGAGCGCTCCGGCGCCCCCGGGCGGCGCCGCCCCGCCGAACGGGACACCGGTGATCCGGGTGCTCCTGGACGGCGTCCGGCGGAACATGCGCCAGTACGGGATGCTCTTCGCACTCGGCCTGATCGTGCTCCTGTTCCAGATCTGGACGGGCGGCGACCTCCTGCTGCCGCGCAACGTCTCCAACCTGGTGCTGCAGAACAGCTACATCCTCATCCTGGCGATCGGCATGATGATCGTCATCATCTCCGGGCACATCGACCTGTCGGTGGGCTCCCTGATGGCCCTGGTCGGTGGGATCGGGGCGGTGCTCATGGTCGAGCACCACGTGCCCTGGCCCGTCGCGGTGCTCGTCACCCTGCTCCTCGGGGCCGCCGCCGGCGCCCTGCAGGGATTCTTCATCGCGTACGTCGGCATACCGTCGTTCATCGTGACCCTCGCCGGCATGCTGCTGTTCCGCGGGCTCACGGAGATCTTCCTCAAGGGGCAGACGCTCGGCCCGTTCCCGGACGGACTGCAGAAGATCGCCAATGGCTTCCTGCCGGAAGTGGGGCCGCAGACCAACTACCACAACGGGACCCTGCTCCTCGGTCTGGGACTGATCGCCTACGTAGTGTTCCAGGAGATCCGCGACCGTCGTCGCCAGCGGGAGTTCGCCCTGGAGCCGCTCCCCACGGGCCTGTTCGCGCTGAAGGTCACGGCGCTGGTCGCCGCCGTCCTGGTCACCACCCTGCTGCTCGCCAGCTACAAGGGTGCCCCCGTGGTCCTCCTGATCCTGGCCGCGCTGCTGGTCGGATTCGGTTACGTGATGCGCAACGCGGTGATCGGCCGCCACGTGTACGCGATCGGGGGGAACCTGCCGGCCGCCAAGCTGTCCGGGGTCAAGGACAAGAAGGTGACCTTCGCGGTGTTCCTCAACATGGGAATGCTCGCGGCGCTCGCCGGGCTCGTCTTCGCCGCGCGCTTCAACGCGGCCTCGCCGAAGGCCGGCGTGAACTTCGAACTGGAGGCCATCGCCGCCGCGTTCATCGGCGGGGCGTCGATGAGCGGTGGCGTCGGAACCGTCCTGGGAGCCATCATCGGCGGCCTGGTCCTCGGCGTACTCAACAACGGCATGAACCTCGTCGGCGTGGGCACCGACTGGCAGCAGGTCATCAAGGGCCTCGTGCTCCTCGCGGCGGTCGGCTTCGACGTCTGGAACAAGCGCAGGGCAGGCGCCTGACGCCGCTGCCGACATGGCTGTGCCCGCCGGCTCCTCCCCCGGCGGGCACAGCCATGTCGGCGTGCGCGTGCGCGGTCAGCCGCGCGTGCCGAACCGCAGGACCGTCCTCGACCGGTACTCCTCACCGGGTCGCAGCACCGCGGACGGGTCACCGGGGCGGTTCGGGGAGTCGGGGAAGTGCTGGGTCTCCAGCGCGATGCCGGCGCCCGCCCCGTAGGCCGTACCGCTCTTGCCGAGGACCGCTCCGTCGAACTGCCCCGCGGTGTAGACCTGCAGTCCGGGCTCCGTGGTCAGCACCTCCATGCAGCGGCCCGTGGCCGGCGCGTGGAGGACGGCGGCCCGGTGCGGCGTGTCGTCGCCGTGCGGGTTCAGTACGAAGTTGTGGTCGTACCCCCCGGCCGCGCCCGGGCGGGCCAGGGCGTCGGCGATCCTGAGCGGTCGGCGGAGGTCGAACGCGGTGCCGGAGACGGGGCGGTGGTCCCCGTGGGGAATGAGGTCGTCGTCGACCGGCGTGTAGTGGGAGGCGTGGACGGCGAGTTCGTGGTCGAGGACGTCGCCGGCGCCCTCGCCGTCGAGGTTGAAGTACGCGTGGTTGGTCAGGTTGACCAGGGTGGGCGCGTCGGTGACCGCGGTGTAAGAGAAGGAGAGTTCGTTGTCGCGGCCGACGAGACAGCTGACGGTGACGTCCAGGTTGCCCGGAAATCCCTGGTCGCCGTCGGGGCTGCGGAGGCGCAGGAGTACGCCGGTCCACTCCGGGGTGTGCACGCTTTCGGCTTCCCAGAGCCGGGTGTCGAAGCCGTCGGTTCCGCCGTGCAGGCAGTGGCCGTTCTCCTGAGTGGTCAGCTGGTACGGCTTTCCGTCCAGGCAGAACCGGCCTTGTGCGATGCGGTTGGCGTAGCGGCCGACGGTGGCGCCGAAGTACCGGGCGGCGGTCGCCGTCTGTGCCGGTTCGCGGGGAGCGAGGACGATGTCGGTCGGCGTGCCGTACCGGTCCGGCACCCACAGCCCGTGGAGGCGGGCACCCCGGGTGTGTACCTCCGCCGTGAGTCCGTCGGGAAAACCGAAGATCCATCGTTGCCCGGAGTCCGGGCCGGGGTGGCAGACCGGTGGGCCTCCGGTGAAGGGAGGGCAGGAGGACGGGGTCATGGGCGTTCCTTGTTCGGAGTGCGACCGCGGCCGGGCAGGGGGCGGTAGGCCCCGCTTTCCCGGCCGCGGTCGCCGTCGGTGTTCTGCTCGGGATCCGGGCCTGCCCGGCCCGGGTGGTCTACCGCGACGGGCGGGATCCGCCGAAGAGGCGTTGGAGGAGGATGAAGACGAACAGCAGGCCGCCGATGACGATGCGCGTCCACCACGAGCTGAGCGTGCCCTGGAAGTTGATGACGGTCTGGATCAGGCCGAGGACCATCACGCCCAGCGCGGTCCCGAGGACGAAGCCCGAGCCCCCGGTGAGCAGCGTCCCTCCGATGACGGCGGCCGCGATGGCGTCGAGTTCCATGCCGACGGCGTGCAGGGCGTAGCCGGACAGCATGTAGAAGGTCAGCAGCAGACCGCCGAGGGCGGAGCACAGACCGCTCACGGCGTACACCGCGACCTTGGTGCGTCCCACGGGCAGGCCCATGAGACGGGCCGAGGACTCGTTGCCGCCCAGGGCGTAGACGGTACGGCCGAAGCGGGTGTGGTGCAGGACGACGAAGGCGAGCGCCAGCACGACCAGGGCGATGACCACGGCGGGCGACACGAACAGGCCCCCGGGCAGGAGTACCCGGGTCTGGGCGATCCGCGTGGTCGTCGGGTCGGTGAGGGAGATGGACTCGGTGCTGATCATGTAGCAGAGGCCGCGGGCGAGGAACATGCCCGCGAGGGTGACGATGAAGGGCTGGATCTCGAAGGCGTGGATCACCCAGCCCATGAGGGCCCCGCCTCCTGCTCCCACCAGCAGGACCGCGGGCACCGCCAGGGCGAGCGGCACGCCGTTCTGTTCGACGAGCCAGGCCGTCAGCATGGTCGACAGGGCCACCATGGAGCCGACGGACAGGTCGATTCCACCGGTGAGGATGACGAACGTCATGCCGATCGCCACGACGAGCAGGAAGCCGTTGTCGATCAGGACGTTCAGCAGGACCTGCGCGGAGAAGAAGCCTTCGTACTGCAGGGAGCCGATCGAGAACATCGCGATCAGCAGTGCGGCCGTCACCATGAGCGGCAGGCGGGTGGCATGCCGTACCGAGAACCGCTGGAGCGGCCTGGTGAGGGAGGAGAGGGTGGTGCTCACGGGTGGACCTCCTGGCGGCGGGCTCCCACGTCGCCGGCCGCGGGGCCCGGGTCCGGGGCGGTCGGTCGGTGACGGCGTGAGAGTCGCGCGCGGAACGCGGGCGACTGGACGAGGCACACGACGATGACGACCAGGGCCTTGAAGACGAGGGTGGTCTCCGGCGGCACGCCGAGGGTGTAGATCGTGGTCGAGAGGGTCTGGATGATCAGCGCGCCCAGGACCGTCCCGCCGAGGGAGAAACGGCCGCCCGTGAGAGCGGTGCCGCCGATGACCACGGCGAGGATCGCGTCCAGCTCGATCCACAAGCCGGCGTTGTTGCCGTCGGCGCTGGACACGTTGGAGCTGATCATCAGACCGGCCACCGCGGCGCACACGGCGCTGACGACGTAGACCATGACCAGAAGGCCGGCCGCCCGGATGCCGACGAGTCGGCTCGCGACCGGGTTGCCGCCCACCGATTCGATGAGCATGCCGAGCGCGGTCCGCCGGGTGACGAGGGAGGTGACGGCCACGAGGGCCGCGGCCAGCAGGACGGCGAAGGGGAGGGTGAGCCAGTAGCCGCCGCCGATCATCTTGTAGGCGCTGCTGGACACGCTGATGATCTGACCGTCGGTGATCAGCTGGGCCACGCCGCGCCCGGCGACCATGAGGACCAGCGTGGCGACGATGGGCTGGACGCCGAGCCGGGCGACGAGGAAGCCGTTCAGCACTCCGATCGCGGCGGCCACGCCGACCGCCACCGCGATCGCCGACATGACGGTGGGCAGACTTCCGGGGTCCTTCGCGGTGGCGATGTGCTCGCACGCGAGGGCGCCGGCGATGGCGACCGTCGAGCCGACCGAGAGGTCGATGCCCCGGGTCGCGATGACCAGCGTCATGCCGAGCGACACCAGGATCAGGGGCGCGCCGAACTGGAGGATGTCGATCAGGCTGCCGTACAGGTGTCCGTTCTGGACCCGTACGGCGAAGAAGTCGTGGGTGAGCGCGACGTTCCCCAGCAACAGGGAGGCCAGGACGGCGGCGGGCCAGAACAGGCGGTGCTCGGTGAGCCGCCGGGCGCCGGGCGCCCGGACCGGACGCCCCCCGGCGCCGTTGTCGTCAGGTGGTGTCATGAGGTGGCTCCGGTGGCGATGGCGCCCAGGATCCGGTCGGGCGTCAGGGTCGTGTCGTTGGGGAGGGTGGCGACGAGCCGGTGGTCGCGCAGCACGCCGACCCGGTGGCTCAAGCGCAGTACTTCCTCGAGTTCGGCGGAGATGAAGAGGACCGCGGTGCCCTCCGCCGCCAGGCGGGTGACGAGTTTCTGGATCTCCGTCTTGGCGCCGATGTCGATGCCCCGGGTGGGTTCGTCCAGGATCAGCAGCTCGGGGTCGGTGAGCAGCCATCGGGCGAGCAGCACCTTCTGCTGGTTGCCCCCGCTGAGGTTGCGGACCTGTGCCTCGGGGTCGGCCGGGCGGATGTCGAGAACCTCGGTCCACCGGGCGGCGATCTCGTCCTGTCGGGCGCGGGAGAGGGGTCTGGTCCAGCCTCGTGCGGCTTGGAGGGCGAGCACGATGTTCTCGCGGACCGTGAGTTCGCCGATCAGGCCCTCCGCCTTGCGGTTCTCCGAGCAGAAGGCGATCTTGTGGGCGATCGCGTTGCGCGGCGAGCGCAGGACGGCGCGCTCGCCGTCGATCCGCAGCTCGCCTCCGTCGGCGTGGTCGGCGCCGAAGAGCAGCCGGGCCGCCTCGGTGCGTCCGGATCCGAGGAGTCCGGCCAGGCCGATGACCTCACCGCGGTGGATGTCCAGGTCGTACGGCTGGACGGAACCGGCCCGGGTGAGTCCGCGGGCGCTCAGGAAGGGGGCGTCCGTGGACTCGGGGACGACGGCGGTGGCGGTGTGGGAGGTCTCGGCCAGTTCGTCCAGGGTGCGCAGTTCGCTGCCGACCATGCGGTGGACGAGGGTGACGGGTGTCAGTTCGTCGATCCGGTACTCGCCTTCGAGGCGTCCGTTGCGCAGGACGGTCACCCGGTCGCACAGGTCGAAGACCTGGTCGAGGAAGTGGGTGACGAAGAGGATCGCGACGCCCCGGTCCCGGAGTCGGCGCACCAGGGCGAAGAGTTGGGCGACCTCGTCCCGGTCGAGGCTGGAGGTGGGCTCGTCGAGGACGAGCACCTTCGCCCGAATGTCCACGGCACGTACGATCGCGACGAGTTGCTGGACGGCCAGGGAGTGCGCGCTCAGCGGCAGGCGGACGTCGAGGTCGAGTTCCAGCTCGGTGATGAGCTGTGCCGCGCGCCGGTGGAGGGCCGACCAGCGGACCAGTCCCAGGCGCCGGGGTTCACGGCCGATGAGGATGTTCTCGGCGACCGAGAGGTTGGGGCACAGGTTCACCTCCTGGTAGACCGTGCTGATTCCGGCGTGCTGTGCCTCCAGCGGTTCGGCGAACCGCTCGCGGCTGCCGTCCACGGAGACCGTTCCCGCGTCGGGTGGGTGGACCCCGGTGAGTACCTTGATGAGGGTCGACTTGCCGGCGCCGTTCTCGCCCATCAGCGCGTGGACCTCGCCCGGGAAGAGGCGCAGGTCCACGCCGTCGAGGGCGAGGACGCCGGGGAACGCCTTGCGGATGCCGTGGGCCTCCAGGACCGGCTGGTCGGTGCGTGGGGGTGTGCGGGGGGTGGGTGGGGCTGCCATCCGCCCTCCTCTCCTGAGAGGGACGGGGGCGGCGCGAGGACCGCCCCCGGTCCGGTGCGGGCGGTAGGTCAGTACTGGCGGCCGGGCAGGGCGGCCGCGGCCTGGTCCTGGGTGAAGACGCCCTCCTTGACCTCGACCCGTCGCGGGACGCTCTCCCCCGCCGCGACCTTCTTGGCGAGTTCCATCAACTGGTCGCCGAGGAGCGGGTTGCACTCGACCACCACGTTGATCTTCTTCTCCTGCATGGCGACGAAGGCGTCCTTGATGCCGTCGACGGAGATCACCTTGATGTCGGTGCCCGGCTTCTTGCCGGCCTCCTCGATGGCCTGGATGGCGCCCAGGGCCATGTCGTCGTTGTGGGCGTACAGGACGTCGATGTCCTTGTGGGACTTGAGGAAGGCCTGCATGACCTCCTTGCCCTTGGCTCGGGTGAAGTCCCCGGTCTGGGAGGCGACGACCTTGAACTTGGGGTCACCCTTGATGACGTCGGCGAAGCCCGCCTTGCGGTCGTTGGCCGGTGCGGAGCCGGTGGTGCCCTGGAGTTCGACGAGGTTGACCGGCGCGGAGGTGCCCTCGTACTCCTTGACCAGCCACTTGCCGGCCTCCTCTCCCTCCTTGACGAAGTCGGAGCCGAGGAACGTCCGGTAGAGGGAGGTGTCCTGCGAGTCGACCGCACGGTCGGTGAGGATCACCGGGATGCCGGCGTTCTTGGCCTCCTTCAGGACCGTGTCCCAGCCGGACTCCACCACCGGCGAGAAGGCGATGACGTCCACCTTCTGCTGGATGAAGGTGCGGATCGCCTTGATCTGGTTCTCCTGCTTCTGCTGCGCGTCGGAGAACTTCAGCGTGATGCCGGCCTTCTCGGCCGCCTCGCGTACGGACTTGGTGTTGGCGGTACGCCAGCCGCTCTCGGCTCCTACCTGAGCGAACCCGAGCACCAGTTTGCCGTCGGAGGAGCCCTTGCCGGCGCCGCCGGTGGTACCGGTGGTCGCGGGCTCGGTGGTGCAGGCGGTCAGCACACCACCGGCCAGGGCTACGGCGGCGACGATGCGGAGGGCTCTGTGGGCCATGTCGTGGTTCCTCTCGGGACGTGCGTCGTACCGGGCGGTGCCCTGAAGGGGAGGGGCCCGGCGAAGGTGTGGCTGCTCAGCGGTGGTTGACCTGGGCCGAGGCGGAGTGTGCGCCGGCCCCCGACGACCGGTGGGCTGCCGAACGCGACACATTGTGAGCGCTAACAGACGCGTAACTCAAGGGTTCGTACGGCTGTTTCCTGTTCTTGATACGGAGAGACGCGTCGTCGGACCGCTAGTCGCACCCAAAAGTTGTGAGCGTTAACAGTTTTCCTGAGGCGCCTCGCGGCACAGAAGGCCCCACGGATTGAAGCCCGTTGACACCCCCCACCATGCTTCGTATCGTCGCGACACAATTTCGAACGGCGCCCGAAATCTCGAACATCAGGAGTCGCCCCATGTGTTCCACTCCGCCCACCGCGCAGGGCGGCTTCCTGTGAGCCGCCGGGGGCAGGCCGTCGTCATCGACGCTCCCGGCACGTTTCGCCTCGTGCCGCACGAACCTCGACAGGCGGGGCCCGGCGAAGCCCAGGTGCGCGTGCATGCCGTCGGGATCGGCCGCAGCGACCGCGACGCCTACCTGGGTCGGCGCCCCGCTCCGTACGTGCGCTATCCGCTCACCCCCGGCCACGAGTGGTCCGGCACCGTCACCGCCGTGGGCGAGGGCGCGCCCGCCTCCCTGCTCGGCCGCAAGGTCGTGGGCGAAGGGCTGCGCACCTGCGGGACCTGCGCGCCGTGCCGCGACGGAGAGACCAACCTGTGCACCCTCGGATACGAGGAGACGGGGTTCACCCTTCCCGGCGCCATGGCCCCCACCCTCGTCCTCCCCGCTCGTCTGCTGCACACCCTCGCGCCGGACGCCGACCTCACCGCCGCCGCGTTCCTCGAGCCGGCCGCCCGCGCGGCCGCCGCCGTCCTCAAGGCGTCCCCCCTGCCCGGTGCACGGGTGGCCGTCATCGGCTCCGGTGCCCTCGGACTGCTCGCCGCACAGCTCCTCGGCGCCTTCTCCCCGAGCGATTTGACGGTCGTCGGTACGAGCCCCGACCGAGCCGATCTGTCCCGCCGTTTCGGAGCCACCGCCTACCGGACGTGGGACCGTGCCTCCGGTCTCGCGGACTTCGACGTGGTGCTCGACACCGCGGGCGCGGCGTCGAGCGCGCGCACCGCGACGTCCCTGCTGCGACCGGGAGGACGCCTGGTTCTCACGGGTATCCCGGTCCACGGGGCGGAAAGGCTCGATCCCACCGAGGTCGTCGCCCGGCAGCTGTCGATCGGGGCCGTCTTCGGAGCCTCCTCAGGCGCCTGGTCCTACGCCGTACGCGCCTTTTCCGCGAAACGGCTGACGCCGCTCGAACTCCTCACGCACCAGCTGGGCATCGACGAGTTCGAGCGCGCCATGGAACTCACGGGCAGCGGGGATCCCCGCGTCGGGAGAGTCCTGCTCCGTCCTTGAGACTCACGGCCACCGGGATCGCGTTCGCGGCGATGGCCCGGTGAACGGCCTGAGGTGCCGGTGGAGGTAGTCGACCCGGTCGCCGCCCTGGATCCGGCCGTCCACCGTGGGGGCAACGGCGGACGGTCGCTCTCGCCGTGGGCGAGGTGGGACACGGCCGCGCCACCGCGGCCCTTGGGACATGGACGCCGGAGCCGTAGCCGAGGAAGGCCGAGCACCACGGCCGCGCCGGTGACGGGCGGCGGGTCGTCGCCCGTCAGACGGTATGAGGCGGAAGAGGGGGCGGCAAGGCGGGCGGCCCCGGCGGCGGTTCGGGCCACACGAGCAGCACCGGGCAGGGGGCGTGGTCGACGACGAAGCGTGCGGCGGGACCGAGGCTGTGCGGTCCGAGATGGGCACGGTCGCCGTCCCGGGCCAGGATCAGCAGGTCGCACCCCTCCGCCGCGGCGACGACCTCGCGCTCGACCCGCCCGGTGCGCTCGGTACGCGTGCAGGGGCGCCCCAGACGGTCGGAGGCATCCTGGAGCAGCTGCCGTGCGGAGTCGGCCGCGAGGTGTTCCAGGTGCGTTCCGGGGTCCCTCCCCCAGCCTTCGGCCGGACGGTTCCCCGAGGGGTGGCCGCGTCCCATCAGCCCGGCGAACGCGCCATGGGCCGCACCCGGGACGTCGACCGAGGTGACGTGCAGCAGGACGATCTCGGCGTCCGCCGGGGTGTGTGCGCGGGCGGCGTCCACACAGGCGGGCCAGGTGCCCTCGGCGATCCAGACGACCACGGCCATGGGTATCAGCCTCCTCCGATGACGGTCAGCGAGAGCCACAGTGCCAGGACGGCGGCGAGGAGGCTCGCGGGGACCGCGTACACGCCGAGCCGGGTGAACTCCTTCAGCTCCACCTCACCGTCGTGGGCGTGGACGATACGCCGCCACAGCAGGGTGGCCAGCGAGCCGGCGTAGGTGAGGTTGGGGCCGATGTTGACGCCGAGCAGGACGGCCAGGACGGCGCCGGGTCCCGACGGGGCGGTCAGCGGCAGCAGTACGAGTACCGCGGGCAGGTTGTTGATGACGTTCGCGAGGACTGCGGCCAGCCCGGCGAGAGCGAGGAGTTCCGGGAGGCCGGTGCCGTCGGGGATCAGGTGCCCGAGGGCTTCGTCGAGACCGTTGTCGACCACCGCCAGAACCACGATCCCGAGGGCGAGGACGAAGGCGAGGAAGGGCACGGAGGCGGCCCGGAGCAGAGCCCGGGGACTGGTGCGGCGGCGGATGAGGGCACGTACGGCGAGCGCGAGTGCCCCTGCCAGGGCGGCCCACGTCGGGTCGACGCCGGCCACCGAGGTCAGCACGAAGCCCGCGAGCGTGCATCCCACGGTCACCAGGGCGAACAGCGGCAGTGGCGGCGGTTCGACGGCGGCGGGGGCCTGCGCCCCGGCGTCCAGGTCGGTGGCGAAGAAACGCCGGAGGACCAGGTACTCGACGCCGATCGCCACCACCCACGGCAGGGCCATCAGCGCGGCGAACCGGGTGAAGCTGAGCCCGCTGGCGGCGAAGGCCAGCAGGTTGGTGAGGTTGGAGACGGGCAGCAACAGGGAGGCCGTGTTGGACAGGTGGGTGCAGGCGTAGACGTGTGGCTTCGGCCGGGCGCCGATCCGGGCCGCGGTGGCGAACACCACGGGCGTGAGCAGCACCACCGTGGCGTCCAGGCTGAGCACCGCCGTGATCGCCGACGCGGCCAGGAACACCTGCGTGAGGAGCCGGCGTGGCCGACCCGCCGCCGTTCGCGCCATCCAGGCCCCACATGCCCGGAACAACCCCTCGTCGTCGCAGAGCTGGGCCAGCACCAGGACGGCCGCCAGGAATCCGATCACCGGCCCGAGCCGTTCCGCCTCGGCCAGCGCGTCGTCGAAGGAGACGGTCCCGGTGGCGATCACCACCGCCGCGGCCGGGACGGCCACGACCGCCTCCGGCCACCCGAAGGGCCGAATGACCGCACAGGCCAGCACGAGAACGAGCAGGGCCACGGCGAGCGTCTCCGCGAGCTGGGGGTCCAGGATCCGTTCCTTCCGTCGCGAGGGGCGGGCCACCTGCGCCATCGCGCCGAACGCTACCCCGGTGGATCTCGCGCTTCGCGCATCGACGGGCAGCCGACTTCGCGGTGCCCCCGTCGGGACCGTTGACGGCGGCACCGGGCGTCACTACTGTCCGGTCCAGATCTTCGACCTGTCTGCCCCGGTTCGACGTGACGCGCTCTGGGAGCGCTCCCATACTTTCCCCCACCAGTTGCGCCGGTGGCGGAGAGGTGGGCCGCAAGCCGGAGTCAGTACGTGCTCATCCGAGACGAGCCTCGGCTCTCTCCACCAGCTCGCGACGCCACCAGCGCCACTTCCTGCTGACCCCCACATCCCGTAGGAGCCGCCCCCATGCCCCCCACCACGGCCTCGTTACTGCGCCGCCCCGCACGCCTCTCCGCCACGCTCCTGACCGGCGCCCTCCTCGTCGGGGGTCTCGTGCCGGCACAGGCTGCCGCGGGCGCATCCGCCACGACGGCGGCGACCACAGCCGTACGCGTCAACCAGGTCGGCTACCTGCCCGACGGGCCGAAGCGCGCCACCGTCGTCACCACGGCGACGCAGGCGCTCGGCTGGCAGCTGCGGAACGCGTCCGGCACGGTGGTCGCCTCCGGTTCGACCGTCCCACGCGGCGCGGACGCCCCCTCCGGACAGTCCGTCCAGGTGGCGGACTTCTCCTCGCACCGGGTGGCGGGCACCGGGTACGTCCTGAGCGTGGACGGCAGCAGCAGCGCTCCGTTCGACATCCGCGTGGACCTCTACGACACGCTGCGCTCCGATGCGATGGCGTTCTTCCACCACCAGCGCAGCGGCATCGCGATCGACGCCTCCCTGGTGGGTTCGGCCTACGCACGCCCGGCCGGACACCTCGGCGTCGCACCCAACAAGGGCGACGTCTCCGTCCCCTGTCAGGCCACGGTGTGCGACTACACCCAGGATGTCAGGGGCGGCTGGTACGACGCCGGCGACCAAGGCAAGTACGTGGTCAACGGCGGCATCTCCACCTGGCTGCTCGTCAACTCCTTCGAGAGGGCCGAGCGAGCCGGCAAGGAAGCGGCGCTGGGCGACTCCACCCTGCGCGTCCCCGAGCGCGGCAACGGCATCCCCGACGTCCTCGACGAGGCGCGGTGGGAGCTCGACTTCCTGATGCGGATGCAGGTGCCCGACGGCAGGCCGTACGCGGGCATGGCCTTCCACAAGATCCATGACGCCGCCTGGACCGGCATGCCGATGCGCCCCGAACAGGATCCCCAGCCACGGGAACTGCACCGCCCGTCCACGGCGGCCACCCTCAACCTCGCGGCAGCCGCCGCGCAGTGCGCCCGGGTCTTCCGGCCGTACGACTCCGCCTACGCCGACCGCTGCCTGTCGGCCGCCCGTCGGGCGTGGAGCGCCGCGCAGGCCAACCCGGCGATGTACGCACCGGATTCCGACGGGACCGGCGGCGGGGCCTACGGGGACACGCGGGTCACCGACGAGTTCTACTGGGCCGCGGCCGAGCTGTACGCGGCGACCGGCGAGAGCGCCTTCCGGGATGCGGTCACCTCCTCGTCCTGGCACACCTCCGCCGACGCCATCAGCCCGTACGGCTTCGGCTGGGCGGACACCGCCGCGCTCGGCCGGCTCGTCCTGGCCACCGTCCCGAACGGGCTGCCCGCCGCCGACACGGCCCGGATCCGCACCTCGGTGACCGCCGCGGCCGACGGCTACCTGTCCAGGATGGCTGCCCAGGGGTACGCCGTACCCGTCCCCGCGGACGGCTACTTCTGGGGATCGAACGGTGAGGTCGCCAACGACGCCATCGTCATGGCCGTCGCCGGGGAGCTGACGGGCGACGCGCGCTACCGCGCCGGTGCCCTGGAGACCATGGACTACCTGCTGGGGCGCAACGCCCTGGGCCAGTCCTACGTCACCGGCCACGGCGAGACGTCCTCGCAGAACCAGCACCACCGCTTCTGGGCACACCAGCTGGACGCCTCCCTTCCCCACCCGCCCGCCGGTTCGCTCGCGGGCGGCCCCAACAGTGCGCTCCAGGACCCGCTGGCCCAGGAGAGGCTGCGCGGCTGCGCACCCGCCGCCTGCTACGTCGACCACATCGACTCGTACTCGACCAACGAGGTGGCGGTCAACTGGAACGCCCCGCTGGCCTGGCTCGCCGCCTACGCCGCCGAGCGGACCTCCACCGGCGGCGAACCGCCCACCGCTTCCTGCACGGTGACCTACGCGGTGAGCAACGTCTGGAGCACCGGCTTCACCGCGAACGTCACCGTCAAGAACGCCGGTCCGACGGCCGTGGACGGATGGCAGCTGGCCTGGACGTACCCGGCCGGCCAGCGCGTCACGAGCTCGTGGAACGCCACCGTCACCCAGAGCGGCACCGCCGTCAGCGCCCGCAACACGGACTGGAACCGGACGATCGCCCCGGGAGCGACCGTGAGTTTCGGAGTCCAGGGGAGCCACACCGGCTCCACTCCCCCTCCCACGGCCTTCACCCTCAACGCCGGGCCCTGCGCCTGACCCCGACATCGGCAGTACGCATGGGAAGGGCCCCGCCCCGGGGCGAACCGGGGTGGGGCCCTTCCTGTTTGCGCTGCTCGTTCAGGCTACTCCTGGACGGTGCGGCGACGCCGCATCCACCACACCAGGGCCGCGCCGGTGGCGGCGATCGCGACGGCGATGCCGGAGATCAGGCCGATCGGGGTGTCCGATCCGGTGTCGGCGAGGCCGCCGTCCGGGGCCGGCCGGTTAGCAGGAGGCGTCGCGCCCCCGCTGCCGCCGGTGTCGCCGTTGCCGGGCGTGGTCGGGTCCGGGCCCGGTGACGTGGGCGGGTCGGTCGGCGTCGGCTTTGGCGTCGGCGTCGGCGTCGGCTCGGGCTTCCCGTCATCTGTCAGGGCGGCGCCGTTGCCGCCCAGGAACGCGGTGTCGCTGTCGCGGGCAGAGGTCTCCGTGCGGACGGAGTCCTGCGTCTCGCGGGGCAGTTCACGGTGCTGGGCGGTGAACTCGACTGCGGTGATGTTCCGCTTGGGGGCCTTGGCGAAGTCGATGCCGCCGACGAAGAACGTGTAGATCCGGCCGTCACCGAGGGGCCATTCGTAGGTGAAGTCGCCCTTGGTGAAGGACTTCACCATCTCCTGCCACACGGTCCGCTTGTCCCAGTGGGCGTTCTCACCGCGCAGCGGCCACCGCTTCAGGTTGTTGCTGTTGATGAGGGGACGGAAGTCGGTCGCCTTCTTCGCGTCCTGCTGACGGATCCACTCGGCCGCGACGCGGGACTTGTAGACGCGGCGCAGGTCGGCGTACTTGGGGTCGGTGTTGATCTGCTGCGCGACATGCGGGACGAGGTACTGGGTGATCAGCCGGTGGCTGCGCTCCTTCTCCTCCTTGCTGAGCTTCTTCGAGCAGTTCTCTCCCTGTACGGGGGTGTCGAAGTCCATCGCCGCGTGGTTGACCTCCAGCGGGGCGTCGAGGATGTAGATCCCGCCGTCCTGCTCGCGGACCTTCGCCCGGCCGGGAACGATCCAGTTGCGTCCCGATCCCCAGCACGGCACCCCTTCGACCTTGGGGGCGGCGGCCATGAACTCCTTGCCCGGGGACTTCTTGGGGTCCATGGCGCGGGAGAAGTCCCGCTTCATCTCCATGTCGGCGACGAGGAGGACACGGCCGGCGTCGGTCTCACCGAACGCCTTGTCCATGATGGTGTCGGGCTGGTCGGGGTTGAGGTTCACCCACTGCCGGTCCGGGGTGAGCGCCAGCCACGTGAACAGGGCATCGGAGGCCAGTTCGAGCTTCGCCTGTCCGCCCCAGCCCGGGTTGTCGTCCTCATCGGGCACGAGGTCGGCCTTCATGGAGTAGTCCAGGGCCTTGCCCTTGACCGGGTTGCCGACGTACTGGAGCTCCAGGGTGGAGAAGTCCACCCCGCCCGGGCCCCGGCCGAGCGCGGACCGGGCGTTGTCCGCCAGGTACTGGTTCTGCAACTGCCGGGCCTGGGCCGGGTTCCGTCCCGACCCGTAGGCCATCGAGGCGCCCGGACCCTGGGTGCCGCGGTTCGGCAGCGGGTTGAACACGTCGTACGTCTTCGTGTACTTCGTCTGCGGCCACAGGCCCTTCGCGGTCGCCCGGCGCTCCGCGATCCGGATCGGGTTGTTCCCCGTCCCCCGCTCCGCCCGCAGCTTGTCGTTCTCGGCCTTGTAGTCGCGGAGGGTGGCCCCGTTCGGCTTCTCCGACGTGAACATCGTCAGGCGGTGCCGGGTGAAGTCGTACTTCGCGTCCTTGTGCCGCAGGATGACCCTGTCGGCCCGGAGCTGGGCCGGCTTGCGCTTGCCGTCGGACTTGAACTCCCCCAGCTCACCGGTGCGCTGGTTGTAGGAGTCGTAGCGCCGGGAGGCGATCTTCTTGCCGTCCTTGTCGAAGATCTCGATCGTGACCTCGCACAGCCAGTCAGGGCCGACCATGTTGAAGTCCTGAACCGCCTTGACCTCGAACACGCCCCCCTTCTGCTTGCTGACCTGCGCGCTGATCAGGTTGACCTTCCAGCTGCCGAACGGCTTGGGGCTGCTCGACTCGTTCCGGTGCCGCTTGTAGCGGGAGTAGATCGCCTTGCGCATGTCCTCCGGGTCCTTGGAGGCCGCATACGCCGCGTCCCACTTGTCGATGTCCGCGCGGCTGCCGGTGAGCTGCCCCAACTCGGCCGCGGTGGGCGCGGGAACGTTCTCGAAGCCCTTGAACGCGTTGTTGTAGTAGTACTCCTCGTCCGGCCCGGACTTCGTCCATTGGTGCTGCCCCGTCGGCGCACCCGAGTTGTTGGGCGTACGCGGGACGGTCCTCTTCAGGTGCATCTGATCGCACCGCTTGCCGCCGGTGATCTTCGCGTAGTCCCCGGGCGCGGCCGACGCCACGGACGGCAGGCCGACCAGCAGCACCGCCGCCGAGGAAACGACCGCCAGCGCGGCAGATAAGCGCCTCTTCAGGCGCTGTCGTATAGGTGTGCTCACGTAGTGTCCCTGGTCGTGGGGGCCACGGGACTCAAGACTGCGAGGGCAGGCCGGACAAGGGGCCCCCGTATCGTGCCCACTCCTGCCGACCCACCACACTAGAGTCCGCCAACACCGCACGGACAAGGCGTTGTTGACGCGTCGTGTGATAACTCCGCGAAGATCCTGCGCGGGTGACAGCACGGTTCGGTAGGTTCTGGCGCATGACCACGCCCCACTCCGACTACGACTCCACCCGCCACCCCGACCTCCTGGCCTGGCTCACCGAACGCCAGGCCTCCTTCGAACGCTGGGCTCGGGAAGCCGGCGGCGTCGACCGGTTCGACTTCTCCGACGCCTCCCTCGATGTCCTGGAAGACCTCGTCAAGGCGTCGTTCGCCGAGTCGGAGGAGATCACCGCACAGCGCCGCTCCCCCTTCATCCAGGGTGCCGTGTGGTACATCGGCGAGACCCTGCGCCGGCGGCGCGAGGGCTGGGTATGGAAGTTCGAACCGGACGTTGCCTTCGGCCTGCTCCCGGCGTTCTATCCGACGGTCCCGGACCCCGCATACCTGGACACCCCCTGTGTCGGCGCCCCCGATGCCAAGCCCGGCGAACACTGGTACCCCCTGAACACGCTGCGCCGACTCCTCGCCACCGAGGACGAGTTCGACAACCCGATCGACGAACGACTCGTCGGCATGGTCGAAGGCTGGTACGACGAAGACGAGGGAGACGAGGAAGACGACGAGTAACTGGCGCCCGCATCTACACGAGTTCCTCGCCGACGGGTGGCCCGTCGTGCAGCTTGCACGCGCACGTGCACTGGCCGAAGCGGGGACGGGGGATGCTGGACCGGTCAGCGTCCTGCGGCGTGACGCCGCCGGTGGTGGGCGCGGGTGACGGCGGCAAGGAGTGGCCCCCAGGCGACCAGCGGCAGGTAGAGGATTCCCGCGATGGTGCTGCCGAGTGGGGTCATGTCGGGATGGGGGAAGGCCCACCAGAAGGCGAACTGGGTGAGGATCAGCGTCAGCGCCGCGGCGCCGCAGCTCGCCGCCACGGTCACCGCACGCGGGTTCGGCCGGCGTCCGCCGACGAGGGGGACCCACGACGGCAGCACCTCACCCCACGGCCGGACCAGCCCGAGCGTGAGCAACGCGAGCAGCTCTCCGCCCACGGTGAGCCCGACCACGTACACCGCACCCCAGCCGGTGAAGCCCATCGCCTCGTACCCGGCCTCGGTGTACCCGGCGGTGAAACCGGCCGCCAGAAGCAGGCGCCAGACCCCGGACGGCAGGGTGAGCAGCGCTGCGGCGTGGGCGGCTCGGACGGCCCAACGGGGCGGGGGCGGAAGGCTCGGGTCGCGTTGCGTGGTCCTCATGAGTCCATCGTCTCGGCGTGCCGTCTCCCCGGCATCGCCCCTGGGGACGGGCCTCGACGCCGGCCTCGGAAGGAGACCCGCCCCTCCGTCTCCCCCACGCGGGGGAGGGTCGTCCGCCCCGTCGGCCGCCACGAGCAGCCGGCCGGGACGCCCGCCTCGGACTACGGTCCGGGCATCCCGCCTCGGACTACGGCCCGGACTGCGAGTCGCACTCCGGGCCGTAGTCCGAGCGACGTCCGGTGGGCATCCGGTCGTAGTCGGCGGGGGACGTCGCGTCAGGCGAGGTCGAACCGGTCGAGGTTCATGACCTTGTCCCAGGCGGCGACGAAGTCACGGACGAACTTCTCGCGCGCGTCCTTGGCCGCGTAGACCTCCGAGATGGCCCGCAGCTGGGAGTTCGCACCGAAGACCAGGTCCACGGCGGTGGCGGTCCACTTCGGTTCGCCGCCCTCCGTGCCGGCGACGCGCCCCTCGAACACGTTCTCGTCCATGGCCGACGCCTTCCACTGCGTACCCATGTCGAGCAGGTTGACGAAGAAGTCGTTGGTCAGGGTCTCCGGCCGGTCGGTGAACACACCGTGCGCGGACCGCTTGAAGCCGGTGTCGAGGGCGCGCATACCGCCGACGAGCACCGTCATCTCGGGCGCCGTCAGGTTCAGCATGCCGGCACGGTCCAGCAGCAGCGTCTCCGGCGAGAGCTTCTCACCCGCCGGCAGGTAGTTGCGGAACCCGTCGGCCCGCGGCTCCAGCACGGCGAACGACTCCACATCCGTCTGCTCCTGCGTGGCGTCCGTGCGTCCCGGGGCGAACGGGACCGTGATGTCGTGCCCGGCGTTCTTCGCGGCCTGCTCGACCGCCGCGCAGCCGCCCAGGACGATCAGGTCGGCGAGCGAGACCTTGGTCCCGCCGCTCTGGGAACCGTTGAAGTCCTGCTGGATCCCTTCGAGGGTCCGCACGGTCTCGGCCACCTCGGGCAGGGCGTTGACCTCCCAGTCCTTCTGCGGCGCGAGCCGGATCCGGGCGCCGTTCGCACCGCCCCGCTTGTCGGTGCCGCGGAAGCTGGCCGCCGACGCCCAGGCCGTGGCGGCCAGTTGGGAAACGGTCAGCCCGGAGGAGAGGATCCGGTCCTTGAGTGCGGCGACGTCCCCGTCCGCCACCAGCTCGTGGTCGACCGACGGCACCGGGTCCTGCCACAGCTGCGGTTCGGGGATCCACGGGCCGAGATAGCGCGAGACCGGGCCCATGTCCCGGTGCAGCAGCTTGTACCAGGCCCTGGCGAACGCGTCGGCGAGCTTGTCCGGGTTCTCGTGGAAGCTCTTCGAGATCGGGGCGTAGACGGGATCCAGCTTCAACGCGAGGTCCGTCGTCAGCATCATCGGGGCGTGCCGCCTGCCGGGATCGTGCGCGTCCGGCACCGTGCCCTGCGCCGCAGGGTCCTTGGGGGTCCACTGCTGCGCCCCGGCCGGGCTCGTCGTCAGCTCCCAGTCGTAGGCGAACAGGTTGTCCAGGTACCCGTTGTCCCACCTCGTCGGCTCGCTCGTCCACGCGCCCTCGAGCCCGCTGGTGATCGTATCGGCGCCCTTGCCGCTGCCGAACGAGTTGTGCCAGCCGAGGCCCTGCTGCTCCAGCGGGGCGGCCTCCGGTTCCGGACCGACGTACTCGGGGTCCACCGCGCCGTGGCACTTGCCGAAGGTGTGGCCGCCGACGATGAGCGCGACCGTCTCCTCGTCGTTCATCGCCATGCGCCCGAACGTCTCGCGAATGTCCCGGGCGGCGGCGAGGGGATCCGGATTTCCGTTGGGACCTTCGGGATTGACGTAGATCAGACCCATCTGCACCGCACCGAAAGGACCGGTGAGTTCCCGGTCACCGCTGTAGCGCTCGTCTCCCAGCCAGGTGTCCTCGGGCCCCCAGAAAACCTCATCCGGTTCCCAGATGTCCTCCCGGCCGAAGCCGAATCCGAACGTCTTGAACCCCATCGACTCCATGGCGCAGTTGCCGGCGAAAACCAGAAGGTCGGCCCAGGAGATCTTCCGCCCGTACTTCTGCTTCACCGGCCAGAGCAGCCGCCGCGCCTTGTCCAGACTCGCGTTGTCCGGCCAGCTGTTGAGAGGGGCGAAGCGCTGCGCGCCGGAACCGCCGCCGCCGCGGCCGTCGGCGATGCGGTACGTTCCCGCCGCGTGCCAGCTCATCCGGATGAAGAGCGGCCCGTAGTGGCCGTAGTCGGCGGGCCACCAGTCCTGCGACGTCGTCATCACCTCGAAGACGTCGCGCTTCAGCGCGTCGACGTCCAGGGTCGCGAACTCCTCCGCGTAGTCGAAGTCCTCGCCCATCGGATCGGCCTGGGGCGAGTTCTTATGGAGAACCTGGAGGTCCAACTGGTTCGGCCACCAGTCCCGGTTCGTCCTGGGACGAGTGGGCGCGGGGGTGGGGGAGGGGATTGCGGGGTTCTCGCTTTCGCTGCCGGACACGTCCGTCCTTCTTCCTGTCTCGGTGCTTCCATCTGGCTGCTCGCTCTTGACGGCGTCCGTATGGTCGCGCACCGCGGAGCCCCCGGCGGAGAGAACACGCAGGGCTCCCCCACCCGAGAAACTTTCCCGCTCGGGCCGGGCGGGAATGGGCGAGAACAGGAAAGATCGTACGATCATCGATATCTCTCCCGCCGGTCGGAAAAGCCCGGCTCTTATCACCGCCGGGTACCCTGTAGCTCCCTTTCGGCCCCGTGACCGGTCCCGCCGAATCCTTTGTCCGCCACATCCTTTGTCCCTCCGAATCCTTTTTCCCTCCGAACCCGAACTGGTGAACCGAGATGAGTGACCTGCTGGAGCGGCTGCGGGGGCGCGGCTGGCGCATGACATCCCAGCGGCGTGTCGTCGCGGAGGTCCTCCACGGCGAGCACGTGCACCTCACCGCCGACGAGGTCCACGCCCGCGCGGCCCGGCGACTGCCCGAGATCTCCCGAGCCAGCGTCTACAACACCCTGGGCGAGCTGGTCGCCCTCGGCGAGGTCGCGGAACTCTCCCCGCACGGACGGGCCAAGCGCTACGACCCGAACGCGCACCGCCCCCACCAACACCTCGTGTGCTCCGCCTGCGGCCTCATCCGCGACGTCCATCCCGTCGGCGACCCACTGGCCGGCCTCCCCGCGCAAGAGCGCTTCGGCTTCGCGGTGTCCGACGTCGAGATCGTCTACCGCGGACTGTGCCCCTCCTGCACGGCGGCTCCACCGCCGGCGTGACTCGAGTACGTCGAGTCCCGCTACGACCACTTCCGCCGGCTGCTCCAGCTCGCCGAGGGGGCGGCCGAAGGAGAGACGTTCACCTTCGTCGGCACCAGCTACACACACGCGCTGAGCGAAGCCGAACGCAAGCTCAGCCGTCACACAGCACCGATCCGCCGCCTCCGCGGAACAACGACAGCGGCGAGACGGTCCACATCGCCGCCGAGGAGGAAACCACCTTCTGGGACCGGGCAGCGGTGGAGACGCTGCGGCACTCCGGCGTCCGCTTCGAGGAGCTGTGCGAGCTCACCCACCTGAGCGTTCGCCAGTATCAGCGCCCCGGTGGCGAGGTCATCTCGCTGCTGGTCATCGCTCCCAAGCGACCGGTTGTCACTGAAGGAAGACGCTCACACCCCGTTCCTCGAAGATCTCCAGGAGCAGGTCGAACAGCGCAACCTCACGGTCGCCGACAGGGACGCGCTCCACCAACCGTGCCCGGGCCTCGGCCGAGGACTCCCAGTGCAAGATGAAGGGAGAAGCGGCGCCCCACCCGCCGCAAAGGCAGTCGTCCAGAGCGTCCAGGTTCCAGCCGAAGTATCCGCCGGGTCCGTTGACGGCCTCACCGATCGCACAGTAGAAGCTGTCTTCGTCGACGATGTGCCGGCCGTCCAGGGCGAACACCTGGCCTACCGGGGCATCGGGCTTTCCCTGGCGTTGGTACCCCCGGGACCACAGCGCCACCGACAGCCACGCGTGTCTTTCCTCGGGTGCGAGTTCGTGCCACATGCCGGTGCGGTTCAGTTGACCCGTGCGGACCAGGTCCCACGCTCGTTCCGCTCCGGGAAGGGCGTTCTCGCACCACAGCGTCACCGTGAGGTCGACGAGGCCGGTTCCACGGGCGGAAGGTTCGACGTCGACGACGGTGACCTCGTAGACGGAGTAGGACCCCATGGTGGCACCGTCGCCGTCGAGAAGGGCGAGCCAGGCGTTCCCCGCCGTGGCGCGACGACTACCGACGTGATCGACGCTCTTCAGTAGGCCGCCCTGCGGGAGACAACCTTCGAGGCGCACTCGGCGTGAGCCCTCATCATCCGGCAGAGACGTGAAGAGCCCCTCGGCCTCGTGAGCAAAGCCCCAGAAGTCACTGTCGTCCTCGTCCGATGTCAGCGCGTACTTCTGCCCCACGCCGCCCCGCCCTGATGTTCGCATCGCACCCCCCATGAGAGCGCTGATCTTACCGACGCCCGGCAACTCGCCGGTCAGAAGCATCAGGGAGTACAAGGCGAAGCCGAAAAACGTGCCGTCGGGTCACCTTGCCCCTTCCCGGACGGCCAAGCCGAACCACGATGTGTGGGAGGTACGTCAGGAGCCGGACCGGCTACGCCGCCGACGCGTCGGTTTCCCCGGACGGCTGGCGCTCGCTGACCGTACGACCGCCCCAGACTCCGTACGGCTCGCCCACGCTGACGGCGTGTTGGAGACACCGAGCCTGTACGGGGCATCGGTCGCACACCGCTTTGGCGGTCTCCTCCCGCATCGCCCGGCTCTTGCCGCGCTCGCCCTCCGGGTGGAAGAACACCTCGGTACCCAGGCCGCGGCACGCGGCCGCACTCTGCCAGGCCCACTGGTGCTCCGCCTGACCGGGCAGATGCGAAACCTTCGACATGACAGCCCTCTCCTTCGCTCCGCGCGCCGAACGACTTCACTCACGCGTCTGGCCGGGAAGCCGGGCACGAAACGTGCCGGGGGGCGTGCGCAGCAGGAGCACGTCGCGCATTGCCGGCCATTACGTTCCCGACAGGACCGAATCGGCCGTCGAGCCGTTACGCTCCCTCGCATGCCAATCATGGACATGTCACCTCTGAACGCCCGCCGAGCCGGGGGCCCGCGGTTCGGACCGCGCTCGGTCGGGGCCGGTTCGTCACGGAGTGCGGGACGGCTTTCCGTGGTCCTGCTGCTGCTGGTGAGCCTCCTCGGAATGCCGGCGCTGGCCAGTGCCGCGCCGCTCCCCGCAGCGAGCCGCGGGTCAGCGGTGGCGTCGAACGCGAACGACACGGCCGTGGCTCAGGCCCGGGCACGTTGGGGGGATCGGCGGCTCGACGAGGTCTCCTTCCTCGGTGCCCACAACGCGTTCGCCAACTACGAGGACTCCCGTTGGAGTTCAGTGGCGCAGTCCGAGTCCCTACGCCACCAGCTCGACAACGGAGTGCGCGGCCTCAGCCTGGACACGCATTGGTACGAGCGCAGCACGTGGCTGTGCGTGATCAGCTTCGGCAGCGACTGCTACCCGAGCGACGTCTACCTCTGCCACGGCGAGTGCAAGACCCTCGCCGGGGTGACGTACGCACTGCCCCGACAGTCCCTCCAGGGCAGCATGCAGACCGTGGTGGATTTCCTCGCGGCGAACCCCGAGGAAGTCGTGACGATCTTCCTGGAGGACTACGTCAGCGCGCAGCAGCTCGGCAACTCGCTCGGCCGGGTACGCGGCCTCGACCAGCTGCTCTTCCGGCCTGACGCATGGAACGTGCGCCAGCAGGGGTGGCCGAAAATGACCGACCTCGTCGGCGCCGGGAAGCGCCTGCTGATCTTCAGCGACGCGCCCGACCGTGAATACCTGGGTGTCATGTACGACAGGGCGTGGACCGTCAGCAACTTCTGGAGCCTCGGAGACCTCGGGAACGACGTCTCCTGCGTCAGTCGGTGGTCCGACGTGCCATTGGACCGTCAGGAGCCGGGCTTCCGGAGGCTCTTCACCATGAGCCACCAGCGGAACGTACCCACGGTCATCAACGCCGCCCTCGACAACGGAACCAAGCTGCGCGACCGCATCGACCGGCAGTGCCGCCCGGCGGCCGGAGGTCGCGACCCGAACTTCGTCTCGGTCGACTTCCACCGGGTGTCCGACGGCAGTGGCCACACACCGGCTTCGATCGTCGCGGAACTGAACGCCCGGAACTGAAGCCCTGCGGAACTGAACGCCCGGAACTGAACCCTGTCGGCGCCCCTGCACGGCCCGCCCGTCCGAGCCCGCGGCGGGTGGGCCGCCCTTTCCCCCGCACGCTCGGACGGCCGGCCCCGGAGCGGCCGGCCAGGAGCGAAGAGTCCCTCCGTGAGGAGCTGAGAAGTCCCGTGCCCGCTGCTCGTGGGTCGGCGCGCGGCCGAGAGGCGCCGGATCGTGGGGTTTCAGGGGCGGGTGCCCGTCGGGGGGAAGGCGAGGCCCGTGGGCGTGTTCAGGCCGGTGGCCGGGAGGGTGGTCTGACCACCGCCCGTCTCCTGGACGCGGACGACACGGTTGTTGAAGCCGTCGGCGATGTACAGGCCGCCGCAGCCGTCGAGCGCGAGGCCGAGCGGATCGCTGAGACCGGTGGTGGGGAGGGTGGTCTGGCCGCCGCCCTCCGCGATCTTGACCACGCGGTTGTTGCCGCTGTCGGCGATGTAGAGGTCCCCCGTGGCGCCGAGTGCCAGGCCGGTCGGCTGCGAGAGGCCGAGGGCGGGGATCGTGGACTGGCCGCTCCCGTCTCCGGACACCTTGACGACACGGTCGTTGACGAAGTCGGAGACGTACAGGTTCCCGGCGGCGTCCAGCGCCAGCCCCCAGGGGTGCAGCAGCCCCGTGGTCGGTACGGTCGTCTGGGTACCGCTCGCCACGGACACCTTCACGACCCGGTCGTTGAAGCTGTCGGCGACGTAGAGGTTCCCGGCCCGATCGAGGGCGAGTCCCAGGGGGCGCGACAAGCCGTCGGTGGGGACGGTGGACTGGCCGCCCCCGTGCGCCGCCCTCACGACCACGCGGTTGTTGCCGGTGTCCGACACGTAGAGGCGGCCCGAGGCGTCCCAGACCATGCCCGTCGGCCGGACGAGACCCTCGAAGGGCACGGGTGTCTGGTCGCCGCCTCTCGTGGGCAGGGCGACAACCCGGTTGTTGCCGTAGTCGGACACGTACAGGAGCGCATGCGCGGAGGTCCGGCCGGCCTGCGGCGGGGTCGCGCCCGCCGTCGTCGTGGGCAGCGCGCACAGCGCCGCGAGGCCCACCGCGGCAGCGAGCCGGCGGGCCCACCGGCGCGTGGCACGCCCCTTCGAGGGCACGGACGTCGTTCCGGGCCTGGCCGTCGTACGCACCATGACTCCCCATCGGGTCTGAGCGGCCGGCCCACTGCCGTACCTGCGCCGACCATAGGAAGTGGCGCCGGAAGACACGGGAACCACGCCGCCCGTTCTTCCCCGGGCCACTCCAATGTCCGGGACGGGTGCAGGACGGCGAACCGCGGCGCCGGGTGCCGGCCGCCCGCCCGCCTTCGCGGGGAACCCACCCCGCGAAGGCGAAGCAAGCACACAGGGCACCACGGCCCCACCGCCGTCCCCCACCCGGTCCTGTCAGTCGAGCAGGACGCCGGGGTTCAGGATGCGGCAGGGGTCCAGGGCGTCCTTGGTCGCGCTCAGGGCCAGCGCGAAGGGCTCCGGGCGCTGGAGGTCGTAGCCGGCGCGGTGGTCACGGCCGACGGCGTGGTGGTGCGTGATCGTGGCACGGTGGCGGTGCAGGATCTCGCCGGCGACGGCCTTGATGTCGTCCCAGACCTCGACCTCGTCGCCGGGTCGGCCGGCGACGGCCACGGTGAAGTAGGGGGCGGCCCCGTCGGGGTAGACGTGGGTCAGGCGGCAGTTGACGGTGGCCGGGTGTCCTGTGATCTTCAGTGCGGCGGCGCCTACCCCGGTACGGACGGCGTCGATCAGGGCGGGGATCTTGTCCCAGGTGGCGGCGGTCTCGAAGGTCTCGACGACGGCGCCCATGCGGGCCAGGCCGTCACGCAGGTAGGGCATGCGCAGGAACGCCGAACGCCAGGCGCTCACGGCCGAGCCGGCCGAGCCGGCCGAGCCGGCCGAGGCGTCACGGTCCGCCGGGGGCGTCTCGGCTCGGCCGCCGTGGGCGCGGGCCAGGTCCACCGCGCTCGCGAGGCGGTCGCCGACGGGTCCGGTGGCGGATTCGAAGCCCAGGACCAGGACGGAGGAGCCGTCGCGGGAGGCGCCGGAGAGGAGGGCTTCGCCGGCGTCGAGCAGGCGGCAGTTGGCGGGGGCGAGGTCGGACTGGGCGATGGCGCGCACGGCGTCCAGCGCGCGGTGGAAGTCGGTGAAGGCCACGGACGCGGAGGCTTTGTGGCGGGGGCGTTCCTGCACGCGCATCCATGCCTCGGTGATGACGCCGAGCGCGCCCTCGGATCCGAGGAAGAGCCGGTCGGGCGACGGGCCGGCGCCGGAGGCGGGCAGGCGCCAGGACGTACCGGCTCCGGCGGGTGTGACCACACGCAGGGACTGCACGAAGTCGTCGATGTGGGTGTGGACGGTGGCGTAGTGGCCGCCGGCCCGAGTGGCCAGCCAGCCGCCGAGGGTGGAGAACTCGAAGCTCTGCGGGAAGTGGCGCAGGGTCAGGCCGTGGGGCCGCAGCTGCTCTTCCAGTACGGGGCCGAGGGCTCCTGCCTGGATGTGCGCCGCGCGGCCGGCGGTGTCGATCTCCAGAACGCGGTCCATCGACGTCAGGTCGAGCGACAGCACGGCGCGGTGGGCGTCGCCGCGGTACTCCACGCCGCCGACCACCGAGGAGCCGCCGCCGAAGGGAATGACGGCCACGTCGTGCTCGCCGGCCCAGTCCAGCAGGTCGGCCACCTCTCGGTCGCCGGTGGGGTGGGCGACGAGGTCGGGGATCCGGCCGGGACGGGCGCGAAGGGCCCGGATGACGTCGCGGTAGGCCTTGCCCATGGCGTGGGAGGCGCGCGCCCGCGGGTCGCCGGTGGCCAGGTGCGCGAGGGAGGGCGGGGGCGTCACGGCGGGTGGGGCGATGGGCAGGTCGGCGATACGGGGTATCGGCAGCGGGCGGGCCAGGGTGCCCGGAAGCAGGGCCCCCATCGCGGCGCATTCGGCGTCGTCGGGGTGGGCGTCGGTATAGCCCCAGCCCCACCAGGAACGGGTCCGGGCGGAGCGGGGGACAGAGGGGATCGCAGACATGAGAGTGCTCCCAGTCGGGGTCCGATTGAACTTACCCAGCGGTAAATTACCTTAGGGTAAGATCTGATTCCATGACAACGGTCTCCTCCAAGGCCGGCACCAAGGGCGTGCCGAGAGCCGATCGCGAACAACAGATCCTGGCCGCGGCCACCGAGGAGTTCGGCCGCCATGGCTACGAGGCGACCACCGTGGCCGCCATCGCCGTACGGGTCGGCGTCACCAAGCCGCTGCTGCACCAGTACTTCGGCAGCAAGCAGGGGCTCTACCTCGCCTGCCTCGACCCGATCGGCGACCGACTCCTTGACGCCATCCGCACCGCCATGGCCGGACACGACACCGACGCGCCGCCGACCCCCCTGCGCGTCCTGAACGCCCTCTTCACGGCACTCGACGGGCAGCGCAGGGCCTGGTTCGTCCTCTACGACCCCACACTGCCGCCCGGCAGCGACGCCGCCCAGCGCGCCGCGCGGTACCGCGACGCCATCGACGGCCTCGCCGCGACCGGCACCGCCGAACTCCTGCGCACGGCCGGAACCACCGACCCACTGGACGCCGACGCCCTCACATACGCCTGGCGCGGCCTGTGCACCGCTCTGGTCCGCTGGTGGATCGAGCACCCCGACCAGTCGCCGCAGGCCATGACCCGGCGCTGCATCCGGCTCACCGAGGCCGCCCACACCATCTTCGCCGCCGGCGACGACGACGACACGTGAGCCAGACCGTCGCCCGCCCTTCCCCAGGTCACAGCCTTCCGGTTGTGGCCGCAGGGTAGCGACGACCTGCGCAGCGGGTCGCCCGGTCCCCCACGACGGACAATGGGCATTCCAAGAGACTCCGGCAGGCAAGGCCGGAGCAGAATCAGGGCGTGGGCGGCGGCTCGTGTCGAGGCCACCAGCGGATGGCCGGCACGACGAACGTGTGCCGCCGCCGTCACCCGGCTCCGCAGCTCGCACGGTCCGCCGGACAGCACTTCAGGAGGGGAAGCGTGACAGAGATCAGCAACACCCGATCCGCCGCCCAGGAGGCGCAAGGGGCGTCACGGAGCCGATTGCGGCGCCTGATGCGCTACCTCCCCTTGATCGCCCCCCTCCTGCTGTGGGCCGTGCCGTGCTGGGTCCTCCTGCACACCGGTCAGCGCTGGCCGCTCCCCGTCACGCTGACCGGCACCGCGCTCTTCGCCCTGGGCCTGACCGGAATGCCGCTCGCGATGGCACGCGGCCACGGTCGGCGCCAGCGGGACCGGGCGGCGATCGTCGGTGACACGCTGCTGGGCGGCATCTGGGTCCTGTTCACCTGGTCTGTTCTGCTCGGTGTCCCGCTGCGGATCGTCCTGACCGTGGCCGGTGTCGGTGACGGACAGGGCCGGGCGCGCATCGCCACCTGGACCGTCCTCTGCGTGGCCGCCGGATTGCTCGCATGGGGGTACGGCGAGGCCCGACGCGTGCCGCGCGTGCGCCGGCTCGATGTGCCGCTCCCGCGTCTGGGGGCCGGGCTGGACGGCACCCGAGTCGTTCTGATCACCGACACCCACTACGGTCCGCTCGACCGCGCCCGCTGGTCGGCGCGGGTCTGCGAGAAGGTCAACGGCCTGGAAGCCGATCTGGTGTGCCACACCGGTGACATCGCGGACGGCACGGCCGAACGGCGCCGCGCCCAGGCCGCTCCCCTGGGCACCGTGCGGGCGACGCGGGCCCGGGTCTACGTCACCGGCAACCACGAGTACTACAGCGAGGCTCAGGGCTGGGTCGACCTGATGGACGAGCTCGGCTGGGAGCCGCTGCGCAACCGGCATCTGCTGCTCGAACGCGGCGGTGACACCCTCGTGGTCGCAGGTGTCGACGACGTCACCGCCGAGTCCTCCGGACTGGCGGGTCACCGCGCCCACCTCGCCGGAGCCCTCCAGGGCGCCGATCCAGACCTGCCCGTCCTCCTGCTCGCTCACCAGCCCAAGTTCGTCGACCGGGCGGCGGCCCACGGAATCGACCTCCAGCTCTCCGGCCACACCCACGGCGGCCAGATCTGGCCCTTCCACCACTTGGTCCGCCTCGACCAGCCCACCGTCGCCGGCCTCAGCCACCACGGCGCTCGCACCCTCCTCTACACCAGCCGCGGCACCGGCTTCTGGGGCCCGCCCTTCCGTGTCTTCGCCCCCAGCGAGATCACCTTGCTCGTGCTCCGCTCCCCGGAACGGTCCACCTCGCCGTAACAGGTCGTTTCAGGACCTAGAGTGTGCGCGTGACGGAGGAGAACCACGAACTCATCGCCGGCCGGTACCAATTGGTCGAACGTATCGGCCAAGGCGGCATGGGCCGGGTCTGGCGTGGTCGTGACCAGCAGCTCTTCGGACGTGAAGTCGCCGTCAAGGAAATCCTCTTCCCGCCGGGCATGGACGACGACGCCCGTGAGGCGCTGCTCCGGCGCTTCACGGGCGAGGCGCGCGCGGCAGTCACTCTCAGCCATCCTGGGGTCATCACCGTCCATGACGTCGTGGAGCATCACGGCGCCCCGGTCATCGTCATGGAGCTGGTCCGCGGCCAGTCCCTGGCCGCTGCGATCCGCAGCCGTGGCCGACTGCCCGTAGGGCGTGTGGCCGAGATCGGCGCCGCCGTCCTCGACGCGCTGACCGCGGCGCACGAGGCGCGGATCGTCCACCGCGACATCAAGCCGGACAACGTGCTCCTGGCCAAGGACCGTGTCGTCCTGACCGACTTCGGCATCGCCCACCTCGCGGACGCCACGACCAAGCTGAGCCACAGCGGGATCGTCATCGGCACGCCGCAGTACATGCCGCCGGAGCAGCTGGACGGCAAGCGCCCGACCCCGGCCAACGACCTGTGGGCGCTCGGCGCCACCCTGTACCACGCCGTCGAGGGGCACCCCCCGTTCGAGGCGGAGGGTCTCCACGCCCTCGCCGTGGCCGTGTTCACCCGCCCGCACCGGCCGCCGGTCCACGCCGGCCCGCTCGCCCCCGTGCTGGACGCCCTCCTCACCAAGGACCCGGCACGACGCGTGGGCGCCGCGGAAGCGGCTGAGATGCTCAGGGGCGTACTGATGTCCGCCCCGCCCCGCCCCGACGCGCCTCACGGTCCCGGCCCCGCACGGGAACCCGAACCGGACAGCCGACGGGTTCCCGCCCCCGATCCGACGGCGGCTCCGGCACCGGACGCGGCGGTGGAGCCCTCCTCCGCCCCGACGATGCCGCAGCAGGCTCCCTCGTCGGCACCGTCCGCGGCGACCCCCACGGTCCCGGACTCCTCCGGGGCCGACGCGGGCTCCGCGCGCCACCCCGTGCCGGACCGGCCGACGGACCCGCCGGTCGTCGTGACCTCTGACGAGCAGCGGGGGACACTCGGCGCGACAGCCCGGTCGGAGCAGGCAGACGGGGTGTCCGCACGAGGGCGGGGACTCACCCGGCGCTCCGCGGTCCTGGCCACGGCACTCGCCGTGCTCGCCACGGGATCCTTCCTGACCTGGTCCCTCACCCGCGACGACGACGCGCAGAGCGGCGGCCGGACGGGGGGCGGCGGGCCGGCGGCGGCGTCCGTCACGGTGAGGATCGGGGTGGCCGCGCCCCTCAGCGGCGGACTCTCCTCGATGGGCGTCGGTGTCAGGAACTCCGCCGAACTGGCGGTCAGGACCGCCAACGACACCGGTCACGTCCCCGGTGTGACCTTCGAGATCACGGCCGTGGACGACGAAGCCGACCCCGCCAAGGGCGCGGCCAACGCCGCCCGGCTCGTGTCCGACGCCAAGCTGGTGGGGGTGGTCGGCCCGCTCAACTCCGGCGTCGCCCGCACCCTGGTGCCGGCGCTGTCTCGCGCGGGCGTCGTCAACGTGTCACCGGGCAACACCGACCCGGCCCTGACGCTGGGCCCCGACTGGGCGTCGGGCACCCGCGTCCGTCCGTACCCCACCTACTTCCGGACGATCGGCACGGACGTCGACCAGGGGCCGTTCGCCGCCCGGTACCTGCACGGGGCCGGGAAGACCAGGCTCTACGTCGTCGACGACGCGAGCAGCCACGGCACCGCCCTCACCGCCGGCCTCACGGCCGAGTGGAAGAAGCTCGGGGGGACCGTCGTCGGCACCGAGCAGGTGGATCCCGCGGAACGCTCCTTCGCGGGCCTCGCCGACAGGGTGCGGTCCTCGGGCGCCGAGGCCGTCTACTTCGGCGGCTACTACGACACCGCGGCACCGTTGTCCCAGCAGCTCAAGCAGGCCGGAGTGGCCATCCCACTGATGGGCGGCGACGGCGTCTTCGACCAGCAGTACCTCACGGCGAACCCCCGGGCCGACGGCGACCTCGCGACCCAGATCGGCGCCCCCGCTACGGAGTCGGCGGCGGGACGCGACTTCCTGACCCGCTACGGCGAAGCGGGCTACTCCCAGCCACCCGGCTGGTACGGCCCCTACGCCTATGACGCGACCTGGGCCCTCATCGAAGCGGTGAAGGCCGTCGCGAAGGCGGAGGGCGGCACACTCGCCGACGGCGTCCGGGCGGAACTGCCGCGAGCCGTCGAGCGGCTGGCCTTCGACGGCGTCACCGGCCGCGTCGCCTTCGACGGCGGCGACCCCGTCAACCGCCGACTGACGGTGTACCGGGTGGACGGCGGAAGCTGGCAGGCCAGGACGACCGGGCCTTCCACTCCTTGACGGGGTTCCCCTCGGCTACCGCCACCGAGCGGTCGCAGGTCGCCGAGGCGCGTTCCTGACGAAGAGGGCGCCGAGGACCAGGGGCACTGGTGCATCCGGCGGGCGCGCTCGGGGTGAAGAGGGAAGACGGGGCGTGCGGGATCGGGCAGTCGTCGTCGGGGCCTGCCCGGGCGTCGTCGGGGACGGCCTGGAGAGGGACGGGTGAGGCATGACGGAGACGCACTGGCTCTTCGGGGCCCAGCTGGGGCCTGCCTTCCTGGCGCCGGGCGAGGAGGGCCCCGCCCGTGGCGCCCCCGTGGTGATGATCGAGGCCCGCTCCGTCTTCCGTCGCCGGCGCTTCCACAGGGCGAAGGCCCACCTCGTCCTGTCGGCCATGCGGCACCGCGCCGCCGAGCTCGGCGACCGGGTGACGTACGTGCGGGCGGACACCTACCGGGAGGGGCTGCGGCGTGCCGTCGGACGCGGCCGGGTGACGGTGCACCACCCCACCTCCCGGGCGGCGCTGCGCCTGGTCCGCTCGCTCGGCGATGTCACGGTGCTGCCGCCGCGCGGGTTCCTCGTCGGTCCGGACGAGTTCGCGGCCTGGGCGAAGGGGCGGCGCACCCTCCGCATGGAGGACTTCTACCGGCGGGTCCGCCGCGACCACGACCTCCTGATGGAGGGGGACGGGCCGACCGGAGGCGTGTGGAACCTCGACCGCGAGAACCGCGTGCCACCGCCGCGGGGAGCGCGCTCGCTGGGCGCGCCGGCGCCGTACCGGCCCCGGGAGGACGACATCGACGAGGAGGTCCGGCACGACCTGGACCGCTGGGAAAGGGACGGGGACGTCTCCTTCGTCGGCCGGGACGGTCCCCGGGCGTTCCCGGCGGACCGTCGTCAGGCGCTCGCCGCGCTACGGCGCTTCCTGGACCACAGGCTCGCCGGGTTCGGCGCGCACGAGGACGCGATGCTGGCCGGCGACGGCGTCATGAGCCACAGTCTGCTGTCGACGTCACTGAACCTGGGACTCCTCGACCCGGCGGAGTGCGTGGAGGGGGCGGAGGCCGTCTGGCGAGCGGGCGCGGCGCCGCTCCGGTCCGTGGAGGGCTTCGTCCGGCAGATCGCCGGCTGGCGCGAGTACGTCTGGCACCTGTACTGGCACTTCGGCGAGGAGTACCGGACGAGCAACGTCCTCGGGCACACCGGGGCCGTCCCCGGCTGGTGGGAGGAGCTGGACGCGGACGCCGTGTCGGCCCGGTGCGTGGCGACGGCCCTGCGCGAGGTCAGGGACACGGCCTGGACCCATCACATCCCGCGCCTGATGGTCCTCGGCAGCTACGCGCTCCAGCGCGGCTGGGACCCGGCGGCCGTGACCGACTGGTTCCACCGCAGCTTCGCCGACGGCTACGACTGGGTGATGCTGCCCAATGTCGTCGGCATGTCCCAGTACGCCGACGGCGGCCGGATGACGAGCAAGCCGTACACCTCCGGCGGCGCCTACATCGACCGCATGAGCGACCTGTGCGGGCCGTGCCCCTACCGCCCCGACCGGCGGGTCGGCGAGGACGCCTGCCCGTTCACGACCGGATACTGGGCCTTCCTCCACCGGCACCGCGACCGGCTCGGCCGCAACCCCCGCACGTCCCGGCCGGTGGCGGGGCTCGACCGGCTGCGGGACCTGCCCGCCCTCCTGGAACAGGAGCGGAAGCGGGGCGCCGGCCCGCCCTGACGGCCCCGCGCCGCCCGCCCGCCCCTACGGGTGGGCGAGGCAGGGCCACGGCACGCGGGCGGGGGCGACCTCGCGGACACGGAGAGAGGACGGCATGAAGAGGACGACGGACGACACACGGTACGACGCGGTGGTCGTCGGAGCGGGGGCCGCCGGCCTCGCCTGCGCCGCCGACCTGTGCGCGGCGGGCCTGCGGGTGCTGCTCCTGGAGGCGGGTGACGCGGTGGGCGGACGGATGCGCACCGACCGGGTGGCGGGCTTCACCGTGGACCGCGGCTTCCAGGTCTTCAACACCTCGTATCCGCAGGTGAAGCGGCGCGTGCGGCTGAGGCCCCTGAGGCTGCGGCCGTTCACGCCGGGGGTGCTCGTGCACACCGAGCGCGGGCCGCGCCGGTTCACGGATCCGAGCCGCCGCCCGGGCGAGGCCCGGGACCTGCTGCCGGGGCGGCTCGCGTCCGGCCGCGACCTGCTCGCGCTCTCCGTCCTGTCGGCGCGGGACGCGCTGGCACCGGCGTCCGTGCTGCGGCGCGGCGCCGACGGGACCACGCGCGAGGCGCTGGCCGCGGCGGGCGTGTCGCCGCGGCTCGTGGAGACGTTCTTCCGGCCGTTCCTCTCCGGTGTGTTCCTGGAGGACCGGCTGGAGACCTCGGCGCGCTTCTTCCACCTGGTGTGGCGGAGCATGCTGCGCGGCACCCTGTGCCTTCCGGCCGAGGGGATCGGCGCCGTGCCCGCCCAGCTCGCCGCGCGGCTGCCGCCGGACGTGCCGCGCACCGGAACCGTGGTGTCCGCGCTGGGGCCGGATGGCGTGGTCCTCGCGGACGGGCGCGAGCTGCGGTCCCGCGCGGTCGTCGTCGCCACCGGGCAGCGGGTCGCGGCGGAGCTGCTGCCGGGACTTCCCGTCCCGGCCGGCCGGACCGTGACCACGCTGTACCACGCGGCCGACCGGCCTCCCCTGGACGAGCCCGTGCTGGTCGTCGACTCCGCGCGCAGGTTCCTCAACACCTGCGTCCTCACCGCCGTCCAGCCGGGGTTCTCCGCCGACGGCCGGGCGCTGGTGTCCACGTCGGTGCTCGGCTCTCCGGGACCGTCGGACACGGCGGCGGTGCTCGCGGCCCTGGGCGAGGTGTACGGCGCGGACACGGGCGGCTGGGAGCCCGTCCACCGCGTCACGGTCCCGGACGCGCTGCCGGCGATGCCGGGCCCGATGCCGCTCTCCCGGTCCGTGCGGTGGGCACCCGGTCGGTACGTGTGCGGGGACCACCGGGCGACCGGTTCGGTCCAGGGCGCGCTGGCCTCGGGCGCGCGGGCCGCCCGCGCGGTCCTGGACGACCTACGGGCGGACGCGGTCTGAGGCCCCCTCGGGCGAGGCACCGGCGGGTATCCCCTAGGCCGGTCCTGCGCCGGAGCCCGCCGTCCCGGCTGTCATGCCGAGGTACGGGCCGGGCGTCGGCGCTGCCACCAGCGGGGGCGGGTGCGGGGGTGCACGGCGCGGCCCAGGCGCCGGCCGACGGTCACGTAGCCGAGCAGCGCTCCCGTCGTGTTGAGGAGGACGTCGTCGATGTCGAAGGCGCGGCCCGTGACGAGCGCCCCCTGCACCAGCTCCACGAGCAGCATGGTGGCCGCGGTGAGGAGCGCGACGCGGAGGAAGCCGCGGGCCTTGCGGGCCAGCAGCGGCAGCAGGATCCCGAAGGGGACGCCGAGGAGGATGTTGCCGCCGAGCTGCTTGACGGTGTCCACGAACGCGGGCCGGCCGAGGTAGGCCTCGATCGAGCGCCCGGGCGTCAGGTTGTTGTGGGTGAGGGGCACGGAGGCCGGCGAGGCCTCCAGCGTCAGCCGGGCCAGGACCACGGCGAACGCCACCATGCCCGCGAGGGCCGTGAGGGCGACGAGCGCCCGCACGAACGGACCCGGGCCGCGCCGGACCGGGACAGCGGCCCGGGGCGCCGCGGTGACCGGCTCCTTCCGCTCCGGGCTCCCGCCGGCCGGCGCCGCTCCGCCCGCACCCCCCGCGTCTCCCCCGCCGCCTCCGTCCCCTCCGGCGGGCGCACCGCCCCGTCTCTTCGTCGCTCTCCGACCGAACATGAGCCGTCTCCTCCCCTTGGTGTCCGCGTCCCAACGGATCCCGCGTACCCCCGCCGGGGGGCCGCATGCCCTGCGGCCCCGCGGGGCGCCCACTTCCGGACCGCCTCTCCCTCGCGCCCCAACAGACCCTATTTCGGACCGAGTTAGGTGTGGGAGCGGCGGACTCGGGCATCCGGGCCGCATGGGAGAAGAGACCGAGACCAGACCCGCGCCGGCCCGCCGTTCGTGGAAGCGCCCCGGAGGGAGGTGGCCCCTCGCCGCCGTCGTCCTGCTCGTGCTCGCCGTCGCCCTCATGCTGATCGGCCAGTTCCTCCGGATCCCCGGCATGGACGTCTTCGGGACGGACGTGAAGGACCGCTCCGGCCCCGCCGTCCTGAAGTCCGTCCAGGACCTGAGCCGGTACGAGGGGGCGGCGGGGACCTACCAGGTGGTGGTCGACCTGGAGCACGACGCGCGGTTCCTGCCGGACGCGATCCGCGGCACCCGCACCCTGTACGTGGCGATCGGCAGCGTCGCCTCCTACGTCGAGTTCGGCGGCCTCGGGGACGACGCCGTCACCGTCGACGCCGACCGGACCGACGCCACCCTCCGGCTGCCGCACGCCCGGCTGGCCGACCCGGCGCTCGATCCGGAGCGCTCGTACGCCGTGTCCAAGCAGCGCGGTCTGCTCGACCGGATCGGCGACCTGTTCTCGGACAACCCCTCGAGCGAGCAGGCCGTCCACGTCCTCGCCGCCCGGCGCATCGGCGACGCGGCCCGGGAGTCCGACCTGACGTCCCGGGCGGAGCGGAACACCGCCGCGATGCTGCGGGAACTGCTGCGGGGCCTCGGCTTCGAGCGGGTGACCGTGACCTTCGTCTGAACGGGATCAGCCGGGCCGGAGGGCGTTCCGCGGGGCGGGCGCCCTCCGGCCCGACTGCGCCGTACGGGTGACGCGTCAGTCGTGACGCTCGTGTCGGCCCGCCGACGGGGCAAGGGGCCCCTATGAGCACTCACGACGACGACCGGGACGGCCCCGGCCCCGGCGCCCCGAACCCCAAAGACGCCCCGGACGCCAACGACGCACCAAGGAGCCGACACATGAGCGACGCCGTCGACCCCGCCGACGACCTGCTGGCCGGGCTGAGAGTGGACACCAGCCAGCCGGAGCAGCCCGTCCTGCTGGACGCGCAGGGGGGACCCATCCGGACCTGGCGCGAGAACTACCCCTACGACCGGAAGGTCCGCCGCCGGGAGTACGAACGGACCAAGCGGGTCCTGCAGATCGAGCTGCTGAAGCTGCAGCGCTGGGTCAAGGAGACGGGGGCCCGGCTGGTAGTGATCTGCGAGGGGCGGGACGCCGCGGGCAAGGGCGGCACGATCCAGCGCTTCACGGAGCGGCTGAACCCCCGTGGGGCGCGGATCGTCGCCCTGGACAAGCCGACCGAGCGGGAGGCCGGACAGTGGTACTTCCAGCGGTACGTCCCGCACCTGCCGGCGCGCGGCGAGATCGTGTTCTTCGACCGTTCCTGGCACAACCGCGCGGGTGTCGAGAAGGTCATGGGCTTCTGCACGGAGGAGCAGCACGCGCTCTTCCTCCGGCAGTGCCCGGCCTTCGAGTCGATGCTGGTCGAGGACGGCACCATCCTGGTCAAGTTCTGGTTCTCGGTCTCCCGCGCGGAGCAGCGCACCCGGTTCGCGATCCGGCAGGTGGACCCGGTACGCCAGTGGAAGCTGTCGCCGACGGATCTGGCCTCGCTGGACCTGTGGGACGCGTACACCGCCGCGAAGATCGAGATGTTCCGCGCGACCGACACCGCCGACGCGCCGTGGACGGTCGTCAAGAGCAACGACAAGCGCCGGGGGCGGCTGGAGGCGATGCGCTATCTGCTGTGGCGGATCGACTACGCCAGCAAGGACGCCGAGGCCGTGGGCCTGCCCGATCCCCTGATCGTGGGCGCCGCCGACACCCTCCTGGAAGCGGGAGAGGAGCCGTCGGCGCTCTCCCCCACGCCGTTGGCCGGCCCTCCGGTGGGCCGGGGCCAGCACCCGCCCGCATGACTGCGGCTCCAGGGTTCCCGCACCGGACGCGTGTCGGTGCGGGAGCCCTGGAGCCGTAGTCGTGCGGGCCGGCCGGCCGGGATCAGCCGACGCCGGTGCCCAGCAGGCCCTCGCGCAGGCGCTTCACGGTGCGCGCGAGCAGCCGCGAGACGTGCATCTGCGAGCAGCCCAGCTGCTCACCGATCTGAGCCTGGGTCAGTTCCTCGACGAACCGCAGGTGGATGATCCGGCGGTCCCGCTCGTCGAGGTCGGCGATGAGCGGGGACAGCGAGTGGAAGTCCTCCACCAGCGCCATGGCGGGGTCCTCGCTGCCGATGAAGTCGGCCAGCGAGGCGTCGCCGTCCTCGTCCTCGCCGCCGAGGGCGGCGTCCAGCGACGAGGAGTTGTAGCCGTTGGAGGCCAGCCGCGCCTCGGTGACCTCCTCCTCGGTGAGGCTCATCAGCTCGGCCAGCTCACGGACCGTCGGCGTCCGCCCCAGGCGCGAGCTCAGTTCCTCGGTCGCCTTGGCCAGTTCCACCCGCGCCTCCTGGAGCCGGCGGGGTACGTGCACCGCCCAGGAGGTGTCCCGGAAGAACCGCTTGATCTCGCCGACGATGTAGGGGACGGCGAAGGTGGTGAACTCGACCTCCCGCGACAGCTCGAACCGGTCGATCGCCTTGATCAAGCCGATCATGCCGACCTGGACGATGTCCTCCATCTCGTCGGCGCGGTGGCGGAAACGCCCGGCCGCGTAGCGGACCAGGCTCATGTTCATCTCGATGAGGGTGTTGCGCGCGTACTGGTACTCGTGCGTCCCCTCCTCCAGCGTCGCGAGCTCCTGGAAGAAGACCTTCGACAGGGCCCTCGCGTCCTTGGGCGCGACCGCCAACGTGTCCGGGATCTGCGGCAGCGTCCCCGCTCCGGACTGGACTCCCGTGGTCGACATCGTGGTGACCGTCACACCGTTCCCCTTTCACGTGTACTGCTCGTATCGCGTGACCCTGAGGCTGGTCGCCTACCCGGTCTTCTCACATCCACACCCATCGACTCCTCATGTGTTTTCTATCGGTTCCCTTCTCCCGGTCGAGGGGCAGACGGAACCTCGAACCGGTCGTACGAAGGAGAGTCATGACACGGGATCACTCGATGAGGGCCATCGGCTGGGCGCGGTCGCTGCCGATAGGCAGCAGCGTGAAGACGGCCCGGGACTGGACGCGCGAGCACCTGGCGACGCTCGGCTGGGACCGTACCGCCCCCGGCGTGGCGGACTCCGTCGTGCTGACGGTCTCCGAACTCGTCACCAACGCCCATGTGCACGCCCGCAGCGACGCGCAGCTGATCCTCACCTGGGACGAGGAGTGCCTGCACGTCACCGTGCACGACGCCTCGCCGCAGGTGCCCGAGCAGCGCAGCCCGGACGACGGCGCGCTGGGCGGGCGCGGAATGCTCCTGGTCGACGCGCTCGCCGACGACGTGCTGACCCGCCCCTGTCCGCGGGGCAAGGACGTGACGGCCTGTTTCCGCCCGGCCGCCCCCGGCCGTCCCGGCTGAGGGAGCCACTCCACGGGCCCCTTGCGCGGACGGGTGTCCGTCCCCGTACGGCGTTCCGGCGCACCGCACTTCAGCGCCCCAGGGACGCGAGCAGCGGTCCCCAGTCGTGGTGGCGTTCCTCCGTGCCCAGCGGCACCAGGACGAAGGTGTCGCGCACGAAACGGCCGAGTGCCTCCTGCTCGCACCTGACGACGGCGCGCTGCCCCACCGGCCCGAGCCGCAGGAGGAGTCCGCCGTCGGGGGCGGGACGGAGCCGGACCTCGCCCTCGCCGGTGGGCTGGAGCGATCCGGCGAGGATCATCTCGCGGTCGACGCGCCACACCACCGGGTCCTCGCCGAGGAGGTGGAAGGCGATGCTCAGGGCGTGCGGGTCGCGGGAGTCGTAGCCGACGGTGGTGTCGATCCGGACCGCCGCGTCCGAGGTGAGCAGTTCCATGGCCATGGGCTGGGTGAGGACGCGCGGTGCGGGGAGCGGGGCGACGGGGTGCTGGGGCATGGGGTCCTCCGGCTGAGGGGCTGTCAGCGAGCGGGTGCGGTGTCCGCTTGACCCGTCCCGTCCCTGCTACACCTCGTGCCGCCGTGACGGATGTGCCGATGGTGTCACGATGTGGTGAAGGTCGTGAAAGGGGCCGTCAGGGGCCGGCGGGACGAGGGCTCTCCGCCGCGCCGCTCGGGGTGTCGCCGTCGGGCCCGGCGGTCTCGGACCGGCCCGTCAGGTGCTCGTACGTGCCGGTGAGGAGGAGCAGCCGGTCAAGGAAGGGCGGTCTGCGGTCGAGGTGCAGCGGGACGCCCGCGGCCTCGGCGAGCCGGTGGAGGGCCAACAGGGCGGAGAGGCCCGTCGAGTCGCACAGGGTGACTCCGGCGCAGTCCACGCGGAGGCCCGCCGGGGCGGTCGCCGGGTCGAGGTGGGCCCGGGTCGCGTCCAGCAGCTCGTCGGCGCCGTCCCAGGCCAGGTCGCCGACGAGCGTCACGTACAGGATCCTGTCGGGCGCGGCGACGGCCTTGACTTCGAAGGTGTGGTCGGGGGTGTTCACGAGTGGGGTCCCGGGGCGGGCGGGGCGGGTACGCGGAGGAGGGCGCGGCGCCCGGCGGCGAGGTGCGCCCGCGCGCGGGAGAAGTCGTGCTGGGCGTCGGCGAGCAGGTCGAGGGCGGCGATCAGGGCATCGCCCGGGACGCCGCGAGCCCGGAGGATTTCGGCGGTCCAGGTGACGAAGCCGGTGAAGAGCTCGGCGTCGTCGGCGTAGAGGGACGCGCCGAGGAAGTCGACGATGTGGGCGATGTCCTCGGCGGTCCGCTCCCGCTGCCGGTCGGTGTACGAGGCCATCGCCGGGACCGCGTCCTCGAGGCCCTGGAGGACCTGCCGGACGAGTTGGGTCCGGGCGCGCGTGACCAGGGTGTACTCCTGGTCGGCGAGATGGGGCAGGTCGCGGGCTGCGGCGGGCCGGGCCGTGCCCCGCGGCGGGAAGGCGGCAAGGAGACGGGCGGCGGCCCGGGCGTCCGGCGCCCACCCGTCGGCGCCGAGCAGGCGGGCGTAGCGGCCGTCGGGGCCGAAGGCGGCGCCTCCGACGAGGACGGGGAGCCCGATGGCCTGGACGGCGGTGACGGCGGCGTGGGCCGTCGGGAGCCGGACCGGCAGCGAGGACGAGAGGGCGACGACGTCCGTGCCGGTCTGGTGCAGGTGGGCGATGAGGTGCGGGGTGGGGACGTGCGCCCCGAGGTAGTCGACGAGGAAGCCCCGGCCGCGCAGGACCTCGGCGAGGAGGCGGGCGGGCAGGGCGTGCCACTCGCCGTCGACGCAGGCGACGGTGACGCGCCGGGGCGCCTCCCCGGTCTCCGGTCGGGGACGGGTCCCGTCCGCCGTGCGGTGGGCGAGGGCGGCGACGACGCGGTCCTGGATGGCCGTGGCGGCGTGCTCCTGGGCGACCCCGATGCGGCCGGCGGCCCATTCCGCGCCGACCCTGGCCTGGGCGGGGCCGATCACGTCGAGGAGGAGGTCCTCGGCCGGGACCCCGGCGTCGTGGGCGCCGAGGACGGCGGCGGTGGCCGCCGGTTCGTCCCTCGCCTCCAGGGCCGCCCACAGCTGCCGGCGGGCGGCGGCGAGGTCGGTGGTCGAGGTGGTGGTCTGCGTGCTCATGCGGTGTACCTGCCCCGGGTGTGGCCGTTCACCGCGGACAGGTGGGTGGTGTGCGGCGCGGTGATGGCGACGACCGCCATGTCGTCGTGCGGACCGCGGCCCACCCAGTCCCCGGCGATCATCTGCACGCGCTCGACGACGGCCTCGGCCGGGAGTCCCACGCACTCGGCGAGCGCGGAGCGCAGCCGGTCCTCGCCGAACATGGCCGAGCCGAGCGGCCCGCCGCGGGCCTCCGTGATCCCGTCCGTGTAGAGCACGCAGGTCTCGCCGGGCGACAGGTCCACGGTCGCCGACCGACTGGTGACGACGGGGAGGGCGCCCACCAGGGTCCCGCCGGTGTCCGCCTCCTCCACCTCTCCCGTGGCGCGCAGGAGGAGCGGGCGGGGGTGGCCGGCGCTGGTGAGCCGGAGCCGCACCCGGCCGCCCGTGCGCCGCACCGAGGCCAGGACCAGGGTGGCGAAGCGGGTGTGCCGGGCGGTCAGCAGGGCGCCGTTGAGCAGCCGCAGGACGTCCTGGTGGTCTCCGGCGAGGGGCAGCAGGGCGTGCAAGGTGCTGCGGATCCGGCCCGTGAGCACGGCGGCGTCCAGCCCCTTGCCGCACACGTCGCCGAGGACGGCGAGCGTCTCCTGGCCGTCGTCGGTGCAGGGGTGCACGTCGTAGAAGTCGCCGCCGATCCGCTCGGTGTCCTGGGAGGTGCGGTAGCCGCCGGCGAAGTCGACCCCGCCGACGTGGTGGAGCCGGGGCGGGAGGAGTTCGGCGATCAGCGCGCGCGTGATGCGGGCCTGCTCCGCGTAGAGGCACGCGGCCGACAGGGCGGCGCCGGCGCGGGCGGCGAACAGCCGGGCGAAGAGCTCCTCCGAGGCGTCGAAGGCCCGCCGTCCGCCGCGCCGCAGCAGGATCAGGGCGCCCGCGGGCACGCCGTGGCCGGGCAGCGGGGTGATGGCGACGGACCCGGGGGTCCCGCCGAAGCCCTCGGGCACGGCCCAGGGCGGCAGTTCGGCCGGGTCGATCCAGCGGGCGGGCACCGGGGGGAAACCCTGCAGTGCCTCGGCGAGACCAGGCACGCCGGTCGGATCCAGGGTGAGCTGGGTCCGCTCGAACCCCCCGTCGATGGCGGTGACCACCGTGTAGCGGTTCCGCACGGGCGGGGAGATCACGAGGGCCGCGTCGCCGAGGTGGGCGGCGGCGAGCAGGGCCGCCTTCTCCAGGCAGCGGTCGGGGTTGAGCGAGGCCAGCAGCTGGGTGGACGCCTCGGCCAGGATCGCGTGGCGCTCCCGTTCGGTGCGCAGGGCGTCCTGCGCGGCCGTCAGGTCGGAGTCGTCGACCAGCCACCAGGCCACGTCGCCGTGGCCGGACTCGCTGGGGTGGGCCCTCAGGAGCCGGCCGGCGTGGCTGCCGCGCAGCGGGGCGGGTCCCGCCCGCGCCGGAGTCGCGGCGGCGGGTGTGCGGGCCGGGTGGGCCAGTCGCCGGTGGGCGTCGGCGAGCCATCCCGGGACGACCTCGTCCAGCCACTTGCCGACCCCCATCCGCGGGAAGAGGTCGGCCGCGGCGGCGTTGAACTCCACGACGCCGCCCTGGCGGTCGGCCACCACCGCCGGATGCGGCGACCCGAGCCACGAGGTGCTCCCCGCTCCCGTGCTCTCCCGGGAGCGGCCGGACTTGTCCTCGAAAACAGTCATAAGCGTGGCCCGCGCGTAGTGGCCCGCCCCCTTCCCACTCGACGACAGCTCGTCCGTCCACCATTCCGCAGTGGGCGCCGCACATCAAGTGAACCCCCCTCTTCCGGTACGCACCCCTCTCTTCCCCGCACTATCCCCACGATTCCGACACAGGCGCTTCACCCGGGGGCCCGGTGGCGTCCCGGAGCGGTCCCGCCGGGGTTTCACGGACGGACGAACGGTCAGGCGAACGGGGAGAGACGCATCCCTACTCATGTGCCAGGAGGCTCACATGGACGGCTGGCGTGCGGACGCGGTCTGCCAGGAGGTCGACCCCGATCTGTTCTTCCCGGTGGGGACCGGCTCCCCCGCCCTCGCCCAGGAGGAGGAGGCCAAGAGGGTCTGCCGGGGCTGCCCGGTACGCGAGCCGTGCCTGCGCTCGGCCCTGGCGCAGCCGCACCCGCCGTCGGGAGTGTGGGGCGGCCTGACCGAGGCCGAGCGGCATGCGCTGGAACGCCGGGCCCGCCGCAAGGCGAACGGCCGCCGGTGACCGGCCGCCGGATCACGGCCCCCGGCGTTCCCGGAGGGCCGTGGTGCGCCCGGCGGGCCGGTGAGGTGCCGGTGCGTCAGCGCGCTCGCCGGTCGGGCGGGTTCGTCGTGTGGGCCTACTGCGGCAGGAGGGAGAGGCGGGCGCGGACCCGCTTCCCCTCCGGGGCGGGCTCCACGGTGAGGCTCTCGCAGACGGCGACGACGATCTCGACGCCGTGCTGACCGATGCGGCGGGGGTCGTGTCCGCGGGGCACGGGGGCGGCGGCCTCCTGGTCGAAGACCGAGATCTCCAGGACGTCGCGGCCGAGTTCCAGGAGGAGCCAGCAGGGGCCGGACGTGTGCCGGATCGCGTTGGTGACCAGTTCGCTGACCACCAGCTGCGCGAGCTCGACGCGCTCCTGGCCGACCGGTCCGGGCAGCACGGTCGGGGCGGCCGCGAGGAACTCGGCCGTGAAGGCGCGGGCGGAGGCGATCGCCCCGCCGCGGGCGGCGGCGTCGTCGTAGACGGCACCCGCGGACAGCAGAGGCTCCGGGACCGCGCGCTCTGCGGTCATCGCGTCCGTCATGGCGCTGGTGCTCCCCTCGTCCTGGGTCGGCGGCTGGGCTCCTCGTACCCGCCTTTCCCCTCTTCATGATTTCCACACCGCCCGCAACGCGGATCACCGCCGACAGCGCGTCAAGGGGACGCCGGCGCGGTCGGCGTGGGCCCCCCGTACCGTCCCTGGCCCGGGGTCCCCGCCTCGTGGCCGCGCCAGTCGAGACAGAGTACGAGGACGGCGTCCGGCGCGCCACGGGGTGTCCCGCGCACCGCCCGTACGACGGCCCGGGGGACGTCCGCGCCCTTCCGGCGGCGTGCCCGGGTGAGGGCGCGGGCGACGGGACCGTCCGGCGCCTCGTGCCCGTGGCCGGCCGTCGGCTCTCCGGTGCCGTGGGCCACGAAGACGAGCCGGTCGCCGCGCAGGAGGCGCAGGCGCTGGGGGGCGTAGACGGTGTCCTCGAACATGCCCAGCGGCAGTTGGCGGTCCAGTTCGATGCGCTCGGTCACGGTGGAGCGGACGCGCCAGAGCGTCGGCGACCCGGCGTCCACCACCTCGGCCTCGCCGGTGGTCAGGTCGAGCCGGAGCAGCAGGGCGGAGAGGGGGTGCTCGCCGCGGTACTGCCCGTAGAGCGCCTGGTCGGTGAGGCTGGCCTGGGTCACCAGGTCGAGCCCGGCCCGCCGGGCGTTGCGGATCGCCGTCAGGGCGAGGGTGCTCGCCAGGGCGGCCGGGGTGCCGGGGCCGGCGCCGTCGGCGACGACGATCACGAGGTCCCGCTCGGTGGCGCTCCAGTCCAGGAGGTGCCCTCCGGAGGTGTAGGCGGGCTCCCAGTGGGCGTGCAGGTCGAAGGCCGGTCCGGCGCAGGCCCGGCCCGGCAGGGTGTCCCACTGCATCTCCCCCGCGACGCTGAGGGCGTGCGTCCTGCGGGTGCGGCGGTACAGGTCGGTGTGCCGGTCGGCGACGCGCAGGGCGTGCCCGAGGGTCTCGGCGACCCGGGCGAGGCTCGCGGGGGTCTCCGGGGTGGCCCGGTCCGCGGGCAGGACGACGACCAGGACGCCGAAACGGTCGCCGCGGACCGTGACGGGCAGGTAAACGGTCGCCGTGGGCCCGACATCACGGAAAAGATATGGTTGCTGGGTGCGGAAGACGCGGCCGGCGGGGCCCGCGTCCACGGGCGCGATCGGCATCCCGCCAGGTGTCTGGACGGGCTCCACGGGGCGCAGGGTCGTGAATCCGTAGTCGACGAGCAGCAGGTCGGCGGAGGTCGCGGCGTACAGGTGGGCGAGACTGGTACGGAGGGAGTCCAGCAGGAGGTGCGGTGCCGCCCCGCGCAGTGCGCCTTCCACTGTCACGTGTCGATCCACCGGATCCGTACCGCCTTCTGGAGAGATGTGGAGATGACCGGTCCGTCGCAAGGCCGCTGTCCCCGGCCCGGGACGTCCGAGGAGGGTCGGCAGGCATGAACGGCAACCCCGCCCCGCCGCCGCGGGAACCGCAGCGGACGGCCGAGTCCGCCCGGGAGCTCATCGAGCTGCTGGAGGTGCTGTGGGAGCGCGGCCGGGACATGGTGTCGTCGACACCCGTCTCGGCGAGTCAGCTGCGCGTGCTGTACAGCCTGGACCGCGAGGAGGGCATCAGCCTGCGCACCCTGGGCGAGCTGCTCGGCTCCGCCCCGCCCTCGGTGAGCCGCATGTGCGACCGGCTGGAGGCGCTGGGATTCGTGCAGCGGCTGCCCAGCCCCGTGAGCCGTCGGCAGCTGGAGCTGCACCTGACCGTGCACGGCAAGGCGTACCTGCGGGACCTCAGGGGCCAGCGCGAGGAGGCCCTGCTCGCGGTCATCGCGGACATGTCGCCGACGAGCCGCAAGGCGCTGCTGCGGGGGCTCACCGGGTTCCACGAAGCCGTGGGAGGGAGTGGAGCGGCCGCCTCGTCACCCGCACGCACGCCGCTGAAGGACGTCAGTTCGGCCTGATCCCCGCGCGACGCCGGCTCCGGCCGGGCGCACACCCCATGTCCTCATTGCCACCTCTGGTCGTCCTTGACGGCGTTCTTCCGGGCACCCGCCAGGTGTTGCCCCAAGGATACAGTTGTCACACGGCAACTGTTGCCACGGTGCCGTGCCAGTCGAGGCAGACGACCAGGGCGTCGTCCTCCAGCGGACTGCCGCCGTGGTGGACGGCGAGCTCCCGGAGCACCGCCTGCGGCACGTGCGTGGGCGGCAGCAGCCGCGTCCCCCTCAGCGCGCGGGCCAGCGCCCGGTCCCCGTAGCTCTCCCCCGCGGGCGAGACGGCCGCGTACACGCCGTCGCTGCCGAACAGCAGCCGGTCGCCCGGACGCACCGCGAACCGCTCGGGCACGTACACGGTGTCCTCGAACATGCCGAGGGGCAGCTGCGCCTCGAAGCCGACGGACTCCACCGCCTGCCCCCGCTGCCGCCACAGCCGGGGCGATCCGGCGTCCACGGCCTCCACCTCGCCCGTGGCCAGGTCGAAGCAGAGCAGCAGCACCGACACGAAGGCCTCGCCCCGGTACTGGGCGTACACGGCCTGGTCCGCCAGCGCGGCCTGGTCCGCCAGCGGGAGGCCGGCCCGGCGGGCGTTGCGGAGCGCGTTGATCGCGAGGTTCGTCAGCAGGGCGGCCTCGATGCCCTCTCCCATGCCGTTGGTGACCGTCAGGGTCAGCCGGCCGTCCGAGACCGACCAGTCGTAGTTGTCGCCGAAGATGGCGTAGGCGGGCTCCAGATGGGCGGCGAGGGCGAACTCGGGACGGGCGCAGGAACGGCCGGGCAGCAGCTGCCACTGCATCTCCGCCGCGAGCGTGAGCCGCGTCGCACGCCGCGCCAGGACGTACAGGTCCGTGTCGCGCTCCGCCACCAGGATCTCGTGGCCGAGCGCCTCGCAGACCTGGGCGAGCCCCGGCAGCAGCGGCCTGAGGTCGGCCTCCGGGGGCAGCTCGGCCGTCAGCACCCCCAGCCGGTCCCCGCGGACGGTGACGGGCAGGTGGAGCCGGAGCGCCCCGGGCTCCCGGACGACGTGCGGCTCCTGGGCGCCGAAGGCGCGCCCCTGCGGGCTGTCGTGGATCGGCACCGACGCATCCGCCCCCGAGACGTGGCCGACGAGCTGGAGCGTCCGCAAACCGTAGTCGGCCAGGCGGAGTTCCACCCGCAGCACCCCGCAGTGCTCCCTGAGGGCGTCCTCGACGACCCCCACGAGCCGGTGCGGAGCCGCCCGGCGGAGCGCATGCTCGATCTCGGCGATCTCGTGCACGGTCTTCCTCTTCCTCTTCCTCTTCCCTGCCCGGTCCCGTGCACGGGACCGGGCCGCCGGTCCGCTATCTCGCGCCGCCGGCCGCGGCCAGCGCGTCCGCCACGCCGTCGTGCGGCGGGATCGTCGTCGTCACGCCGGTGATCTCCAGGATGCGGCGCACGGCCGGGGTCGGCGCGGCGAGATACAGGTCGCCGCCGGTCTCCCGCGCCCTGTTGACCGCCCTGATCAGGACGTTCAGCCCCGAGGAGTCCATGAAGTCGAGGGCGGACAGCTCCAGCACGAGACGGCGCCGCCCCTGGCCGAACTGTTCCGTCAGGCGGTCCTCGAGCCGGGCGGCCGTCTCCATGTCCAGCTCACCCGCCACGGTCAGCACGGCCGTGCGGTCGTCGCGGATCTCGACGTCGACTTCCAGGATCGGTTCTCGCTCGGGCATGTTCCCTGCTTTCCGTGGGGGGGTGGGGCAAGTCGTGGGGCGGACGGACGGGGTCAGGACACCTGGACGCCGACCACGCACGTGTCGTCGTCCGTGTCCGACTTGCTGCGCGCCAGCAGCTGGTCCAGTCGGGCTTCGAGGCTGTCGGACGGCTGCCGGGCGACGGTGAGCAGCTGGGCGACGGATTCCTGGACGGCGGTGTCCCGCCGCTCGACGAGCCCGTCGGTGTACATCAGCACCGTGTCGCCGGGTTCGAGCCGGAGCTCCGCCTCCTCGTACTCGACCTCCGCGAGGGCCCCCAGCAGCAGCCCGTGCAGGAGCGACTGGTCGAGCGCCTCGTCCCCGCGGACCAGCACCGGCGGGAGGTGTCCCGCGCGGGCCCAGCGCAGCGTACGGCTCCCCGGGTCGTAGATGCCGCACACGGCGGTGGCCGTGACCTGGGCCGTGAGGTGGTGGGCGACGCTGTTGAGCCAGGACAGCAGCTGCCCCGGGCCCGCGCCCGTGACGGCGAGGCCGCGGAGGGCGTTGCGCAGCACCACCATGCCGGTGGCGGCCTCCACGCCGTGGCCGGCGACGTCCCCGACGCAGAGGAGCACCTTCTTGGACGGCAGCACGACCGCGTCGTACCAGTCGCCGCCGACCAGGGACTCGGACTCGGCGGGGCGGTAGCGCACGGCGACGTCGAGGCCCGGCGCGTCGAGCGGCGGCTTGGCCGGCGGCATGATGGCGTGCTGGAGCTGGAGGGTGAGCCGGTTGCGTTCCTCAGCCGCCTCCTCCGTCGCCGCCAGCCGGTCGCGGGTGGCCGTGAGGGCGACCTCGGTCCAGTGCTGCGCCGAGATGTCCTGGTAGGCGCCCCGGACGGTCTGGAGACCGCCGTCGGCGCCCAGGGCGGGTTCGGCGGTCACCCGGATGTGCCGCGTGACGCCGTCGTGGCGGAGCATGCGGAAGGCGGCGGAACCCACTCGCCGCTGGTACAGCACCGTCTGGAGGAAGCGGCGGATGGTGTCGGCGTCGTCGGGGTGGGCATGGGCGGCGAGGTCGCGCAGGGCGACCGGCGGCTCCGTCGGCCTGCGGCCGAAGAGTTCGAAGAGCTGGCCGTGCCAGGTGATGTCCCCGGTGACGAGGTCCTCCTCGAAGGCGCCGACCCGGCCGAGCCGCTGGGCGTGCTGGAGGAGGCTGGCGAGGCGGGCCGACTCGTCCTCGACGCGCCAGATGAGGAGGACGCTCGCGCCGCACCGGCTGATGCTGATGTCGGCCAGCGAGGCGAGCGGCACCTGGTCCACCAGGGCCGTGAGCCGGACCCGGCGGGCGCGGAACGGCTCCCCCGTGGCGTAGACCCGCTCGATCCGTTCGAAGAGTTCGCTGCCGCCCGCCGTCGCCGGGTACGCCTCCAGGAGCAAGGCCCCGTCGACGGAGCCGCGGGGCCGTCCGGCCGGATCCTGGAAGTGCGCGTTGGTGTGCCGGATGCGGAAGTCGACGAGCTTCCCCGCCTCGTCCAGGTGGGGCGTGAGGACGAGGGCGGGGTCGTAGAGCGCGTCCGAGAGTTCGGCCAGCCCCGGCGCCCCGTCCCCGCCGGGGGCGGGGACGGGGAAGCCCCCGGGGGAGGCCTCGGGCAGCGCCTCCAGGGTGTGGGCGCAGAGCTCGGCGAGGGCCTCGATCTGGCGCTCCACGGCCTGCGGCAGGGCGTCGAGCGGACGGGCCCAGCAGATCTCCAGGACGCCGTGTATGCGGCCGCCGGTCCCGGCGGGGACGACGACCCGGCCGCCGTCGGGATGGCGCGCGCGTCCGATCGAGGGGATGCCCGCGGCCGCGAGCGAGGCGTACCGGACGGTGCGGCGCCCGGTGAGCGCCTGGCGGGCCGCGGTGGTCACCCCCGGCGGTACGTAGTGCCAGCGGGCCGCCTCGTCGAGGCCGAAGCCGGCGTGGCCGCGCAGGCTCAGCGAGGTGTCCGGGCCGGTGGTCCAGATCGCCACGGCGACGGCGCCCAGGGGTTCGAGGGCGTGCCTGAGCAGCGACTCGGCGACGGCCTGGGTGTCACCGGCGCTGAGCGCCGCGCTCTCCGCCGTACGCAGCCGCACGGCGACCGAGGCGGCGGGTGCGGCGGGGGCGGTGGCGCCGGGCTCGCCGACGGCCGTCCGCACGAACTCGTCGGCGGCCCCGGCCAGCCGGTCCCGGGCCGCCTGGTTGATGATGTCCGCGGCCAGCTCGAGCCGGGACAGTCCGGCCTGGTCGGCGAGCTCCGCGAGCTGGCGGGCCGCCTGGGCGGGGCCGCAGCCCAGGCGCTCGACGATGACCCCCTTGGCGAGTTCGATCAGGGCGCGGCCCTCGGCCGCCGCGTGCGCGGCGCGCACCTCGCCGCGCAGCCGTTCCACCGTGGCGGCCAGCCGGCCGTCAGGGGACGCGTCGGCCGACGCGCCGTCGGCGGGGTACGGGACGGCGGTGCCGTCGGCGGGGTACGGGACGGCGGTGCCGTCGGCGGGGTACGGGACGGCGGTGCCGGGGGCGGGGTGCGGGACGGCGGTGCCGGGGGTCGGGGACGCGGCGGCGCCTGCCTCGGAGGGGCCGGCGGACGGGTCTGCGCCCGGGAAGCGGGGGCCACTCACGTCGGCGACTCCTCGGTCGGGGCGGCCCCGGGGCCGCCGTGCGGACGGGGCCGGGGTGCGCCGGTCCGGCGCTCCGGGCCCGGGCGGGGAGTGCGGGGCGATCCCGCGGGGACGATCACGAGGCCTCCCCGCCGTCGAGCCAGCGGCTGACGCAGGCGATCAGTTCGTCGGCGTCGACGGGCTTGGTGACGTAGTCGCTTGCCCCGGACGCGAGGCTCTTCTCCCGGTCGCCGGGCATGGCCTTCGCGGTGACGGCGATCACGGGCAGGTCCGCGTACTGCGGCAGTTCCCTTATCCGCGCGGTCGCCGTGTAGCCGTCCATCTCCGGCATCATCACGTCCATCAGGACGAGGGCGACGGCCGGGTTCGCCAGGAGCGTCTCGATCCCCTTCCGCCCGTTCTCGGCGTGCAGCACGGTGATGCCGTGCAGCTCCAGGATGCCGCTGAGGGCGTACAGGTTGCGGGCGTCGTCGTCGACGGCGAGGACGGTCCTGCCGCGCAGGGTGGTGTCGATGGCCTGGGGCGCGGGCGCCCAGTGGTCGCCGCGCACCAGGGGCACGACGTCGCCGGGCTGCTCCGAGGACAGGTGGAGGGCGATCCGCTCGCGCAGCTCGTCGAGGCTGGAGAGGAGTTCCAGCGGGCGGCGGCCGGCGAGGTCCTGGAGGGCGCCCTCCTCGTCGGCGGGAAGCCGGCGGTTGTTGTGCGCGAGGACGGGGACGGTGCGCAGCGCCTCGTCGCCGTCCACGGCGTCCAGGAAGCGCAGGGCGTCGCCGTCCGCCATGTCGACGTCGAGCACGACGCAGTGGAACGGCTGGGTGGCGAGCGCGGTGGCGGCCTCCTGGGGGCCGACGACCGCGACCAGTTCGATGTCCGCCCGGCCCGTGTGCCCGCCGTCGGCCGCGAGTTGGGTGATCGCGTTCTCGGCGACGACGGCGAGGAGCCCGCGCGGGCGCTCCTCGATCACGAGGAGGCGCCGGGTGGGCCGGGCGGCCGGGGCGCCGGGCAGCGCGAGCGCGCCGCCCCGGGCCGGGAGGGTGCCCACCGTCGAGGGGTCCGCCGGCGGGGCGGCGGGGTCGGACTGCTCGGTGAAGTCGGTGCGGGTGACGGGGAGGTAGAGGGTGAAGGTGCTGCCCTCGCCGGGCACGCTGGTGACGGTGAGGGCGCCGCCGAGCAGATACGCGATCTCGCGGCTGATGGAGAGGCCCAGGCCGGTGCCGCCGTACTTGCGGTTGGTCGTCCCGTCGGCCTGCTGGAAGGCGCCGAAGATGGCGTCCAGGTTCTCGGGGGCGATGCCGATGCCGGTGTCGGCGACGCGGAAGGCGACGACGGGGCCGCCGCGGTGCACGGACACGGGCAGCTCGCTGTCCGTGGCCGGTTCGATGCGCAGTTCGACGCTGCCGTGCTCGGTGAACTTGACGGCGTTCGACAGCAGGTTGCGCAGCACCTGGCGGAGCCGCGTGTCGTCGGTGACGAGGTCGACGGGGACGCCGGCGGCCGTGGAGACCGCGAAGGCGAGGCTCTTCTGCGAGGTGAGGGGGCGGAACGTGGCCTCGACGTAGTCGAGGAGCCCGCGCAGGGGCACGCGCTCCGGGTTGAGGTCCATCTTCCCGGCCTCCACCTTGGAGAGGTCGAGGATGTCGTTGATCAGCTGGAGCAGGTCGGATCCGGCCGAGTGGATGATGCCGGCGTACTCGACCTGCTTGGCCGTGAGGTTGCGGGTCGGGTTCTGGGCCAGCAGCTGGGCCAGGATCAGCAGGCTGTTGAGCGGGGTGCGCAGTTCGTGGCTCATGTTGGCCAGGAACTCCGACTTGTACGTGGAGGCCAGGGCGAGCTGCTGGGCGCGGTCCTCCAGCTCCTGCCGGGCCTGCTCGATCTGCAGGTTCTTGGCCTCGATGTCGCGGTTCTGCGTGGCGAGCAGGGCCGCCTTCTCCTCCAGCTCGGCGTTGGAGAGCTGGAGTTCCTCCTGCCGCACCTGGAGCTCCTCGGTGCGCGAGCGGAGTTCGCCGGCCAGGCGCTGGGACTCGTCCAGGAGTTCGTCGGTACGGGCGTTGGCGACGATGGTGCTCAGGTTGACGCCGACGGTCTCCATGAGCTGTTCCAGGAAGTCCCGGTGCACGGAGGTGAAGGGGCTGAAGGACATCAGCTCGATGACGCCGAGCACCTGCTCCTCGACGACGACCGGCAGCACCACGAGGCTGCCCAGGGACGTGCTGCCGAGACCCGAGGAGATCGTGACGTAGTCGGCGGGCACGTTGTCGGCGGCGATGGTGCGGCGGCTGCGGGCGGCCTGTCCGACGAGCGACTCGCCCAGTCGGAAGCGGACCGGGTCCTGGTCGCCGGCGGGGCGTCCGTAGGAGCCGACGAGGCCCAGCTCGACGCCGTCGGCGCCCTCCTCGGCGAGGTAGAACGCGCCGTACTGGGCGGCCACGAGCGGGGTCAGCTCGTCCATGACGAGGTCGGCGACGACGGCCAGGTCGCGGTGGCCCTGCATCAGCGCGGACATCCGGGCCAGGCTGGACTTGAGCCAGTCCTGCTCCTGGTTGGCCCGCGTCGTCTCGCGCAGCGAGCCGACCATGGCGTTGATGTTGTCCTTGAGTTCGGCCACCTCGCCCGACGCCTCGACGGTGATCGAGCGGGTGAGGTCGCCCTCGGCGACGGCGCTCGCGACCTCGGCGATGGCGCGAACCTGGCGGGTGAGGTTGCCCGCCAGCTCGTTGACGTTCTCGGTCAGCCGCTTCCAGGTGCCGGAGACCCCCTCGACCTCGGCCTGGCCGCCGAGCCGGCCCTCGCTGCCGACCTCGCGGGCCACGCGGGTCACCTCGGCCGCGAACGAGGACAGCTGGTCGACCATCGTGTTGATGGTCGTCTTCAGCTCCAGGATCTCGCCCCGGGCGTCGACGTCGATCTTCTTCGACAGGTCGCCGTTGGCGACGGCGGTCGTGACCTGGGCGATGTTCCGGACCTGTCCGGTCAGGTTGTTCGCCATGGAGTTGACGTTGTCGGTGAGGTCCTTCCAGGTGCCGGCCACGTTCGGCACCCTGGCCTGGCCGCCGAGCCGGCCCTCGGTGCCGACCTCGCGGGCGACGCGGGTCACCTCGTCGGCGAAGGCGGACAGGGTGTCCACCATGGTGTTGATGGTGTCGGCGAGGGCGGCGACCTCGCCCTTGGCCTCCACGGTGATCCGGCGGGAGAGGTCGCCGCGGGCCACGGCGGTGGCGACCTGGGCGATCGAACGCACCTGCCCGGTGAGGTTGGAGGCCATCACGTTGACGTTGTCGGTCAGGTCCTTCCAGGTGCCCGAGGCTCCCCGGACGGTGGCCTGGCCGCCGAGGTTGCCCTCGGTGCCGACCTCGCGGGCGACCCGGGTCACCTCGTCGGCGAAGGCCGAGAGCTGGTCGACCATCGTGTTGATGGTCGTCTTCAGCTCCAGGATCTCGCCCCGGGCGTCCACGTCGACCTTCTTCGACAGGTCGCCGCCCGCGACGGCGGTGGCGACGTGGGCGATCGCCCGCACCTGAGCGGTGAGGTTCCCCGCCATCGAGTTGACGGAGTCGGTCAGGTCGCGCCAGGTACCGGAGACGCCCTTCACGTCGGCCTGTCCCCCGAGGATGCCCTCGGTGCCCACGTCACGGGCCATGCGCGTGACCTCGTCGGCGAAGGCGGAGAGCTGGTCGACCATCGTGTTGATGGTGTTCTTCAGCTCCAGGATCTCGCCGCGCGCGTCCACGTCGATCTTCTGGGAGAGGTCGCCCTTGGCGACGGCCGTCGCCACATGGGCGATGTCCCGGACCTGGGTGGTGAGGTTGCCGGCCATCGCGTTCACCGAGTCGGTCAGGTCGGCCCAGGTGCCGGAGACACCGGGCACGGCGGCCTGCCCGCCGAGCGTCCCTTCCGTGCCGACCTCGCGTGCCACCCGCGTCACCTCGGAGGTGAACAGGGACAGCTGGTCGACCATCCCGTTGAACACCCGGGAGATCTCGCCCATCAGCCCGTCGGCCTCGTCCGGCAGGCGGGTGCCGAAGTCGCCGTCCCGCACGGCCGTAAGCCCGGCCAGCAGCTGACGGAGTTCAGGCTCGACCACTGCGGCCGGGCCGAGCTGCTCCCGGCCGGAGGAGCCCCTGGTCGTCGTGTCGGACATGCCCCATCCTCGTTCCCCAGCAAGCTTGCGCACACGGACCGCGCGGCCCACGCCGCGCGCCGGACGTCCGCTCCCCCGGGACGGCTCCGACTACCGCGATCGTTGCCGTACGGCAATCATGACGACACTACCCCTCCGTGATCGACAAGAGGAGGGCGGTGCCGGGCCATCCGGCCGGAACCCGTCCTCTCCGGGCCCGGGCGGAGGGGCGTACGACGCCACTTCCGGGGTACACGCGCGTCGAACCGGGCGGTCTCCCGCCCCCACGACGAGGGGAGCAGTACGTGCTGATGGCCCACCCCGCGGTCCTGCGCAATCTCATCGAGCAGTACGAGACGCTCAAGGTGCTCCAGGCCGAGAACGGCGGCAAGGAAGTACGGCGGCGCATGGACGACCTCGCATACACGCTGTGCGTCTCCACCGGTACGCGTGACGTGGACGCGGCGCTGATCGCGGCCCGCCATCGCCTGCCGGGCGCGCGCCCCGAGGACGACTCGATACTGAGCGCCTGAGCACCCGGCCAACCCGGCACCCTCCGGACTCTCCGGGGCGGTGCCGGCCCCTTAGCGCGCACGACCGAGCCCGGCACCCTCCTGACGGAGGTGCCGGGCTCGGTCACGTCTCGGGCGGGCGCGCGCCGCGGGGCCGCCTACCAGCGGTACCAGCGGCCCGTGCCGCCCTTCGGCCGGGCCACGAAGCCCAGCAGCCACAGGACGAGCACGATGACGGCGATCCACCAGAGCGCCTTGACGGCGAAGCCGGCGCCGAAGAGGAGCAGGACGAGAAGCAGTACGAGAAGCAGGGGGACCATGCGGATCGACCTCCGTAAGGACGGTGACGGAAAGGTAGAGGGACGGCCGGACGGCGCACACGCGCGCACCGGCCTCCTACGGGGCGGGAAGCGCCGCCCGCTCAGCCGCGGCGTTCGAAGAACAGGGCCACCGGGCCGAGGTCGCGCCGCGCGGCCAGGCGCCCGGCCCGGTGCCCCCACCCGTACGCGAGGGCGAGCGCGGCCGCCGTGCCGGCGGCGGCACCGGCCGCCACGGCCCGGTGCGCACGCGCGGCGGCCCACAGGTCGCTCCCGGCGCCGCGGGCCACGTACGCGGCGGCGCGGGCCTTCTCGGCGAACGGCTCGGGCAGGACGCCCGGCTCCCCGAGAGCGGCCGGCTCGTACCCCTCGTCCACGTCCGGGTCGTCCACCCGCGCCAGGTCGGGGTAGTCCGGGACGACGTAGGGGCCGGTCCAGGGGAACTGGTTGCGTTCGCTGTTCTCCGAAGCACTCATGGGCACCGTCTGGCCGGACTCCCGCACGCTAAACCTGGTGGATCCGGTCCCGCCGGTCCCGCCCCGCCCGTTCCCCTCGCGCGCTTTTGACCGCGCCCGTCCGGGACAGACGGCCGTCCATGGTGACGTCACTGCTCGTGGTCTGCCCCGTCCTCGCCGCGCTCGCCACCGGCCTCGCGGCCGCCCTGGTGTCCCCGTGGTGGTGGTGCGCGGCCGGCCCCGCCCTGCTGCTCGCCGCGGTCGCGTCGTACGACGTCGTCCAGCGGCGCCACTCGATCCTGCGCAACTATCCGCTCTTCGGGCACCTCCGATTCGCGATGGAGGCGATCCGCCCCGAGGTCCAGCAGTACTTCGTCGAGGGGAACGTCGACGGCGTGCCCTTCGACCGGGACACCCGGTCCATCGTGTACGAGCGGGCGAAGGGAACGGACGCCGAGGACCCCTTCGGCACCGAGCTGGAGCTGGACCGGACCGGCACCGAGTACCTGGTCCCCTCCATGGCCCCGCGCCCGGTGCCGGACGAGCCGCCCCGGGTCCGGATCGGCGGCCCCGACTGCGCCCGGCCCTACGACATGGCCCTGCTCAACGTGTCGGCGATGAGCTTCGGCTCCCTGTCCGCCCCGGCGATCCGCGCCCTGAACGAGGGCGCCCGGCGCGGCGGCTTCGCCCACGACACCGGCGAGGGCGGGATATCGGAGCACCACCTCGCCCCCGGCGGCGACCTCGTCTGGGAGATCGGGACCGGGTACTTCGGCTGCCGTGCCGAGGACGGCGGCTTCGACCCGCGGCGGTTCGCCGAGAAGGCCGCGCTCGACCAGGTCGCCTGCGTCCTGCTGAAGGTCAGCCAGGGCGCGAAGCCCGGTATCGGGGGCGTACTGCCCGGCTCCAAGGTCGGCCGGGAGATCGCCGCCGTCCGCGGCGTCCCCGAGGGCCGCACGGTGATCTCCCCGCCGTACCACCGCGTCTACCGGACCCCCCGGGAGCTGGTGCGCTTCCTCGGCCGGATGCGGGAGCTCTCCGGCGGCAAGCCGGTCGGCTTCAAGCTCTGCGTGGGCGCGCGCCGCGACTTCCTCGCCGTCTGCAAGGCGATGCTGGAGGAGGACCTCACGCCCGACTTCATCGTCGTCGACGGGGCGGAGGGCGGCACCGGCGCCGCCCCGCTGGAGTTCGCGGACACCGTCGGCCTGCCCCTCACCGAGGGCCTGACCACGGTGCACCGGGCCCTCGTCGGCACGGGGCTGCGCGACCGCATCCGGATCGGCGCCTCCGGCAAGATCGCCACCGGGAGCGACATCGTCAAGCGGCTGATCCAGGGCGCCGACTACACCAACTCCGCCCGGGCCATGATGTTCGCCCTCGGGTGCATCCAGGCCCAGCGCTGCCACACCAACACCTGCCCCGTCGGGGTCGCCACCCAGGACCGCCGGCGCGCCCGCGCCCTCGATGTCCAGGACAAGGCGGAGCGGGTACGGCGCTTCCAGGAGGCGACCGTGCGGAGCGCCCTCGCACTCATGGCCGCCATGGGCGCCGACGGCCCCCGGGAGCTGGGGCCCGGCATGCTGCTGCGCCGGGTCGGTCCGGACGCCGTGCGGTCCCACGCCGAGCTGTACGAACCGCTCGAACCCGGTGTGCTCCTGTCGCCCGCATCGGTTCCGGACACGTGGGCAGGCGACTGGAAGGCGGCTCATCCGGACCGGTTCACCCTGCGGTGACCCGGTCGACGTGCACAGTGAAGGGAGACCCCATGACTCGTACCGTCGCGCAGGTGATCGTCGACGGACTCGCGGACCTCGGTGTCGGCCGTGTCTTCGGAGTGGTCGGCGACGCGCTCAACCCGCTCACCGACGCCATCCGGACCACCGAGGGCATCGACTGGACCGGCTTCCGCCACGAGGAGGCGGCGGCCTTCGCCGCCGGAGCGCGCGCCCAGCTCTCCGGCGAACTGGCCGTCTGCATGGGCACGGTGGGACCGGGCTCGGTGCACCTGCTGAACGGACTGTACGACGCGGCCAAGAGCGGCGCGCCGGTCCTGGCGATCTGCGGCCAGGTGCCGCTGTCGGAGGTGGGCGGGGACTACTTCCAGGAGGTCGACAACGACCTCCTCTTCCGGGACGTGGCCGTGTACCGGGCCACCGTGACCTCCCCCTCCCAGATGCCCCGGCTGCTGGAGTCCGCAGTGCGGGCGGCCGTGACCGGGCGGGGCGTGGCGGTGCTGACCGTCCCCGGCGACCTCGGCGACCGGGAGGTCGAGGAGGACCGGCCGACGCGGTTCGCGCTGCCGCGCCCGGCCGTCACGCGTCCCGACGACCCGGCGCTCGCCGAGGCTGCCGAGGCGATCACCCAGGGCTCGCGGGTCACCCTCCTGGTCGGGCGCGGCGCCCGGGAGGCCCGCGAGGAGGTACTGCGCGCCGCCGAGCTGCTTTCGGCGCCGATGGTGCTGACCCTGAAGGGCAAGGAGGGCTTCGAGGACGACAACCCGTACGAGGTCGGCCAGACCGGCCTCATCGGCAATCCGGCCGCGGCCCACGCCATGGACTCCTGCGACACGCTGATCATGCTCGGGACGGACTTCCCCTACCGGGACTGGTATCCGGAGGACTGCCGGGTCGTACAGATCGACACCCGCGAGGAGCACCTCGGGCGCCGCGTTCCGGTGGACGTCGGGCTCGCCGGGGACGTGGGCGCGACGCTGCGGGCCCTGCTGCCGCTGCTGGCGCCCGTCCCCTCGCGCGACCACCTCGACGAGAGCCGCGAGCGGTACGCGGACTGGCGGAAGGGCCAGGCCGACCTCGCCGACCCCGACCACGACAGGCGGCTGCTGGGACGGGTGCGGGCCATGTTCGACAACCGGGAGGCGGACATCCGTCCCGAGGCCCTCGCGGCGGCCGTCGACCGCCACGCCGCCGACGACGCGATCTTCACCTCGGACACCGGGATGGCCACCGTGTGGCTCTCGCGGCTCGTGCGGATGCGCGGCACCCGCCGGCTGATCGGCTCCTACAACCTCGGATCCATGGCCAACGCCATGCCCCAGGCCATCGGGGCGCAGCTGTGGGCGCCGGACCGGCAGGTCGTGGCCTTCTGCGGCGACGGCGGCCTCAGTATGCTGCTCGGCGACCTGATGACCATCCGCTCCGAACGGCTGCCGGTGAAACTCGTCGTCTTCGACAACCGCCGCCTCGGCATGGTCAAGCTGGAGCAGGAGCAGGCGGGGCTTCCCGAGTTCGGGACGGTCCTGGACAACCCCGACTTCGCCGCGGTGGCCGAGGCGCTCGGGCTGACCGGCATCCGCGTCACCGCGCCGGGCGAGCTCGACGAGGCCGTGCGCAAGGCGCTCACCCTCCCCGGCCCGGTCCTCCTCGACGTGCTGACCAACCCGGCGGAGGTGGCCGTGCCGGGGAAGCCGACGGTGTCGCAGGGGTGGGGCTTCGCCATCGCCAAGATCAAGGAGAACCTCCCCTCCGGGGCGCGCTGAGCGATGACGCGCCAGATTTCCATGGGTTTGTACGCGCCGATTCCGGTGAGGCGCTCTGTTGTCAGATGTGTCGCACGGAGAAGGAGTGATCCTTTGTGTCGGGTGAGCAGAAGATGAAGGCCAAGGGCGAGCAGGCCAAGGGCAAGGTCAAGGAGGCGGTCGGCCGGATGACCGACGACGAGCGTCTCGAGGCGGAAGGCCGGGCCGAACAGGCCAAGGGCGACGCCCGCGCCGCGAAGGAGAAGGCGAAGGACGCCTTCAAGCACTGATCCCACGGACGACTGACCTCGTCCGGCACCAAGAGGGGCGGCCCGCCATCCGGCGGGCCGCCCCTCTCCGTCGTCGTCCTCCGCCGGCGGCAGTTCCCGGGCCGGTACGCGCCTCGGGTCCTCGGGGCGGGGGGCCTTCCCGGGCCGGTACGCGCCTCGGGTCCTCGGGGCGGGGGGCCTTCCCGGGCCGGTACGCGCCTCGGGTCGGGGGCCTTCTCGCGACGCGCTCCGGTCAGCTTCCGTCCGCGTAGTGGGTGCGGACCCACAGGGGCAGGGCGAACCAGCAGACCAGGTACCAGGCGAGGATGCCGGAGACCAGCCAGGGCACGTACGGGTCGTGCGTCGCCACCCGCAGGATGAGGAACAGGGCGGCCGTCAGCGTCGCGAGCAGCAGCAGGATGCCGGTGAAGGTGAGCCGGGAGGCCCAGACGACGGCCTGGGGCTTGACCCGCCGCCCCGACACGATCCGGTGGAAGGAGACGGGGCCGATCAGCGCGCCCGTCGCCAGCGACCCGAGGACGACCGTGACCAGGTAGATCATCCTGTCGGTCCGCTCCAGGTCGTGGAAGAGCGGGGTGAACACCACGGTGAGGAGGAAGCCGAGGAGGATCTGGACCCCGGTCTGCGCGACCCGGATCTCCTGGAGCAGCTCCTGCCAGCGCCGGTCCGCGCGCTCCTCCTCCGTCTCGCCGCGCCCGTCGTGCCTGCCGGTGCCGGCACCGGGGCCGCTGTCCGGCTCTTGCGCCTTCCCGCCGTGCCGCGCCTCCCTCGGCTCGTCCTCCGGCGTAACGGCGTTTCGTTCGATCATGAAGATCCTCCTCTGAAGTACGGGGACGGGGCAGGAACGGGCCCTCACCACCGGGTCCGGTGGCGCTCCGCCCGTGATCGGTTGCGGACTGCGCGGACGCCCCGTGCCGCACGGGCGGCTCGGGGAGTTGTGGGGTGGTGCGGGGCGTGGGGTGGCGCGGGGCGCGGGGCGGTGCGCGTCGTGGGGTGGTGCGCGTCATGGGGTGGTGCGGGGCGCCGGGCGGTGTGGGTCGTGGGGTAATGCGAGTCGTCGGGTGGTCCGGGGCGCGCGCCGGGGCTCGGGGTGCGGCGCGGACGTGCGGCGCTTTGGAGCGGGGCCGGCACGGCGGAAGCCCCCGTCGAGCGTGGGGGCTTCCGTCCGGCGCGGCACGGTGCGGAGTCAGGCCCGCGGCGTACCGGCCGTTCGCGGGGGCGCGTGGTGCCGCCACCGTCCGCGACGGGCGTTGCCGCCGTCGCCGGGCGGCCGCCCGCGGTCACCGGCGGCTGGACCGTCGGCCCGCCCGTTCAGCCCCTCCTGCCCCTCCTGCCCGTCCCGTCCGCGCGGCGCGTCGGGGGTCACGGCGGGAGCGTACGTGCGGCTCTCCCCGCTCCGGCCCGAGGCACTGGGGTCCTCGGACGGGACTGCGGCCTCCGGCAGCCGCGACGGCGGCGTCACCGGAGGGCGGGTCGGGCGACGGGGCGGGCGGACCGGGGCGGAGTGCGCCGCCTCGCCGGTCCGGCCGGAGTGCGCGGGCGTGGGAACCGTCCCCGCGGGCAGCCCCCGCGCGGGGATGCCGTACAGGGGGGCACCCGGCATCGCAATGCCCGGCGTGGGCCTCCCCGGGTGCGGCGGCTCGCGCCGATGCCCGTGGTCCCGGGAGGCAGTCCCCGGTCCCGACGGGCCACCGGAGGCGTGTGCGAGGCGGCGAGGCCGGGTCGGTCCCACCGGCGCGGCGCACGGCGCCACGCGGGCGAGCGCTCGGGTCGGGTTCGACATTGAGCGCCTCCTGGGTGGGTTCCGTGGGCCGACTGTCCGTCACTCCGCTTCCGGTGCCTACCAGTTCGGCTTGCCGCTCTTTCCGGGGCCAAACCCCGAGATGCGGGGAAACCGCTCGGCGGTCCGGCCTGCCGGGATACGTCGTCCCCGGGCGCGGGCTCTGGGGCGCCGGCCTGGGGCGCCGGCCTGGGGCGCCGGCCTGGGGCGCCGGCCTGGGGCGCCGGCCTGGGGCGCCGGCCTGGGGCGCCGGCCTGGGG
>NZ_JBFPNH010000053.1:0-39254 GCF_040815545.1 Streptomyces sp. LMG1-1-1.1 | reverse complement strand
TGAACGGGCTGCGGCCGCCGCGGTCGGCCACGGCGACGCGTACCGCGTCGGCCGCGCCCTCCGTGCAGCGGGCCGCGCAGCCGACGGGTGGGCCCGAGGGGGAATCGCCGACGCAGCTCGACGAGTTGGCCCGTCGGCTCGTCACGCCGCTGTCGCGGCTGCTGCGCGCCGAGCTGCGCGCGGACCGCGAGCGGGTGGGGCGCCTGAGAGACCACGGCCACTGACCGGACACCGACCCGGACCGTACGCGGCCGCCGCCGGCCGACCCCGACTACCCGAGAGACCCGCATCATGCCCACGCAGCTGGACCCCGCATCCACCGTCTTCTTCAAGCTGACGATCGACGGGCAGGACCTCGGCCTGTTCAACGGCTGTGACGGGCTGTCGTCCGAGGTGGAGGTGGAGCAGCGCCAGGAGGGCGGGAACAACGGCTTCGTGTGGCAGCTGCCGACGCGGGTCACGTTCTCGACGATCCGCCTGACGCGCCCCCTGACGCCGGACACCGCGAAGGTCGCGGCATGGATCTCGTCGCTCGCGACGGGCATCACGAGGCCGACCGCGCAGATCGCCGCGCTGCGTGCCGACGGGTCGGTGGTGGCGCAGTGGGGTCTGGTGGAGGTGCTGCCGGTGCGCTGGACGGGGCCGACGCTCGACCCGGCGAGCCCGGCGGTGGCGACGGAGTCGCTGGAGATCGCGCACCACGGTTTCACCGACGCGGGAGGCGCGTGAGATGGCCTCGCTCATGGGTGCGTTGGCGGCTCGCGGTCTCTCGCGTGCCTCGCTGTCCATCCATCAGCCGCCGACGGATCTCGGCGGGTCGATGGGGGGCCGGATCGGTCAGGTGAAGTTCCAGTTCAACCCGGACCAGTTGCAGCTCAGCAGGTCCGCGAACTGGCACACCGAGCCGGCCGTGGCGTACACGCGGGGTGCTCCGCCGAAGTTCACGGGCAGCGATCCCGCGCAGCTCCAGCTCGAGGTGTTCCTCGACCGCTCGGACGACCCGTCGTCGAACGACGTGCAGCAGCAGGTCGAACTGCTGCTCTCGTGCTGCGAGGTGACCCAGCAGAGCATCGGCGCGAAGGCTCCGTCGCCGCCGTGGGTGGAGTTCTCGTGGGGGTCGTTCTCGACCGTGCAGTTCGTCGCGTACGTGACCTCGGTGTCCGCGACGTACACCCTCTTCAGTCCCAGCGGCATCCCGATCCGTGCCACGTGCTCGCTGTCGCTCACCGAGGTCGCCACCGCGACCAAGAAGCAGAACCCGACCTCCGGTGCGCTGTCGGCCCGCCGGGCGCACCGCACGGTCGCCGGGGACTCGCTCGCCTCCCTCGCCTGGCGGGAGTACGGCGACGCGACGCGCTGGCGGGTGATCGCCGAGGCCAACGGCATCGACGACCCGATGCGGTTGCGCCCGGGCACGGAACTGCTGCTCCCGTCCACCACCGAAACGCCGGAGACCCAGGGCGCCTCATGAGCGAGAAGACCTTCACCACCGTCCTGCACGTGCAGCTCGACGGCACTCCGCTGCCGGACCCGCTGGCGGTCCGCCTCACCGAGGGCTGGGTGGACGCCAGCGTCAACGTCCCCTCCGCCTTCCAGCTGACGTTCAGCGACAAGGACGGCACCCTCACCGAGAAGTTCCCCTATCTCAAGGTCGGCGCCATGGCGGTGCTGTCCCCCTTCACCGACGGGCGGCTCGGCGAGCCGATGCTGACCGGCGAGGTCACGGCCGTCGAGGTGGACGCGGCTCCCGGCCACGGCCGCTACCTGATCCTGCGGGGCTACGACCCCGGACACCGGCTGCTGCGCAACCGGCGGGTCGAGGGCTATCCGAACATGACGGCCTCCGACATCGTCCGGAAGCTCGCCGGCCTGAACCGGATCCCGCTCGGCAAGGTGGACGCGACGCCCACCGTGTACGAGCTGGCGACCCAGCCGAACATCACCGACTGGGACTTCCTGTCCCGGCTCGCGCGGGAGAACGACGTGCGGCTCTCGCTCGACACGGCGGGCAGGCTGGTCTTCGCCGCGCTGCCGCCGGCGTCGTCCGCACCCGCCGACACGACGCCGGCGGCGTCGAGCCCGTACGTCCTGGACTTCGGGTCCAACACCCTGCACAGCCGGGTGTCGGTGACGGCCGCCGGTCAGGTGGCGAAGGTCGACGTGCGGGGCTGGGATCCGCGGACGAAGCAGGCGCTGTCCGCGCCGACGCCCGCCGTGGCGAGCCGGGACATCGTCTCCGACATCACGCCGGCGCAGCTGTCCGCACCCTTCGGAGCGGCCGAACTGGCTTCGACGGGCACGCCGTTCACGACGCAGTCGGAGGTGGCGCAGGCGGCGGCCTCGCTCGCCGACGACGTCACCGGGTCGTTCGCGGAGGTGGAGGTCGCGGTGACCGGCAATCCGGCGCTGAAGCCGGGGCAGCCGGTCGCCGTGAAGGGGGCCGGTTTCCCGTTCGAGGGGCGGTACACGGCGACCGGTGTCCGTCATGTCTTCGCGTCGGGGCGGCAGTTCACCAGCTGGCTCACGGTGTCGGGGCGGCAGTTCCGTTCGCTGTACGGGACGGCGTCCGGCGGCGGCGAACCGGCGCCGCCGATGCCGGGTGTCGCGGTCGCGCTCGTCACCAACACGAAGGACCCGCTGTCGCTGGGCCGGGTCAGGCTGCGTTTCCCGTGGCTGTCGGCGACGTACGAGAGCGGCTGGTGCCGGGTCGCGCAGCTCGGCGGACGCGGGGGCGGCGGTCTCGTGCTGCCCGAGGTCGACGACGAGGTGCTGTGCGCGTTCGACCGGGGTTCCCTGGAGCACCCGTACGTGCTCGCGGGGCTCTACAACGGCGTCGACCGGCACACTCCGGCCACCGACCGAGTGCCGCCCGTCGATCCGACGAGCGGGCGGGTGCAGTGGCGCGCGCTGACGTCCCGTACGGGTCACACGGTGGAGCTGCGCGAGGAGGGCGGCCGGACGCGTGCCTCGCACGGCATCCGGCTGCGCACCGCGAAGGGGGCGCTGAGCATCGAGCTGAACGAGGCGCGGACGACCCTGACGGTCGAGAGCGACGGCACGGTCACCATCTCGGGTGCGCGGGGGGTGACGGTGGAGTCGGGAACGGATCTGACGCTGTCCGCCGCGGGGAAGATCAGGATGAACGCGGGGCTCGGCGTGGACATCAAGGCCGGGGCGAAGTTCAAGGTGTCCGCGGTGACCCAGGCCGTCGTGAACGCGCCGTCGTTCGTCACGGCGACCATCCCGATGCCCAACCCCGTCGTGGCGAACCTGCCGTTCTGAGGAGGACCTTCCGTTGAGTGAGCACTTCGTCGGTGCGGGCTGGGCGTTCCCGCTGCGGACCGGACCGAGCGGGGCCATCGCCCTCGTCCGGCGCGACCGGGAGATCGAGGAGTCGATGCGGCTCGTCCTGGCCACGGCGCCGGGCGAGCGGCCGATGCGCCCCGAATTCGGCTGTGCGGTGCACGAGTTGGTTTTCGCTCCGGTCAACGACTCGACGATGGGACGCGTCCGGCACGAGGTGATGTCCTCGCTCGACCGCTGGGAGCCGCGCATCGAGGTGGAGGACGTCACGGTCGCCCCGGCGCCCCTGGAGCCGACCACGCTCTACATCGACGTCCGCTACCGGGTGCGCGGCGCCAACAACCCGCGCAACCTCGTCTTCCCCTTCTACGTCATCCCCTCCGAGGACTGAGCACCCATGGCCCTGCCCGCACCCCATCTCGACGACCGCCGCTTCCAGCAGTTCGTCGACGACGCCAAGCGCTACATCCAGCAGGCGTGCCCCGAGTGGACCGATCACAACGTCTCGGACCCGGGCGTCACCCTGGTCGAGGCCGTCGCGCACATGGCGGACCAGCTCGTCTACCGGCTCAACCGGGTCCCGGAGAAGAACCATCTGGCCTTCCTCGACCTGCTGGGCGTGACGCTGTTCCCGCCCGCCGCCGCCCGCGCCGACATCACCTTCCGGTTGTCCGCGCCGCAGGCCGAGCCGGTGCTGCTGCCCACCGGCACGGAGGTGTCCACGGGGCGGACGGAGACGGAGGAGGCGGTCGTGTTCGCGACCACCTCCGATCTGACCGTGGTGCCCTGCGAGTTGACCCATCTGCTGCGCCAGGAGTCCGGGGGCGCGCCCGAGGACCGCTCGCAGGACGTGCTGGGCGGTGAGGACGTCTCGGTGTTCTCCGCGCTGCCCCAGGTCGGCGACGTGCTGCTGCTGGGCCTCTCGGCGGCGGTGCCGGACTGTGTCCTGGTTCTGGACCTGGACAGCCGGGTGGACGGCGTCGGCGTGGACCCGCGCCGGCCGCCGCTGGTGTGGGAGGCCTGGACGGCGGCCGAGGGGTGGGTCGTGTGCGAGGTCGACGAGGACTCGACGGGCGGCCTCAACAGGCCGGGCGAGGTGGTCCTGCACATGCCGTCGGGGCACGTGTCGTCGCGCCTCGGCGGCCACGAGGCGGGCTGGGTTCGCTGCCGGGTCGTGCCGCCGGTCGAGGGGCTTCCCTCGTACAGCGAGTCGCCGACCGTGCGGGCGGCCGGCGCGTTCACCATCGGCGGCACGGTGCGGGCGGCTCACGCGGAGGCGGTCCGCAACGAGCAGCTTGGTGAGTCCGAGGGGGTCCCGGGGCAGCGGGTGCGGCTCGCGCACGCGCCGGTCGTGGACCGGCCTCCGCTGCTCCTCCAGGTCGCCGAGCGGGCGGACGGCGCGGACGAGGACGATCCGGAGGCCGGCTGGCAGGAGTGGACGGTCGTCCGCGACTTCGCGTCCTCGCGCCCCGGTGACCGGCACTACACCCTCGACGCGACGACCGGCGAGATCGCCTTCGGCCCTTCCGTGCGCCAACCGGACGGCACCCTGCGCCAGTTCGGTTCGGTGCCGCCGAAGGGAGCGGCGATCCGCGCGCTCCGCTACGGCACCGGGGGCGGCCGGGCGGGCAACGTGGCCCGGGCCACGATCACCGTGCTGCGCAGTTCCATCCCGTACATCGCGCGGGTCGAGAACCGGGAGGCGGCGCGGGGCGGGGTCGACGGGGAGACCGTCGAGGAGGCCAAGGCCCGCGCGCCCATCACGCTCCGGGCGCAGGAGCGTGCCGTCACGGCCCGCGACTACGAGGAGCTGGCGCGGCGGGCGGCGCCCGAGGCCGCGCGGATCTCCTGCCTCGCGGCGGACTCGGCCGAGGCGGGCGAGAACGCGGTGCGCGTCCTGGTGGTGCCGCAGGCGGTGCCGGACCGGGGCGGGCGGCTCCGCTTCGAGCAGCTGGTGCCGGGCGAGGAACTGCTGGCGCGGGTGACGGGTTTCCTCGACGAGCGCCGTCCGCTGGGCACCCGGCTGGCCGTCGGGCCGCCTTTCTACCAGGGCGTGACGGTGGTGGCGACGCTGCACTCCTTCCGGGCGGCCGAGGCGGAGCGGGTCCGCGCGGAGGCGCTGGACGCGCTGTACGCGTACCTGGACCCGCTGACGGGCGGGGCGCACGGCGAGGGGTGGCCGTTCGGGCGCCCGCTGCGGGCCGGCGAGGTCTTCGCGGCGCTCCAGCGAGTCCCGGGCGTGGAGCTGGTCGACGAGGTCCTGCTGCACCCGGCGGATCCGCTGACGGGCCGGCGGGGTGACACGACCGACCGGATCGAGCTGGCGCCGTCCGCGCTGCTCTTCCCCTTCGACCACCGCGTCCGCGTGATCGAGGCGCGGTGAGCGGGTCCGCCCGGGGTACGGTTCCCGGGCTCGCGACCCCGTACCCGCTGGGTGCGGCGCTGCCCGCCGTCTACGCTGAGGACGACTTCGGGCAGCGGTTCGTGACCGGTCTCGACGTCGTCCTCGCTCCGCTCTTCAACGTCCTGGACTCGCTGGAGGCGTACTTCTCCCCGGCGCTCGCCCCGGCCGACTTCGTGGACTACCTCGCGACCTGGGTCGGCGCCGAGCTGGACGGCGGCGAGCCGCTGCCGCTGCGCCGGCACGCGGTCGCCACCGCCGTCGCGCTGCACCGGGTGCGCGGCACCCGGCAGGGTCTCGCGGCGGCGGTCCGGCTCGCGTTCGGCGTCCCGGCGGAGATCACCGAGAGCGGTGGCGCGAGCTGGTCCGCCGCTCCGCTCGGCCCGTTCCCCGGGACTCCCGCGGCCGGGCTGCACGTCGTCCTGCGGGTCGCCGACCCCGCCTCGGTGGATCCGCACCGGCTGCGCGCGGTCGTGGCCGCGGCCCGCCCCGCCCATCTGCCGTTCACGGTCTCGGTGACCGCTTCCCGTACCTCCGAAGGAGCCTGACCCCCATGAGTGACGCGCCCCAGACCCGCCCCTGCCCGGACTGCGCGAGCCCGGTGCGGACGGTGGACCAGTCGTTCTGCGACAGTTGCGGAGCGTTCCTGCGCTGGGACACCCCGGCCGGAGCGGCGGCCACCGCCGACCGGCCCGCCCAGGACGACACGGCGTCCGCGGCGGCCCGTCCGACTCCGGCGGGCGCGCCTGCCGACGTTCGGTCCGTTCCGGCGTCCGGATCGGCATCCGACCAGGCGTCCGGATCTGCGTCCGGTGCGACGCACGGTTCGGCGTCGCCGGAGAGCGCGGGCCGGGAGGAGCCGGGCGCCGCCACCGGGGCCGATACGGCTCCGGGCGCCTCGCGCGGCGCCGGGGCGCCTGCCGGTCCCGAGGTCCAGGGCGTCCCGGACGCCCCGGCGACATCGGCCGGCGGCACGGCCACGTCGGGCGCCGGGACGTCGGCCGGCGCCTCGGGTTCCGCCGGGCCCTCGGGCCCGCCGGGCGTGGGCCCCGAGGAGGTCACCGCGCCGCTGCCGGCCGTCACCGCGTCACCGGAGGCGCAGGCACCGGCGTCCGCACCGACGTCCGCACCCGCCGCCGTGCCGGAGGCGAGGGCCTCGTCCGACGGCCCGTCGGACACGCTCGTGCGCGCACTGCTCGTCCCGGTTCCGGGGAACCGGCCCGCCGAGCCGGCCGTGGCCGCGCCGGTGCTTCCCGCGCGTCCGGAGGCGGCGCGTCCGGCGGTGCGGGCGGCTGAGGCGGCCGTGCCGGTGCAGGGCGGCACGCCGTGCCCGGCCTGCTCGCTCGCCAACACGCCGGGCCGTCACTTCTGCCGTTTCTGCGCGACGCCCATGGTTCCCGAGCGGCTGTCCGACGCCGAGGGCCCCTACGCGGGGCGGCGGCCCGGGCTCGCCCGCGACCGGAGCCGGTGGATCGTCCGCGCCCTGATCGCGACGGCGGTGGTGGCCGTGGTGGTCGGCGGGATCGTCGGCGGGCCGCCGGCCGCCCGTGCGGTCCAGGACCACTTCGCCACCCGGGTGCCGGTGCACCCCGTCTCCTGGGCGGCGTCGCACTCGGCCGCGAAGCGGGACCCGAAGCTGGCGGGCGACGGCTACTCCAACACCTGGTGGGGCACCGGGTACGCGGGCGACTCGGCCGGGCAGTACCTGGAGGCCACGTTCGCCGAGCCGACCGATCTGCTGAGCCTGCTGATCACCCCCGGCAGCTCGAAGAACACGACTCAGGCGGACGGGCAGGCGACCCCGCGCACGTTCGACCTCGTCGTGCGGGACTCCTCGGGCGAGACGCACGTCTCGCACCACCGCATCAACGACGGCGGCACGCAGCGCGTCGACCTCCGGGTGCGCGACGCGCTGTCGGTGCGCCTCGTCCTGGCCACGGCGTGGCGGGCGGACCCGCGCAAGCAGGTGGCCGTCGCGGAGCTGGAGTTCTTCGGCAGGTCCGTCTCCTGACGCCCTGCGCCCGCCCCGGTCACCCGGTCATTCCACCGTCCCCCACCACGCGCCGCCCCGTGCGGCGTCGGCCGCCGGGTGGTCGGGCGCGGTGTCGCCGAGGGCGAGCCGGGTGACGACGCGGTAGCGGTCGCCGCGGTAGAGGGACCGCACGTACTCGACCGGGCGGCCGGCCGTGTCGGAGGTGATGCGGTCGAAGAGCAGCGCGGGCGAGAGGACGGGCACGTCCAGGAGGGCCGCCTCCTCCTCGCTCAGGACGGTCGGCTCGATGGACTGGACGGCGTGGGCGGTCCGGATGCCGCGCCGCTCGCGCAGATGGGCGTAGAACCCGCCCTCCATGTCGGCGGCGGTGAGGCCGGGGACCAGGTCGGCCGGGACGTGCAGCTGCTCCAGTGCGATCGGTGCGCCGTCGACGTACCGGAGGCGGGTGACGTGCACCAGTTCCGCCGCCGGGGAGAGCGCGAGTCTGCGGCCGATGCGCGCGCCGGCCCGGACGGTGCGGAGTTCGAGCACCGTGCTCGTCCAGCTGCCCGGGCTGCGGGGCGCGCTCGCCGCGTGGTCGTCGGCGACCAGCTCCTGGGTGATCTTGGCGGGGGCGACGAACATGCCCCGCCCGTGCTCGCGCACCAGCAGGCCGGTGGCGACGAGTTCGTCGACGGCGGCGCGCAGCGTGGGCCGCGAGACGCCCAGGCCGGCGCAGAGGGTGCGCTCGGAGGGGATGGCGTCGCCGGGGCGTCGGCCGTCGATCACGGCCAGCAGATGCTCCCGTACCCGCTCCCGCTTCAGTTCCATCCCGTGCCCTCCCCGATGCGCGCTCCCGCCGCTGGTCAGTATGCATCTCCCTCGGTCGACGAGGTGACGAGGCCGTCGCGGGTGAAGTCGAGGCGCGAGACGATCCGGTAGCGGTCGCCCCGGTAGACCGAGTGGACGTACTCGACGGGCCGGCCCGCGGTGTCCAGGGTGAGGCGTTCGATCAGGAGCGCGGGCGAGAGGACGGGGACGTCCAGGAGCGCGGCCTCGTCCTCGCTGACGACGGTGGGTTCGATCGACTGGGTGGCCTCCTTGACGTGGACGCGGTGGTGTTCCCGCAGGTGGTCGTAGAGGTCGCCCGCCTCCAGTTCCTCCGGGCTCAGCGCGGCGCCGACGAGGTCGGCCGGGATGTGCAGGTGCTCGATGGCCATGGGGGCGCCGTCGACGAGGCGGAGCCGGGCGACGTAGAGCAGCTCGGCGGCGGGTGACAGGCGGAGCCTGCGGCCGATGCGGGCGCCGGCCCGGACGGTGGCGGCCTCCAGGACGGTGCTCGACCAGTCGCCGGAGGCCCGGGGGACGGCGAAGGCCGCTTCGTCGGGGGCGAGTTGCTGGGTGATCTTGGCGGGGGCGACGAACATGCCCCGGCCGTGCTCGCGCACCAGCAGGCCGGTGGCGACGAGTTCGTCGACGGCGGCGCGCAGCGTGGGCCGCGAGACGCCCAGGCCGGCGCAGAGGGTGCGCTCGGAGGGGATCGGGTCGCCGGGGCCGAGGCCTTCGATCAGGCCCAGCAGGTGTTCCCGTACCCGCTCCCGCTTCAGCACCCCGCTGGAGGAGCCGTCCTTCATGCCACTCTCCCTGACTGGTCAACTGGTAAGGCTGATGGTAGCGGAACGAGTTGACCTGTCATCGAGTGAACAGCGCATGTTTTTCAGGGGATTGACGACTCCACTGGTCCATGCCACCTTCTGGTCACACACCTGACCACTTGACCAATTGGTCAACTACCCATCGAGGTGCACGTTGAAGATCCGTCCCCCCGCAGGCCTCCTCTCCGGTCCCGTCACCGGCCCCCTCGCCCTCGCCGCGGCCGTGACCCTGGCCGCCACGGCCTGTAGCGCCCCCGCCGACCCGGCGGCCTCCGGCGGACCGGAGAAGGTCACCGTCTGGATCATGAAGGACAGCGTCACCGACGCGTTCCTCACCCGCTTCCGGACCGGCTTCGAGGCCGAACACGAGGACATCGACCTCGACATCCAGATCCAGGAGTGGGACGGCATCGGCGAGAAGGTCACCGCCGCCCTCGCCAGCAAGGACGCCCCGGACGTCATCGAGGTCGGCAACACCCAGGTCGCGCAGTACGCGGCGAGCGGCGGCGTACGCGATCTCACCGACAGGACCGGCGAGTTGAACGGCGCCGACTGGCTTCCCGGACTCGCCGGACCCGGAAAGGTCGACGGCAGGCAGTACGGCGTCCCCTGGTACGCGGCCAACCGCGTCGTCATCTACCACAAGGACCTCTTCGCCCGGGCCGGCATCACCGCTCCCCCCAGGACGCAGGACGAGTGGCTCGCCGTCACGGCGAAGCTCGACCAGGGGAGGACCCAGGGGATCTACCTCCCCGGCCAGAACTGGTACACCCTCTCCGGCTTCGTCTGGGAGGCCGGCGGCGACCTCGCCGTCCGGGACGGCGCCGCCTGGAAGGGCGCGCTCGACACCCCGCAGGCCCTCGCCGGAATGGACTTCTACCGGCGGCTCCAGGCCCTCGGGAAGGGCCCCAAGGACTCCGACGAGGCCAAGCCGCCGCAGGCGGAGGTCTTCGCCAAGGGGGACGTCGCACAGATCGTCGCCGTACCCGGCGGCGCGAAGATCGTCGAGGAGATCAACCCCGCGCTCAAGGGCAAGCTCGGCTTCTTCCCCGTACCCGGCAGAACGGCGGAGAAGCCCGGCGCGGTCTTCACCGGCGGGTCCGACCTCATCGTCCCCGAGGCCTCCACCCATCCCGACGCCGCCTACCAGGTGGTCAAGGCGCTGACCGGCGAGAAGTGGCAGACGGACATGGCGAAGACCATGGGCTACGTCCCCAACCGCACCTCCCTCGCGCACGTCATCCAGGACGACGCGGGCACGGCCGCCATGGCCGCCGGCGCCGCACAGGGCCGGGCGACGCCGAACTCCCCGCAGTGGGCGGCCGTCGAGGCCACCAACCCCATCAAGCAGTACATGACCGCCGTGCTCACCGGCACCGATCCCGCACGGGCGGCGGCAACCGCGTCCGCGAGCATCACGCGGACCCTCGGCTCGTGAGGCGGCCCCACGGGCCGGGCCTCCGGCCCTACCTCCTGATCGCCCCGACCGTCCTCGGCGGCGTCCTCCTCCTCGGATACCCGCTCGTCCGCAATCTGCTGATCTCCTTCCAGGAGTACGGCATGGGCGAGCTCATCCGCGGCGGCGCGGGATTCGTGGGGGTCCGCAACTACCGGACCGTCCTGACCGACCCCGAGTTCTGGGAGGTCGTCCGGCGCACCTTCTGGTGGACGCTGGTGAACGTCACGCTGATCATGGTGATCGGCACGCTGGTCGCGCTGATGATGCAGCGCCTCGGCCGGCGGATGCGGATCCTGGTGACGAGCGGCCTCGTCCTCGCGTGGGCCAGCCCGGTCATCGCCACCACGACGGTGTTCCAGTGGCTGTTCGCCTCGCGCCTCGGAGTGGTCAACTGGGTGCTCGTGCGGCTGGGGTTCGAGTCGTTCGAGGGCTACTCCTGGCTGGCCGACGGGCCCGCCGCGTTCACCGTCCTCGTCCTGCTGGTGGTCTGGCAGTCGGTGCCGTTCGCCGCGATCACCCTCCACTCGGCGCTGCTCACCGTCCCGGCCGAACTCTACGAGTCGGCCCGGCTCGACGGGGCCGACGGCCGGCGGATCTTCCGGTCGGTCACCCTGCCGCTGCTGAGGCCGATCTTCGGACTCGTCCTCTGCCTCGAAGTCATCTGGGTCTTCCGCTGCTTCGCGCAGATCTGGGCCGTCACCAAGGGCGGACCCGGCGAGGCGACCACCACCCTGCCCGTCTACGCCTACCGCGTCGCCCAGTCCCTGCACCGCTACGACCTGGGCGCCGCCGTCTCCACCCTCACCGTGCTCCTCCTCGTGGCCGTGCTCATCGCCTACTTCCGCCAGCTGCTCCGACAGGAGGCCGAACGGTGACCCCGCGCGCCCTGCGCCGACTCCCCCTGAACACCGCCGCGACGCTCGTCTTCGTCCTCGCCGTCTTCCCGGTGTACTGGATGGTCCTCACCGCCTTCCGGCCCACCCGCGACATCCAGTCCGAGACCCCGCGCTTCCTTCCCGGCGCCGTCACCCTGGAGCACTTCCGGCACGCCGTCGCCGCGGACGGCTTCTGGACCTTCTGGCGCAACAGCCTGCTCGTCACCGCCGGGTGCGTCCTGCTCGCCCTGGTCGTGGCGCTGGCCGCCGCGTTCGCCGTGGCACGGCTGCGCTGGCGCGGCCGGCGCGGCTTCCTCCTCATGGTCTTCCTCGCCCAGGTGGCGCCCTGGGAAGCCCTGCTGATCCCGATGTACGTGATCGCCAGGGACGCCGACCTGCTCGACCGGCTCGTGACCCTCAGCCTGATCTATTTCATGATCACCCTGCCGTTCACCATCGTCACCCTCCGCTCGTTCCTCGCCGGCGTCCCGGCGGAGCTCGAAGAGGCCGCCCAGGTCGACGGCTGCACCCGCGCCGGCGCGTTCCGCCGGGTGACCCTGCCCCTGCTCGCCCCAGGGCTCCTGGCCACCTCGCTCTTCGGCTTCATCACCGCCTGGAACGAGTTCGCCTTCGCCAACATGCTGATCATCAAGAACCAGGACGACCGCACCCTGCCCGTCTGGCTCTCGTCCTTCTCCAACGTCTTCGGCACCGACTGGGGCGCCACCATGGCCGCCTCCACCCTCTTCGCCCTGCCCGTCCTCGTCCTCTTCCTGGTCCTGCAGGGCCGGGTCGCCGCCGGGATGACCGGCGGAGCCGTGAAGGGATAACGCACCGCGATGCCCGTGCCCCGACTCGTTCCCGAACCCACCCACCTCTCGGTCCTCCCCGGCCGGTTCACCTTCGACGCCGCGACCACGCTCAAGGTCACGCCCGGTGCCGAGGGCGCCGCCGACCTGCTGCGCACCCTGCTCGGACCGGCGACCGGCCTGCCGCTGCCCGCACGCCCCGACGGCTCCGTCGTCCTGGCCCTCGACCGCGCCCTGACCGGCCTCGGCGACGAGGGGTACGGACTGACCGTCGGCACCGAGGGGGTGCTGCTGCGCGCCGCCCGCCCGCGGGGCCTCCTGGCCGGCGTCCAGACCCTCCGTCAGCTCCTGCCGGTCGAAGCCCTCCTCACGGACCCGGTGCCCGGCGTCGCCTGGTCGATCCCCTGCGCGCAGATCACCGACGTCCCCCGCTTCCCCTGGCGCGGCTCCATGCTCGACGTCGCCCGCCGCTTCCGGCCCGTCTCCTTCCTCCGGCGGTACGTCGACCTCCTCGCCCTCCACAAACTCAACGTCCTCCACCTCCACCTCACCGACGACCAGGGCTGGCGCATGCCGGTCTCCGCCCTCCCCCGGCTCACCGAGGTCGGCGGCCTGCCGCACGGCGGCGCCTACACCCGTGCGGAGCTCGCCGGACTGGTCGCGTACGCGGCGGAGCGCGGCGTCACCGTCGTGCCCGAGATCGAGATGCCCGGTCACGTCCGGGCGGCTCTCGCCGCCTACCCCCGGCTCGGCAACCACCCGGACCGCACCTACGAGGTGTGGAACCGGTGGGGCGTCTGCGACACCATCCTCGGCGTCCACGACGAGGCCCTCGACTTCTGCCGCACCGTCCTCGACGAGGTGATGGACGTCTTCCCCTCCCCGTACGTCCACATCGGCGGCGAGGAATGCCCCACCAGCGAGTGGCACGCCTCCCCGGACGCCCGCCGCAGGGCCGCCGCCGAGGGGCTGCCGGGGCCCGACGCCCTGCACGGCTGGTTCATGGAGCGGATCGGACGCCACCTCCTCGACGCCGGCCGCCGGCCCCTCAGCTGGACCGAGGACGGCGCCGACCTCCCGCCGTACTTCACCGTCATGCCGTGGCGCGACGCCGAGCACGGACGCACCGCCGTCCGCCGCGGACACGAGGTCGTCATGGCACCCCACCGCACCACGTACCTCGACTACCCCCAGTCCGCCGGCCCGGCGGAACCGCCCGGCCAGGCCGGCGAGGTCGTCGACCTGCGGGCCGTCCACGGCAACGACCCGGCGCCCGCCGACTGGAGCCCCGAGGAGACGGCCCGGGTGCTCGGCTCCCAGGCCCAGCTGTGGACCGAGTACGTGCCCACCGCCGCGCACGCCGAGTACCTCACCTTCCCCCGGCTCTGCGCGCTCTCCGAGGTCGTCTGGACCGGCCGTCACGACTGGCCCGGCTTCCGGGAGCGCCTGCGCCACCACCGGACCCGGCTCGACGCCCTCGGGGTGCCGCGCCGTCTTTCCCCCACGCCCCCGGCCTCCGGCCGGACCCCACTCAAGGAGGACTTGTCATGAGCGACCCGTCGAGGAACAGGAAGCCGCGGATCCGTGCCGCGCTCGCCGTCGCCGCGGTGACCGGGCTCGGCGCCACCGCACTGACCGCGCTTCCGGCGGCGGCGGCCGGCGAGGCCGTCACCGTCCAGTACCGGCAGAGCGCCACCGGAAGCGACCAGGTCGAGCCCTGGCTGAAGGTCGTCAACACCGGCAGCTCCAGCCTGCCGCTGAGCCAGGTCAAGGTGCGCTACTACTTCAAGGCCGACGCGGGAGCCTCGTACACCTACGCCTGCTCGTGGGCCGTGAAGGGCTGCGCGAACCTCACCGGCACCTTCGGCACCCTCGCCCACCCCACCGCGACCGCCGACCGCTACCTCGAGGTCGGCTTCACCGCCGGCGCCGGTTCGCTCGCCGCGGGCGCGGACACCGGGGACATGCAGCTGCGCTTCCACCGGTCCGACTGGCAGCCGCTGAACCAGAACGACGACTACTCCTTCGGCCCGGCCCAGACGGCGTACACCGCCTGGTCCAAGGTCACCGCCACCGTCGCCGGCGTCCCGGTCTGGGGCACCTCCCCCACCGGCGACGCCCCCACACCGACGCCCACGCCGACCGACCCGACCACGCCACCGCCCGCGGGCGCCGCGCTCTTCGACGACTTCGACTACACCGGGCACACCGACCCGGCCGTCAACGCCCACGGCTGGAGCGTGCGTTCCAACGCCGGCGGCCCCGGCGTGCCGGGCGCCACCTGGGCCCCGGAGAACGTCACCTTCGCGAAGGAGGGCACGAACTCGATCATGAACCTCCGGACCTCCACCGCCGGGACCGGCGAGTCCACCCGGCACACCGAGATCCTCACCCGCGCCACGAAGTTCAGGAACGGCACCTACGCGGCGCGCGTGCGCTTCTCCGACGCGCCGCTCTCCGGACCCGACGGCGACCGCGTCGTCCAGACCTTCTTCACCATCAACGACCTCAAGGCCCCGATGGCCGACGACTACGCCGAGTACGACTTCGAGTACCTGCCCAACGGCGGCTGGGGCGAGCCCGCGAACATCCTCTACACCACCTCCTGGGAGACCTACCGTCCCGACCCCTGGGAGGCCGTCAACCAGCACTCCGAGTCCCGTACGAGCCACGACGGCTGGCACGACCTCGTCCTCACCATCGACGACAGCGCCATCGTCTACTACGTCGACGGCCGGGAGTTCGGCCGTCACGACGCCCGCTACCTCCCCGAACGCCCCATGTCCATCAACTTCAACCAGTGGCTGATCGACCTCGCCGGCCAGACGTCGACCACCCCGCGCGCCTACGACCAGAAGGTCGACTACGTGCTCCACGTCAAGGACCAGGTCCTCACCCCGGCCCAGGTGGCCGCCAAGGTCGGTGCCTACCGCTCCGCCGGCACCGCCTTCGAGGACACCGTGCCCGCCGCGCCGTGACCGACGGGGGCCCGGTCCCCGCACGGGACCGGGCCCCACCCGCACCCCACCCCCTCCGAAGGGGGTGCGGGGCCGCGGCCGGGCTCGGTACGGTGCCCACGTCGACACGGGGCGGAGGCAGGGGGGCCATGCGCAGCTACACCGGGGTGCTCATCGGCCATCTCCTCTTCGCCACCGTGTGCCTCTTCCCGGGGCCGCTCGCCCTCGCCGTCGCCTACGTCGCCTGGTCCGAGGGCGACGACTGGGCCTGGATCGCGCTCACCGTCGGACTGGCCGTCTCGGCCGCCGTCCCGGTCATGGCGCACCGGGCCGCGCGCCAGGAGTTCCCCCGCATCACCCGCCGCGACCGACTGAAGGACACGAGCACCGACTACGCGGACGACACCTTCGTGCTCTGCGCTCCCCGCTCAGAAACGGGCCCGCCGGAAGCGGAATTGGTGCGGGCCGACGTCCTGGAGGCGTCGCTCGTGCGGTACGAACCCGACGACGAGGGGACGTTCACCACCTACGGCGGCGACTACGCCCCGGCGGAGTTCACGCCCCTGGTCCGGCTGCGCCTGCGGGTGCGGCGGGACGAGGGGGCGGGCCGGTTCGAGGTGGCGGGCGAGTGGCGGGTGCCGTCCCTCTGCCTGTCGGCGGTCACGGCGGGCCGCCTCGCCGTCTTCGTGGACCCGGCGGCCCCCTCGAAGGTCACCCCGCTCTGGCCGCGCAGCGCCCTCCTCGCGGGCACGAGAACCTGCCGGGTGGTCGACCTGGAGGGCCGGGTGACCGATGTGACCCGCCGCTCCGGCCGCCAGCTGGAGCAGATGCGCCTCTCACGCGCCGCCGGCGGTGTCGCCCTGGTCGGCGACACGATCCACCTCGGACGCCTGGACCCGGAGACGGCGGCGCGGTACACCGCCCTCGCCGACCGGTACAGCGCGTTCCCCGAGGAGCAGGCACCGGTGTCCGAACCCGGTGAGGAGACCCGCTGGATCACCGACGGTCTGCCGGGCGGCGCAGGGGCGTTCGGCTCCGTCCGCCGGCGGTGGGCACGGCGCGGCGGCCATCTGGTGCGCGCCCGCTTCCTCCGGATGTCCGGCACCACCACGTTCCAGGTGCACGGCCCGGTCCTGGACACGGTGCTGCGCATCCGCCCGGCGGACGGATCGCCCCCGTTCGACGCCTCCCGCCGGCTCACCGTGCCGATGAACTACCTCGCGGTCCTGAACCACACCCAGGACGTCGTCCTCGTAGCCACCCCCGACAGCACCTCGTTCGTCGTCGACTGGGCGCGCACGAACCTCCTCGCCGGCGTCACCACCGCCCAGGTCGTCACCCCCGACGGCCGCGTGATCCCCCTGCCGCCCCGCTCACCGGCCCTCTGGCCGCTGATGAACCTCCTCGTCTCCCACGCCGTCTCCCGGCCCACCCCCGTCCTCGACCTCCGCACGCCCCGCCTGCGGCATCTCGCGGGACCCGTCATGGACGTGCTGCGCTCCTCCTGACACGGCCGCGGCGGGCGGCCCCACCGACCGCTCCCGTACCGCTGAGGGGCGCTCCGGCCGCGTCGGGTCAGTCGCGCATGATGGCGGCGAGGCCCTTGCGCAGGTCGTCCACGTCCATGACCGGCGCGTAGTGGATCCTGGCGCCGAGTTCCATGAAGAAGGGTTCGGTGATCTTCGGCATCTGGGAGGGATCGGCCAGGTCGAAGAAGAGATAGGCGGTGCGACAGCCGTCGTCGACGGTGAAGTAGGCGGCCTCGGGCTTCAACGTCTCCAGGGCCCCCTCCATGATCTTCAGGAGGCTGCCCTGTCTGATCGCCTCGTTCGAGGTCGGCGTGTCCATCTGAACTCTCAGGAGCATGCGCATGACGCGGCCTTTCCCGACCGGGCGGGCACGCTGTTCGGTACGCGCGCGGCACCCGGGCGCGTTCCCTTCCAGCGTCCTCCTTCCCCTCCCGAGGGTCCACTCGGCGGGTCCCCGGCCGCCGGGCCGCCGGCTTCCGCGCGGCGGGCCCGGCCGTGGGCCGCTACGCGCGGGCGGCGGCGCGTGCCGTCACGCCGGTGGTCACCATGCGGCCGAGCGCCAGCACGCTGAGGCCGAACATGAGGACACCGAGGGGGACATGGACGGAGGGCACGCGCGCGATGCCCAACACGACCTGCGCCGAGGCGAGTACGAGGAAGCCGGAGGAGTGGAGGATGGGGCGGGGCGAACCGCCGCCCGGCCGCCAGGCGAGGATCGCGGCGATGACGTACAGCATCGTCGCGCCGTACATCACACGGGCGCCGACGCCGTGGAGCGTCTCGCCGTACGACGTGGACAGCAGCAGGCCGGCGGAGACCGCCTGGAGGAACAGGGTCAGGGTCTGCAGGGCGATCGAGACCCGCAGGAACGTGTGACTGCGCTGTGCTGCCGTGGTGTTGGTGGCCATGGTGCGGTCCCCTCTTCTGCCTCGCGGCGGTGGATCGGTACGTTCTCGATGGTTCGACGAAGCGGGGGCGCGAAGTGTGAGTGAGACGCCGGTCACGTCCATGGGTGAGATGATCATGTCACGTGCCGGGATTCGGAACGCACGAGAAGAACGAGGGAGCGGTCGCGAGCATGAGCACCACAGCCGAGCAGGCGCAGGACCGGCGCGGGCCCGACCCCGGCGAGGTCGTCGGCGAGCGGCGCCACCTCACCAATCTCGCCTACCGGCTGCTCGGTTCCCTGGCCGAGGCCGAGGACGCCGTACAGGAGACGTACACCCGCTGGTACGCGATGACGCGGCGCCAGCAGGAGGCGATCGAGTCGCCCGGTGCCTGGCTGACGACGGTGGCGGGACGCATCTGCCTGGACGTGCTCGGCTCCGCGCGGGCCCGGCGCGAACGTTACGTCGGGGCGTGGCTGCCGGAACCGCTGCCCGACCGTACGGAGTGGTTCAGCGGACGGCCCGCGGACGGCGGGGCCGAGCCGGCCGACCCGGCCGACCGGGTCACCCTGGACGAGTCGGTGAACATGGCCTTCCTCGTCGTCCTGGAGTCGATGACCCCGGCCGAGCGCGTGGCGTTCATCCTGCACGACGTCTTCCGCTACCCCTTCCCCGAGGTCGCCGGCATCGTCGGCCGGACCCCCGCGGCCTGTCGGCAGCTGGCGACCTCGGGCCGGCGGCGGGTCCGCGACGCGAAGGCCACGCCGGCACCCGCGGCGGGGCAGGCCGCTCTGGTGCGGGACTTCAAGGAGGCCTGGGAGGCGAAGGACATCAAGGCCCTCGTCGGCCTCCTCGATCCCGCCGCCACGATGACCGCCGACGGCGGGGGCATGGTCGGCACCGTCCTGCGCCCGGTCGAGGGCGGCGAGATGATCGCCCAGTACCTGATCCACATCGCCGACAAGGCCCCTGGGCTGGTGCTCCTGGAGCGCACGGTCAACGGCCGGCCGGGGCTGGTCGCCCAGCACTCCGGCACCACCGTGACGGTCGCGGCGTTCGACGTCGACGGCGGACGCGTCACGCGCATCTGGGCGGTCCGCAACCCGGAGAAACTCCGCCCGTGGACGGAGCCGGGCGGGGAGTCCGACACGGAGGACGGCACGGCGGACGCCACGACGCCAGGCACCGCGGACGGCACGGCGGAGATCCGGTAGTACGTGCGAGAGCCGTCGCCGTGGAGACGGCGACGGCTCTCGTCAGCGGGGCGGGAAGGGGACGGGTCAGGGGCAGCTGATGCGGACGTCGCCCGCGTCGGTGGTGCAGGTGTCCGTGCCGAGGCCGCCGTTGGCGGTGTCGTTGCCCAGGACGCCGTCGGTGGTGGTGAGGCGGTCGTTGCCGTAGTAGCCGGTCAGGGTGTCGTTGCCCGGGCCGCCGTTCAGGGTGTCGTCGCCGAAACCGCCGTCGATGTTGTCGTTGCCGAAGCCGCCGTGGACGGTGTCGTTGCCGTAGCCGGCACGGACGGTGTCGTTGCCGCCCAGGGCGCAGATCACGTCGTTGGCGTAGCCGCCGGTGAGGGTGTCGACACCGCTGGTGCCGATGATCGTGCAGCCGCGGGTGTTGTTGACCGAGGTGGACGCGACGGCCGTGTTGTCGGAGGCCACCGGGTCCTGCGGGGACCCGGTCGCGGTGGCCCTGTGCGTGATCGTGCCGGTGGAGCGGGGCTCGGCCGTCAGCGTGACCGTGGCGCTCGCGCCCGGGGCCAGGGAGCCGAGGGCGCAGGTGGCCGTGGTCGCCGTGGTCGTGCAGCCGCCCTGCGGCGAGGTGGCCGAGGTGAGGGTCACGCCGGCGCCGGAGAACGTGTCGGAGAGGGTGACGCCGGTCGCGGTGGCGGTGGAGGCCGTGGAGTTGGCGACGGTCACCGTGTAGGTGACCCGGTCGCCGATGCTGACGGCAGCCGTGGGGGCCTGTGTCACCACGAGGTCGGCCTGGGGCGTGGGGGGCGGTGTGCCGTCGCCGCCCTGGTAGCGGGCGAGCGCGAAGGCGAAGCCCGCCCCGTGTCCGCCCGCGACGATCGTGCCGTCGGGCTGGACGAGGACCGCGCGGGCCTCGTCGAAGTCGCCGAAGCCGGTGACCACGAACCCGTCGCCGCCGAAGCCGGTGTCGACGGTGCCGTTCGCGTGGAAGCGGACCAGGCCGAAGTCGTTCGCCTCGGCGCTCGTGGGGTCGTCGGCCCGGCCGGCGAGGACGATCCTGCCGTTGCTCTGGAGTGCCATGCCGTAGGCGATGCCGCCGTCGCCGGGGAAGGCGACCGAGGTGCGCCCGCCGGTGCCGAAACCGGTGTCGGGGGTGCCGTTGGCGTTGTACCGCAGCAGGGCGACGCCGGCGCCGCCGCTTCCGGCCGCGAGGATCCGGCCGTCCGGCTGCACGGCCACGGCGTTGCCGAACTCGGTGCCGCCGAAGTCGGCGGTCACCATGCCGTCGCCGCTGAAGGTGGCGTCGAGGCTGCCGTCGGGCAGGTAGCGGGCCACGCCGATGTCGAACGCCGTGTTGCCGACGTAACCGGTCAGGACGATCTTGCCGTCCGGCTGGAGCGCCAGCGCGCGGGTGATGCCGCCGGCGTCCTGGGGCGACGCGGGCGTGAAGCCGGCGACGACCGTGCCGTCGCCTCCCAGGTTCGGGTCGAAGCCGCCGTCGGTGTCGAGGCGCACGAGGGCGAAACCGCCGCCGCCGGCCTTGCCGGCGGCGATGATCCTGCCGTCGGGCTGCACGGCGACGTCCGCGCCGTCCGCCGAGCCGCCGAACTCCTCGACGCGTACCAGGCCGCCTTCGCCGAAGTCGGTGTCCAGGCTGCCGTCGGTGTTGTAGCGGGCCACGGAGAAGAAGCAGCAGCCGCCGCCCTCCTCCGCGACCATCTCCGTGGTGCCCGCCACGACGATCTTGCCGTCCGACGGCTGGATCGCCACCGCGTTGGCCACGTGGGCACCACCGCCGAAGCCGCTGGTCACCAGGCCGTCACCGCCGAAGCCGGTGTCGAGGCCGCCGCCGGGCAGGTAGCGGGCCAGCGCGAAGCCGCCCTCGCTGCTCAGCCCCACCATGACGAGCTTCCCGTCGGCCTGCCGCGCGAGGTCGTGCCCCTCGGCGTACCCGGGCAGGGGCGTGGTCACCCGGCCGCCGGTCCCGAACGCCGGGTCCAGGTCGCCGGGTGCGGCCAGGGCGGTGCCGGGCAGCGCGAGAGCGAGCGCCAGGCCGCACGCGGCGAGCGCCGCGGCCCTCCCGCCCGCTCCGCGGCGCCGCCCCGCCGGTCTGAGGTGTGCATGGGTCATGGGAGTGGGAACCTCCGTCTTCGCGGGTGTACGGGCAGCGCACAGCTTCGTCCCGGCACTCCCGCCACTCCCGCGCGGACCGCGCCGCACTGCGCCCACTGGCCCCCGGGAACCACTCCCGTGAGGGAGCGCGCACGGCCTGCTGTTCGGGTGGGGACGCGACGCGCCGGGTCAGAGCCGTACGCCGAAGGAATGGCTCATGAAGGCGGTCTCCAGCCGGCGGCGCAGGTGGTGGGAGAGCGGGTCGAGCAGGTCGGCGCGGACCATGGGCAGGGAGAGGGCCAGGGCGGCGGGGACGGTGCCGACGGTGATGGGGACGGCGGCGCAGACGCTGCCGGGGGCGTACTCCTCGCGTTCCTGGACCGCGTGTCCCCTGCGGAGCCGGGAGAGTTTGCGGAGCAGCGCGTCGGTGTCGGGGACGGTGTACGGGGTGAGGGGTTCGACAGGGTGGCGGGCCAGGTGGTCGCGCCGGGCGTCGGGGTCGAGTTGGGAGAGGAGGCACTGGCCGATCGCGTGGGCGTGGGCGGTGCGCCGGAAGTCCGCCCATTCCTCGACGGCGGGTGTTCCGGGCCCGGAGGACCGGCCGACCATCCTGACCTCGCCCTCGTCGTACCAGGCGTAGTAGATGGCGGCTCCGGTCTGGTCGCGCAGGGAGTCGAGCCAGTTCTGCAGGTCGCGGGCGCCGGCCTGTTCCGGTACGGCTCCGCCGAGGCGGGCCGTGGCGGCGGTGATGAGGTAGCGGCCGCGGTCGCGGTGCAGGTAGCCGTCGTGGGTGAGGGTGCGGAGCAGGTGGTAGGTGGTGCCGATCGGGATGTCGGTGCGCCGGGCGAGGTGCTTGGCGGTGGAGCGTGAGGGGTCTTCGGCGACGGCTTCGAGCAGGCGCATGGCCCGGCGGACGGATCCGATGAGCGTGGGGCCTGCTGGGGTGGGTGGCGTCATGGCGGGGTTCCCCCTGGGGGCTTCTCCCGGCGGTGTGCGTCGGAGAGGCCCGTGGTTCGTGGTCGGGTGCTGTGCGGCGGCGGCCCGGCCGTGCGTTCCCCCCGGATGCGTACGGCCTTCGTTCGGTCGCCCCCGCATAGCCCACCATGCCGACACACCACCTGACCAGGGCTATTCCGCACGAGCGGCGCGGGCCCCGGGTCGGGGCCCGCGCCGGTCGCGGGTCGGGAGCGGTCCGTGGACCGCCGGGCCTAGGGGTTGATGTCGATCGTGAAGGTCGATGTGCTGTTGCGCACGTCGACCGCGTTTCCGTTCAGTTCGAGGCCGTTGAAGGTGACTTCGCCCACGGCCGGGCCCTGGCCGGACTCCGGCATCTCGTTGGCCCAGAGGCCGAAGCCGGACTTGGCGTCGTAGGCGTCACCGCTCTTGCGGGCGCCGGTGACGGAGACGTCGGTGAAGACCGTGTCCTTGATGGGGAACTGGGGCCGGCCGCCGACGTAGTTCGTCTGGAACATCACGCCGCTGTAGGTGGGGTCGACGATGTCGACGTGGTTCACCCTGATGCCCTGGAAGACCTTCGAGGCGGAGAAGACCCAGATGCCGGGGAAGGTCTGGGAGCCCCAGAAGTGGCCGCCGGCCCGGACGACGGAGATGTTCTCGAAGGTGGTGGGTCCGGTCCCGAAGCCGTTCATCGGGTACCCGAAGTCGAGGGACGAGATGGTGATCCCGGAGTAGACGAGCGTGTCGGCGATGTGGATGTTGCGGAACGTGTTGTCGTAGCCGCCGTAGACGGCCACGCCCGCCGCCCGCCAGGTCAGGGTGGTGGTGAGGTTCTCGTAGACGTTGTTCTTCATGTCGGCGCCGCCGGCGTCGATCGCGGAGAACAGGGCGAAGCTGTCGTCGCCCGTCGCCCGGGCGTCGTTGTTGGTGACGAGGTTGTCGGTGGATCCGTTGGTCATGTTGACGCCGTCGGCGAAGAGGTCGCGGATCCGGGAGTTCTTGATGGTCATGCGGTCGGTGTTGGCGCCCCAGTAGAGGCAGACCATGTGCTCGTTCCAGATGTCGTCGATGACGATGTCGGACACGTTGGCGAAGTCGAACACCTTACCCGGCCCGTCGATCCGCGAGGTGTAGTTGCCGAAGTAGGCGAAGCCCTTGAAGAGGGATCCCTTCGCCGACGCCTCGGCGCGGAAGCCGACGTCGGTGTTGTCCTGGGTCGAGGGCGCGTGGAAGGCCGTGTACCAGGGTCCGGCGCCGACGACCTTGACGGACCCGCCGTACACCTGGAACTTGCTCGACGTCTGGTAGTCGCCCGGTGGCAGGTAGACGCCGACGAGGGTGCCCGTGGTGTCCATCCGGACCTTGTCCAGGGCGTTCTGCACGTCCTGGTGCGTGGTCCCGGCCGGCACGGTGTACGTGGCAGGGTCGGGGTTGGCGGCCGGGGAGACCTGCTCCAGGTTCACGAAGTCGATGGCGTACGCGGACGTGTTGGCCGCGTCCTTCTGGAGCCGGATCTTCGCGCCCGCCGGGACCGTCTCGCCGAGGAGGAGGTGGGCCTCGTCGTAGATGTGGCGCGGGGCGCCGGAGCCCGGGGAGTTGCCGGGCGCGGTCTCGTTGCCGTACAGCCAGGCGTACTTCGAGGTGAGCGGGAGCGCCTTCTTGAACACGCCGTCGACGTAGACGTCGATCGTGGAGTCGATGCCGCCTCCGCCGGGGGCGTCCGGGATCGAGAAGCGGGTGACCAGGGTGTTGGTGGCGGCGCGGGTGGTGAACTCGACGTACTCGCCCGTCGCGTCCAGGTGGACGGCCTTGCGGCCGGAGGCCTCGCCCGCGAGGTCGCCGACGGTCCGGTCGGGTCCGACGACGGTGGCGCCGCCGCCGGTCGTGGCGTCCTCGGCCTCGTACATGTCGTAGGGCATGTTCGCGCCGCGCCCGACGAACAGCGGCTGGGTGGAGGTGTTGTTCGACCGCTTGGCCGGCGGCTCGTTGCCGTCGTCGGCGAGGACGGTCCGCACGGTGTAGGAGCCGTTGGCCGCGGTCCACGGGCCGAGGGTCACGGCGGCCGTGGCACCGGCGGCGAGGGCGCCGGTGTGGGATCCGGTGAGGGTCTTGACCGTGGTGCCCCGGGAGTCGACGAGGCCGAGGGTGACGCCGTGGCCGCCCGACGCGCTCGCGTCGGCGCCCTGGTTCTTCACGGTCACCTTGAACGTGACGGTGTCGCCCGCGGCCGGGCTTGACGGTGTGGTCGTCACCGAAGTGGTGACGAGGTCGGAGCCGGCGACCGGCTTGACCACCAGGGCGGTGGGGCTGGTGTGGGTGTTGTTGGACTCGTTCTGCTCGATGACGGCGTTCGCCTCGTCGGCGACGGCGCTCAGCTGGTAGGTACCGGCGTCGCGCGCGCCGATGGAGGCGCTGACCGTGGTCTGGGTTCCGGCGGCCAGGGCGCCGACCTGTGCGGTGGCGACCTTGGTGCCGCCCAGGCGCAGGGCGACGGTGCTGGCCGGTGCCGCGGCGGGTCCGCTGTTGCGGACGGTGGCCGACACGGTGATCGGGTCGGACTCCATCGGGGCGGCGGGCGACACGGTGAGAGCGGTGACCTCCAGGTCGGGGTTGGGGGCCGGGACGCCGATGACCTGGAAGTCGGCGAGCTGGCCGGCCGGGGCCCCCGTGTTGGCGGTGAACCTGAGTTGGACGTCGGCGACGCGCCCGGAGACCGGGACGGTCACGCTGTTGCCGCTCGCCGGGTCGAAGCGGAGGCTCTGCGCGGCGGCCAGGGTGGTGAAGGCGGTGGCGTTCTGTTCGCGGCCGAGGACTTCGACGGTCTGCGAGCGGGCCGCCCAGGCGGTGTCCGGGTCGAGCCGGAGGACGAGCCGGTCGAGGTCGGCGTTGGCGCCGAGCCTGACGGTGAGCGTGTTCGGGTAGCTGCCGCCGGCGCCTTCCCAGTACGTCTTCACGTTGTTGTCGTTGGCGTTCTCGGCGACGAACGTGTGGACGGTGGAGGAGGCGCTGATCGGCTTGGTCACGGCGAGGTCGGAGCCGGTTCCGCCGGTGCCGTTGCGGGTGACGGCGTTGCTGTCGCCGGACTGGTTGCCCGCCGCGTCGTTGGCCCGGACCCGGTAGGTGACGGTGGCCGCGGCGGGCTGGGTGTCGGTGTACGTGGTGAGGCCGCCGGCGACGGTGGTGCGCAGGGTCCCGTTGGCGTAGACGTCGTAGCCGGTGACGCCGGTGTCGTCGCTCGACGCGGTCCAGGTCAGCTTGACCTGGCCGCTCGGGGGCTCGGTGAAGGCGAGGTTCGCGGGCGCGGTCGGTGCCTGGGTGTCCCCCGCGTCCGCGGTACGGGTGACGGTGTTGCTGTCGCCCGACTGGTTGCCGGCCGCGTCCTTGGCCCGCACGCGGTAGGACACGGTCTGGTTCGCCGGCCGGTTGTCGGTGAACGTGGTGACGTTCCCGGCGACGCTCGTGAGGAGGGTCCCGTTGGCGTAGACGTCGTAGCCGGTGACGGCGGTGTCGTCGGTGGCGGCGTTCCAGGTGAGCCGGATCTGTCCGGTGGCGGGTTCGGTGTAGGCCAGGCCGGTCGGCGCGGAGGGGGCCCGGGTGTCGCCGGTGGCCGGGCCGTAGACCTCGAACTCGGATATCTGGGCGGCGGGCTGGACGGTGTTCGCGGTCACCAGGACGCGTACGAAGCGGGTGGTGGTGGCGTCGAAGGTGAGGGTCGCCGAGTGGCCGCCGGCGGCGTCGAAGGCGTACGCCCGGGAGGCCGTGAGGTCGGTGAAAGCGGTGCCGTCGGTGCTGCCCTGGATCTTCAGGGTCTGGCTGCGGGCGCCCCAGGTCTCGGGCAGGCGCAGGACGACCCGGTCGACGCGTACGGCGGAGCCGAGGTCGGCCTGGAGCCACTGGGGCAGGGCGTTGTTGGTGCTCTCCCAGTAGGTGGCGCGGTTGCCGTCGTTCGCCTGCGGCGCGGAGTAGGCCTGGGTGTGGCTGCTGGCGGTCAGGGTGCGGCCGGCCGCGAGGTCGGTCGAGGAGCCGTCGGCGGCGTGGACCTCCAGTTCGGAGAGCTGTGCGGCCTGCCAGCCGGTGTTGGCGGTCACGGCGATGCGGACGAACCGGGTCTGCGTGGCGGGGAAGGCGACGGTGACGGTGTTCCCGGTCCCGGGGCTGAAGGTGTAGGCGGCGGAGTTCTTCAGGGTGGTGAAGCCGGTCCCGTCGGCGCTGCCCTGCACGGAGAGGGTCTGGGTGCGGCTCTCCCACCCGGCGGGGAGCTTGAGGACGACCTCGTCCACCCGTTCGGTGGTGCCGAGGTCGGTCTGCACCCACTGGGGGAGGGTCGTGCCGGCGCTCTGCCAGTACGTGCCCTGGTTGCCGTCGGTGATGTTGGCGGCGCCGTATTCGGCGTGGGCGGTGCTCGACGACGTGGGGTCGCCCAGGGCGATGTCGGGCCCTCCCGCCGCGTGGGCGGCCGTGAGGGGGCCTCCCAGCGCCAGCAGGCTGGTCGCGATCACGGCGCTCAGGCACCGTGTTCTGCGGTCGCGGAATCTCATCGTTCCTCTGTCTCGTGGGGTTCGGTGTGACGAGGTGATGTGCGGGGGTGCGCGGGACGCGCTCGTGTCATCGCGCGGTGGTGACCACGAACTGGGAGCCGGGTTCGACGAGGACGTCGCCCTCGGCGCTGCCGGTGATCGTGACGTTCCGGAGGGTGGCGCTGCCCCGGGCTCCGCTCATCGCGAGGATCCCGGAGCCGTTGGTGGACCCGTCGATGCGCACGTCGGTGATCCGCACGTCGGGCATCGCTCCGCCGCCCGTCTTGAACTGGATGCCGTCGTAGGTCGAGTCGAGGATGTCGGTGTCGCGGATGGTGACGCCCGGGATGTCCTGGCCCTGCGCGAAGAGCGTGATGGCGCCGAACTCCTGGTCCTCGTTCCAGAACGCTCCGCCGGTGCGGTGCAGGGCGTTGTTGGCGATGAGGGTCTCTCCGGTGAAGGGCAGCGGGTCGTGGTCGGTCGCCAGCATGATCCCCGGGTAGTTCATGGTGTCGGAGATGACGTTGTTCTCGATGGTGTTGCCGTAACCGCCGTACACGGCGATGCCGTTGGCGCGCCACGGCAGCTGGATCGTGTTGTTGCGGAAGTGGTTGTCGTGGCCGATGTCCACCGCCGTGTCCTTGACGTACTTGCTGGACCAGACGGCCAGGGCGTCGTCGCCGGTGTTGCGGAAGGACGAGTTGTAGACGGTCGAGTTGCGGGTGCCGTTGGCGAGGTTGATGCCGTCGGCGTAGGTGTTGCGGATGCGCATGCCGGTGAACTCGACGCCGTCGCCGGGGCCCCACAGCTCGGGGATGTCGGAGTAGTCGCGGCCGGCCCACACGCCGACGTTCGCGTGCTCGATCCACACGTTGCTGATCTTCGTGCCCTTGCCGAACCGGCCGTTGAGGCCGACGCCGCCCTCGGCGTTGCCGTCTCCGCCGCGGATGGTGCCGGAGCCGAAGATCGCGATGTCGGAGATCTGGGTGTTGTGGTCGATGTCAAAGCCGAAGTTGCCCTCGTGCGGGTGGTTGATGCCGCCCGCCTGGTGCGGCGGGGTGGTGGTGTACAGCTGGGAGTGCCACATGCCGGCGCCGCGGATGGTCACGTCGCGGATGCCGACCTGGTTGAACTCCCCGCGGTTCAGCGGGTCGTCGGTCAGGATCTTCTGCTCCTGGCGCCACTGTCCGGCGGGGATCCACACGCAGCCGATCTCGCCCTTCTGGTCGGCGGTGACGGCCCGCTGGATGGCGTCGGTGTCGTCGATGCCGTCGTTGGGGACGGCTCCGTACGCGGTGATGGAGGTGCATCCGGCCGGCTGGGTGGCGGCGGGGGCGACCTGCTCCAGGTCGACCAGGTCCAGGACGTAGAAGGCTGCCGTGTCGCCGGCGTCCCGCTGGAGGCGGAACCTCGTCCCCGCGGGGTAGGTCTGCGTCAGCAGGGCGTGGGACTCGTCGAAGAGCCGCCGCGCGTCCGCCTGCGGGGTGTTGGTCAGGCCCTCGGGGCTGTCGGTGGTGCCGTAGAGCCAGCTGTGCTTGGAGGAGAGGGTCAGTTTCCGCAGGAAGGTGTCGTTGACGTAGAGGCTGATCGTCGCCTCGGCGCCGCCGCCCGCGGGGGCGTCGGGGATCGAGTTGCGGACCACGAGGGAGTTCGCGGCGTTCGTGGAGGTGAACTCGACGAACTGGCCGGTGGCCGTGAGCCGTACGGACTTCCTGCCGGATGACTCGGTGGCGAAGTCGGTGTGGCCGAAGGTGCGCTTCCGGTCGCTCGTCAGGAGCGTGCCCTGGTAGCGGGCGTCCTCCGCCTCGTAGGCGGTGTACGGCACGGCGGCGCCGCGCCCGACGACGAGGGAGCGCGCGAGGACGTTGTTGTTCTCGTCGGTCTCGGCGACCGTGCCGGTGGCGTCGGCCGTGGCGGTCAGGGTGACGCCGCCGCTGGTGGCCGTCCAGGTTCCGGCGACGGCGACGGCGACGGAGTCCCCGGCGGCGATGGCCGGGGTGGTGCCCTGGAGGATGGTGGTGCCGGCGGAGAGGCGGGTGACGGTGCCGGCGGGCACGGCGGTGGTGCCGCGGTTCTGGACCGTGACGGTGAAGGACACCGGCGCGCCGATGGCGGGGGCCGTCGGGTTGGCGGAGATTCCGGTGACCTTGAGGTCGGGGCCGGGGCTCTGGCCGACGGTCAGTTTCGTGGCGGCGGTGCGGCTGTTGTTGCCGTTGTCCTGCTCGGCGACGGTGTCCGTCGGGTCGACGACGGCGGAGACGGTGTACGACCCCGTCGGTCGTCGGCCGACGGGGACCGCGACGGTCGTGGACGCTCCGGCGGGGAGGGAGGCCACCGGGGCGGAGCCGGCGACGGTCCCCTCGACGCTGACGTTCACGGTCGTTGCGGCGGCGGTCGCGGTGCCGGTGTTGCCGACCGTGGCGCTGACCGTGACGGCGTCCGCCTCGGACGGTGTCGCCGGCGCCCAGGTCAGGTCGGTGACCACGAGGTCGGGGTGGGGGGCTGCCGTGCCGAGGACCTGGAGTTCGGCGACCTGGGCTCCGGGGGCGCCGGTGTTGGCGGAGAAGGCGAGCCGGAGGTCCGCGTAGCGGCCGGTGACGGGGACGACGACGGAGTTCCCGCCGGAGGACGGGCTGAAGGCGTAGTCGGCGCGGGCCTTGAGGGAGGTGAAGCCGGTGGCGCCCTGGGCCCGGCCGAGGACCTGGAAGGACTGGGTCCGCGGGCCCCACACCTGGGCGGGGTCGAGTTTGACGACGACGGCGCTGATGTCGGCGTCGGCGCCGAGGCGCACGGTCAGGTCGGCCGGGAAGCCGGCCGACTCCCAGTAGGTGCCGAGGTTGTCGTCGTTGGCGTGGGTGGCGGCGTAGTTCTGGGTGGTGGAGGTCGCCTCGATCGGCTTGCCGCGGGCCAGGTCGGTTCCTTCGACGGGCGGGTCGACGGGGCCGCCGGCCTCTCCGTAGACCTCGACCTCGGACAACTGGGCCGCGTTCCAGCCGGTGTTGGAGTCGACCTGGATCCTGACGTACCGGGTGGTGGCCGCGGTGAGGTCGATGTCCAGGGCGTTCGCCGCTGCCGGGTCGAAGGCGCGGGCCCGGGGCGCGGAGAGGGTGGTGAAGGTGCTGCCGTCCGTGCTGCCCAGGACGCCGACGGCTTCGGACCGCGCCCCCCAGCCGGTGGGGAGCTTCAGGGCGACCCGGTCGACGTCCACGGCGGCGCCGAGGTCGATCTGCACCCATTGGGGGAAGGAGCCGGCCGGCCCTTCCCAGTAGGACTGCTGGCTGCCGTCGGTGACGTTGCGGGCGGGGTAGGCGCCGTGGGCGCCGCCGGCCGTCACCGCCCGGCCGAGCGCGAGGTTCGGCTCCGCGGCAACCGCGGCGTGCGCGGGGGCGGGGAGCAGCCCGATGGCGAGCAGGCCGGCGGTCAGCGCTCCGGCCGTGAGCCGCCGGCTCAGGTGTGTGCCTCTCATGGGTGACCTTTCCATGATCCGGGCCCCGGTTCGCGCCCTGCCTGCGGAGAGGAGGGCAACAGGGGCGTTCGGCGGGAACCCGGCGTGACTCCGACAGGGAAGTACGACGCATGGCCTCACTTTTGAGTGATTCAGTCAATCTTTTGCGTCGCCGAGGTGACAGGTTTCTACCGGGTCACGACTTTGTCAACGGTCGGGGAACTTCCGGACGCAAAAAAGCACCGACACCGGGCGCCTCGGGGGGGCGTCCGCGGTGCCGGTGCCGGCGGGAAGGGAGGGAAGGGAGGGAACGAAGGGCAGGCGCTCCGGCTCAGCCGGCGGGCGCCTGCGCGGTCGACCCGCGGACGACGAGTTCGGGCTCGAAGAGCAGCTCGCCGGGGTGGGTGTGGGTCCCCTGGATCTGGGCGCAGAGCAGCTCGACGACCGCGCGGCCCATGGCTTCGATGGGCTGCCGGACGGTCGACAGCGGGGGCTCGGTGCAGTTCATGAAGGCCGAGTCGTCGAAACCGACGACCGACACGTCCCCTGGCACCGAGAGCCCCCGGCGGCGCGCGGCCCGGATGGCCCCGAGGGCCAGCGGGTCGCTCGCGCACACGATCCCGGTGACCCCCCGCTCCAGGAGCCGGGCGGCGGAGGCCTGGCCGCCTTCGAGGGAGAAGATCGACCGCTCGACGAACTCGTCGGCCAGCTCCTTGCCGGTGGCCGCGACGACTCCGCGGGCCGCTTCGAGCTTGCGGCGGGAGGGGATGTGGTCGCCGGGGCCGAGGACCAGACCGATCCGCTCGTGCCCGAGGGAGGCGAGGTGGCGCCAGGCCTGCTCGACGGCGACGGCGTCGTCGCAGGAGACGCAGGGGAAGTTCAGCCCCTCGATCGCCGCGTTGATGAGGACGACCGGGATGTTGCGCTCCGCCAGCTGGTGGTAGTGGTCGTGCGGTGCGGCGGCCTGCGCGAACAGCCCTCCCGCGAAGACCACACCGGAGACCTGCTGCTGCAGCAGGAGGTCCACGTAGTCCGCCTCGGACACGCCGCCCTTGGTCTGCGTGCACAGCACGGGGGTCAGCCCCTGCTGTGCGAGCGCACCCCCGATGACCTCGGCGAACGCCGGGAAGATCGGGTTCTGGAGCTCGGGGAGGACCAGGCCGACGAGCCGGGCGCGCTCGCCGCGCAGCTGCGTGGGCCGCTCGTATCCGAGGACGTCCAGGGCGGTGAGCACGGACTGCCGTGTCGCTTCGGAGACCCCGGGCTTGCCGTTGAGGACACGGCTGACCGTGGCCTCGCTGACCCCCACCTTCTTCGCCACTTGAGCAAGTCGTCGCGTCATGAGCGCAAGACTAGCGCAAGCAACGCAAGCGAGTTGCAGGTATCCGACACCGATCGTGCCCGGCATCGCCCGGTACGCACCCTCGGGCGGGCCGGCCGGGGGCCACCGACGCGCGGGCATGCCGAAGGCCGCCCCCGGCGGTGCCGGGGGCGGCTCTCAGGTGGCCGGGCGGGGCCGCGGGTCAGCCGGAGGTGGCCTCCCGGTGGGCCCGGACGATGTCCGCGTACCGTCGCCCGCTGGTCTTCACGGTCCGCCGCTGCGTCGCGTAGTCGACGTGGACGAGGCCGAAGCGCTTGTCGTAGCCGTAGGCCCATTCGAAGTTGTCGAGCAGGGACCAGGCGTAGTAGCCGGCGAGCGGTGCGCCCTTGCGCAGCGCGGCGGCGCAGGCGGCGAGGTGCTGTTCCAGGTAGCGGGTGCGCTCCGGGTCGTGGACGCGGCCGTCGGGGCCGACGGTGTCGGGGAAGGCCGAGCCGTTCTCGGTGACGTACAGCGTGCGCACGCCGTAGTCCTCGGTGAGCCGCAGCAGGAAGGCCTCCAGGCCGCCCGCGTCGATCTGCCAGTCCATGCCGGTGCGCGGCACGTCGGGCAGCCGGACCTCGGTGGCGTACGGGACCGGGCCGGCGGGGTCGTCGGCGACGGTGGCCGGGAAGTAGTAGTTGAGGCCGTGCCAGTCGAGCGGGGCGGCGATGGTCTCCAGGTCGCCCGGCCGCTCGGGGAGTTCGACCCCGTACAGCTCGCGCATGTCGGCGGGGAAGCCCCGGCCGTACACCGGGTCGAGCCACCAGCGGTTGGTGTGGCCGTCCATGCGGGCCGCCGCGGCGACGTCCTCGGGCCGGGTGGAGGCGGGCGCGATCGTCGAGTGGTTGGTGACCAGGCCGATCCGTGCGCCGGGCGCGGCGGCGCGGACGGCCTGCGTCGTAAGGCCGTGGGCCAGCAGCAGGTGGTACGAGGCGCGGACGGCGGCCGTGAGGTCGGTGAGGCCCGGGGCCATGCGCCCCTCCAGGTGGCCGATCCATCCCGAGCAGAGGGGCTCGTTGAGGGTGGCCCACTGGGTGACGCGGTCGCCGAGGCGTTCGGCGACGACGGTGGAGTAGGCGGCGAGGTGTTCGGCCGTCTCGCGGACGGTCCAGCCGCCGCGGTCCTGGAGGGCCTGCGGCAGGTCCCAGTGGTAGAGGGTGACGGAGGGGGTGATGCCGGCGTCGAGGAGCCCGTCGACGAGCCGGTCGTAGAAGTCGAGTCCGGCCGCGTTGACCGGTCCGTCGCCGCCGGGCACCACGCGGGGCCAGGCGATGGACAGCCGGTAGGCGTCGGTCCCGAGTTCCTTCATCAGGGCGACGTCCTCGGGCCACCGGTGATAGTGGTCGCAGGCGGTGTCGCCGTGGTCGCCGTTGTCGACGGCACCGGGGGTGCGCGAGAAGGTGTCCCAGATGGAGGGGCCGCGGCCGTCCTCGGCGACGGCGCCCTCGATCTGGTACGCGGACGTGGCCGTGCCCCAGGTGAAGGAGGGCGGGAAGGCGGCGAGGTCGAGCGGTTCAGACACGGGAGTCCTTTCAGTGGCGGTGGCGCCGGCGGGCGGCGTCACTTGACCGCGCCCGCGGTGAGGCCGGTGACGAGGTAGCGCTGGAGGAGGAGGAACCCGGCGACGACGGGCACGCTGACCACGAGGGAGGCGGCCATCACCTGGTTCCAGTAGACGTCGTTCTGGGTGGCGTAGCCCTGGAGGCCGACGGCGAGGGTGCGGGTGGTTTCGTTGGTCATGACCGAGGCGAAGAGGACCTCGCCCCACGCGGTCATGAAGGCGTACACGGCGACGGCGACGATGCCGGGGACCGCGGCGGGCACGATGACCCGGAAGAGGGCCCCGAGCGGGCCGCAGCCGTCGACCTTGGCGGCCTCGTCGAGGTCGCGCGGCACCGCGTCGAAGTAGCCGATGAGCATCCAGACGGAGAACGGCAGCGAGAAGGTCAGATACGTGAGGATCAGACCGCCGCGCGAGCCGAAGAGGGCGATGCCGGTGGCGTTGCCGATGTTGACGTAGATGAGGAACAGCGGCAGCAGGAAGAGGATGCCGGGGAACATCTGCGTGGACAGCACGGTGACCGTGAAGACGCGCTTGCCGCGGAAGGCGTAGCGGCTGACGGCGTAGGCGGCGAAGACCGCGATGGTGACGGAGCAGACCGTCGCGGCCCCGGCCACGACCACCGAGTTCACGAAGTAGTCGGCGAGCGGGACGGTCTCCCAGATGTCGAAGTACGGCCGGAGGGTGAGCCCGGAGGGGATCCACTGGAACTTCCCCGAGACGTCCTCGAGGGGTTTCAGGGAGCTGGAGACCATCACGTACACCGGCAGCAGGACGAAGCCGGTGAGCAGGGTGAGGAAGATCCGGCGGCTCCAGAGGAAGGAGCGGGGCGCGGCCATCGGGGAGCGCGGGCGCCTCCGTGCGGTGTCAGGCATCGCTCGCCTTCCTTCCCCGGGTGGTGAGGAGCAGGTAGCCGCCCGTGACGACCAGGAGGAAGAGCAGCAGCAGGACGGACATCGCCGAGCCGGTGCCGAAGTTCCAGGTCTGGAACGAGGACTGGTAGATGTGCAGGGAGATCAGGTCGGCGGATTCGGGGGCCGCCTTCCCGAAGAGGACGAAGGGGGTGTTGAAGTCGTTGAAGGTCCAGAGGAAGAGCACGAGGACCAGGACCTGGTTGACCGGGCGGAGCGACGGCAGGGTGATGCGGCGGATCTGCTGCCGGACGCCGGCGCCGTCGAGGGCCGCGGCCTCGTAGAGCTCCTTGGGGATGTTCTGGAGCCCGGCCATCATGATGAGGAAGGCGAAAGGCCAGCCCTTCCAGACGGAGACGACGAGCAGGGTCACGAAGGCGTTGTCGCCGATGAGCCAGAAGGCGGGGCTGTCGCCGATGCCGAGCTGGTCGTGGAGGACGTGGTTCACCAGGCCGTTGTCCCGCTGGAACATGAACGCCCAGGTGATGACCGCCGCGTAGACCGGCAGGGCGTACGGGACGAGGAAGAGCGCCCGCAGGAAGCCCCGGCCCCGGAACGTCTCCTGCATGAAGATCGCGGCCGCGGTGCCGAGCAGCCAGCACAGGCCGACCGAGCAGAGCGTGAAGAGGCAGGTGGTGAAGAAGGAGGCGAGCAGCGCCTCGCCGACGGGGGCGTCGAAGTCGACGGAGACGGCGTAGTTGTCCAGGCCGGCCCAGGGCGCGCTGCTCCAGTCCCGGATGAAGAACTGGGTGAGTTCCCTGAAGCTCATCACGATGCCGATGAACATGGGCACGAGGTGGACCAGGAGTTCGAGGAGCAGGGCCGGCAGGAGCAGCAGGTAGGGCAGGCTCGCGGCCTTGAGCCGCCCGGGGCGGCGCCGGCGGGGCGCCGTCCCGGGGGTGTGCCGCTGTCCGCTCCGTCCGCCGGGCTTCTCGATGGCGGTGGTGGTCATGGTGGCGTCCGGACTCACTTCTTGGGCATCTGCTGCTGGGCCTTTTCGAGCTTGGCCCTGACCGACTCGGTGGTGACGGCGCGGCCGGCGGCGGCGTCGGCGAACAGTTCCTTGACCGCGGTGCCGACGACCGTCTCGAACTGCGACTCCTCGGGGACCTGCGGGAGGGCGGCGGCGCTGGTGGCGAGCGTGTCGCGCAGGACCGCGAGGGCGGGGCCGTTGAACGCGGGGTCCTGCTGGGCGCTCTTCACCGGCGGGATGGAGCCGTAGGCCGTGTTGAGGACCTTCTGCTCGGCGTCGCCCGTCATGAAGTTCACGAACTTCAGGGCGCCGTCCATGTTCCTGGTGTTCTTGAAAACGGCCATGTTGATGCCGGCGACCATGGAGTTGGTGGCCTTGCCCTGGCCGGGGGCGCCGGACGGGACGGGCGCGGGGGCGACGCCCCACTCGTCGTCGGCCATGCCCTGGGCCTTGAACGTGGCGGAGGCGGTCTGCCAGAGGACCATGGCGGTCTTGTTCTTGGCGAAGTCGCTGAGGGACTGGTTCTGGGCGTACTCGGCGTTGCCGGGGGCGACGATCTTGTCGACGGCCATGAGGTCGACGTACTGCTTGACGGCGGCGACGGCGCCGTCGGAGGTGAAGTCGGCCTTGCCGTCGGGGGTGAAGAAGTCGGCGCCGTGCTGCTTTCCGAGGACGAAGACCTGGTGGATGTTGTTGGAGAGGTTGGAGCCCTCGACTCCGATGCCGGAGCCGCCGCCCTCGGTGATCTTCTTGCCGGTGGCGATCAGCTCGTCCCAGGTGGCCGGGGGCTTCTCCACGCCGGCGTCCTTGAACATCTTCTTGTTGTAGTAGAGCGCGTACGCCATCGAGTACAGCGGCACGGCGGCCGGGTCCTGGCCCTGGACGCCGGTGGAGCCGAGGGCGGAGTCGACGAAGCGGTCCTTGCCGCCGATCTTCTCGAAGTTCTTCGCGTCCCAGGGCAGCAGGGCGCCGCTGGCCTGGAGGGAGGCGCTCCAGGTGTTGCCGATGTTGAGGACGTCCGGGCCCTGGCCGGAGGTGGTGGCGGTGAGGATGCGGTTGAGGAGGTCGGACCAGGGGACGACCTCCAGCTTCACCTTGATGCCGGTCTCCTTCTCGAACTTGTCGAGTTCGGGCTGGAGGACCTTCTTGTCGACCTCCAGGCTCGCGCCCTGGTTGGAGGCCCAGTAGGTGAGGGTCTTCGGCTGGGAGTCGGAGCCGGCCCCGTCCGTGGAGCCGCCTCCGCAGGCGGCCGCCGAGAGGACGAGGGAGAGGGTGACGGCACCGACGGCGGCGGCTCTGATTCTGCGCATGGTCCCAGGGGCCTTTCTAGGGGTCGTGGGCAGTCGGGGAGGAGGGAGCGCGACGTCCCGCGTTCAACCTCCGAAGCCCTCTCCCGACTTAATTTAGGATGTGAGTTAAACCTCAAGCGAAGGTGGCGTCAAGAGGTCCGCCAGGGGTATGTTGCGAATCCGATCCAAGGGAAGAGGGTGCTCGGTGAGCGTACGCAGCGGCCGGACCGTGCGTGACCTGCGGCGGGAGAACCGCACCGCGGTACTGCAACGGTTGTATTTCGACGGGCCGATGAGCCGCTTCTCGCTGGGCCCCGCGACCGGACTGAGCTCGGGTTCCGTCAGCAACGTCGTCGCCGAACTCGTCGCGGACGGCCTCGTGGAGGAGGCCGGCAGCGTCGACTCGGCCGGCGGCCGCCCGCGCACCCTCCTCCGCATCCGCCGGGCGAGCGCCTACATGATCGGCGTGGACGTCGGCGAGACCCGCGTCCGCGTCGAGCTGTTCGACATGGCGCTCACCGAACTCGCCCGCGTCGAGAGGCCGTTGGACCCGGAGGGCCCCCGCCGGGTCGACCGGTACGAGGTCGGCGTCGTCGTCGGCCACGTCCGCGACGGCGTGGAGGAGGTCGTCAGGCAGGCCGGCATCGACCCCGAGCGGCTGCTCGGCGTGGGCGTCGGCGTCCCCGGCATCGTCGTCCGCGACCAAGGCCCCGCCGTCGTGCACGGCCAGACCATCGGCTGGGACGCCGTCCCGCTGGAACGCCTCCTGCGCGAGGCCGTACCCCTGCCGTCCTCGGTGCCGTACGTCATCGACAACGGCGCCAAGACCCTGGGACAGGCCGAGATGTGGTTCGGCGCCGGGCGGGGCGTCCGCAACGCCGTGGTCGTGCTCTTCGGCTCGGGCGTCGGCGCCTCCGTCGTCTCGGACGACCTGCGACCCGGCCGCGCCGTGGAGTGGGGGCACCTCACGGTACGGGTCAGGGGCCGGCGGTGCCGCTGCGGCGCCCAGGGCTGCCTGGAGGCGTACGCGGGCGCGGAGGCACTGCTGGAGCGGTGGCGCGAGGCCGGCGGCAAGCCCCCGGCCGGCGCGGACGAGGAGACCGCCCTCACCGCCATGCTCGCCGCCGCCTACCCGGCCGACCCCGGCGCGCAGGCCGACGCCACCGCGCTGGCCGTCCTGGAGGAGACCGCCGAATACCTCGGCGCCGGCTTCGCCGACCTCATCAACCTCTTCCAGCCCGAACGCATCCTGGTCGGCGGCTGGGCCGGCCTCCAGCTCGGCACCCGCTTCCTGGACACCGTCAAGGGATACGCCAAGGAGTACGCCCTCACCTTCCCCGCTTCCCGCGTACGGATCGGCCTGGGCACCCTCGGTCCGGACGCCGTCACGGTCGGCGCGGCGATCCTCCCCCTCGCCGACTTCTTCGCCCGCGGCGGCCGCCTCGCACCACCGGACACCGAGGAAGCGGCGCCGGCCTGGCAGGAGACGCTGCGGGAGCGGGCAGCGCACTAAAGCGTGTTGCGGAAGGCTCTGATTCGGGCATTTCACCTGTATGCGTGGGGTGTTGAGGGCTGAGCAACACGCTTTAGGCCTCGTGTCGAAAGTAGATCTTGATACGTGAATGATCACGGTTCATGGCGCGGGGAGATCTCACGGACGAGCAGTGGGCGGCGCTGGAGCCGCTGTTGCCGAAGGGTGCCAGGTCGGGGCGGCCACCCGTCTGGCCTCGGCGGCGGCTCGTCGACGGCATACGGTTCCGGGTCCGGACCGGTGTTTCGTGGCGGGACGTACCCGTCGAGTACGGGCCGTGGGGCCGGATCTACGACCTGTTCCGCCGATGGCAACGGAACGGCACCTGGCACCGGATCCTCACCCGATTCCAGTCCCTGGCCGACGCGAAGGGCGCGATCGTCTGGGACCTGAACGTCGACTCCACGGTCTGCCGCGCCCACCAGCACGCGGCCGGCGCCCGGACGCGGGGTGACCAGCAGAAGGAGCCACCGGGTGGTGTCTTCACCGAGCCCGGTGATCACGGGCTGGGACGTTCACGCGGCGGGTTCACCACCAAGCTCCACCTGGCCGTCGAGCAGGGTCAGAAACCCATGTCGATCGTGGTGACGGCAGGACAGCGTGGAGACTCACCGCAGTTCGAGCCGGTGCTGGAGAAGGTCCGCGTGCCCCGCATCGGGCCGGGCCGGCCACGTGTTTGTCCCGATCGGGTGCGGGCCGACAAGGCGTACGCCTCCCGTCGGAACCGGACCTACCTGCGTCGCCGCGGGATCCGCTGCACCATCCCGGACAAGGCCGACCAGGTGCGCAACCGTAAGAGCCGCGGCTTCCGTGGCGGCCGCCCACCGAAGTTCGACCCGGAGGACTACAAGGCCAGGCACGCCGCGAGTGCGGCATCAACCGCCTCAAAAGGCACCGAGCAGTGGCCACGAGGTACGACAAGCTAGCCGTCCGCTACGAAGCGACCGTGCTGATCGCAGCTATCAACGAATGGCTGTGAGGGGGTGGTGTCGGGCGCATGACTCTGCAGGTGACCACGGAACCCAAGAAAGAGAGTCACGCCAGCCAGGTCGCCCGCAGGCCCAGCCCTGGAGCACCTCAGCCACAGGTTCCACTGCGAAGACTTCGTGCGTGCGGGGTACCCATGCCTGGAAGTGCTTGTCCAGCCCTCCCTCGCGATATTCCACCTGGTAGCTCAGGTCGTCATTGAGATAGACCTGCATGAAATGCTGATCTGCAGGCTCCAGATCAAGCCGCCGCACGACGACAAATCGCGATCCGAGACTCATGTCAGCCAGCAGGTCATGCAGCTGTTCCTCAGAGGGGTCGTCCCAGGTCGTCCCGTTCGCCTCAACTGCTTGGAGCACTGGTGTTGCCATGCCTCTGACTCTAGTCACACACCAGGATTTCCACCTCGGCAGGCTCGATTTCCGACACACGCCCTAGTCTTCCGAGTCAGGAATTCTATTCAGATATGAGGCGAGGCGTTCGAGGATCTCGTTCGCGGTCTTGGTCCAGATGTAGGGCCTGGGTTCGGTGTTCCAGGCGGCGATCCAGGTCCGGATGTCCTGCTCCAGGG
>NZ_JBFPNH010000052.1:0-39279 GCF_040815545.1 Streptomyces sp. LMG1-1-1.1 | reverse complement strand
CGCGAGGACGGCGACGGCCGCCCCGCACCCCCAGGCCGCGCCGAGGGCCGTCAGGGCGGCCTCCCGGGCCGCCCAGGTCCGTGCCGCGCGGCCCACGCGACGGCCCTGGACCACGGCGGCGGCCAGCGGGACCGCGACGGTCAGCCAGTGGACCCAGCTCCCGCGCCCGTCGGACGGCAGCGCGGCCAGCAGCGGGAAGGGCGGCACGGCCGGGTCGCCGGTGAGGCCGAGCGGGGTCGCGAGCGCGCCCGTACCGAGGGTGAAACCGGGCCCGAGCCCGTACGAGGCCCCCCATACGGCCGTATTCGGCAGCAGGGCCAGGACGAGCAGCAGCACCGTCACCCGGCCGGACCACTCCCCCGCGAGGCCCGTGAAGACGGCCTGGGCTTCGCCCGCGTGCCAGGCCAGCGAGACCGCCGCGGCCACCGCGCCGCCGCCCAGCAGGGTGACGAGTCCCAGCCCGGCCGCGCGCAGGGCGGCCGCCGCCTGCCGCTGCCCGGGGAGGGGACGGCCGAGCGCCGTCCAGACCCCGGCCCCCGCCGCGCCCACGACGACGGCGGGCAGCCAGAGCCCGGCGGTGATCAGGTCGGCGGGCAGCGGGCCGCTCTCGCTGTAGACCACGATCACGGCCGCGACCAGCAGGTATCCCCCGGCGACCGCCACCACCGCGCCCCCCGCGGAGGGGCGCGGACGGCCGCCGCCCTCCCCCGCGTCGAGGGTGTCGCGGGCGGCCCGGTGGACGAGCCAGACGGGCAGGGCGACCAGGAGCAGCGGGACGACGCCGAGGGGTGCGGGGAGGCCGGACAGGGTGTCCGTGCGGGCCAGGTCCACGCCGTGGGCGAGCAGCCAGAGCCCGGCGGCCAGGTGCAGCGCCCCGCCGGGGCCGCTGTCGGGGTACGGGGAGCTGATCCAGGCGGCGATCACCAGGACCGCGAGCCCGCCGAGGCCGAGCCCCGCGGCGACCCCGCCGCGGACGCAGGCGGTGGCGAGCGCGGCGGAACGGCCGCCCTGGACCAGGGGGTGCTCGGTCACATGGGTCACGGGGTCATGCTGCCAACGACACGCGCTTTCGTGACGTAACAGGCAAAGTTCCGTTGTGTCGCCCAAGATACGTTTATGTACTTTTCCGCCCAGAGAAGCGCTGCGGGAGGTCGACACCGATGAGCCGGAGCACTGCGGATTCCGCCCCCTCCGTCACCCTGCCGACCCCGAAGGAGCGGCGCAGGTTGCGCGAGGCACTCGCCCTCACCGAGGAGCAGGTCGCCGAGGCCATGGGCGTCACGAAGGCCACCATCAAGGCCTGGGAGACCGGGCGCTCGGCGCCCCGGGGCCGTAAGCGCGAGGCGTACGCGAAGCTGCTCGGCGCGTACGACGAGACCGGCGCGCCCCCCGCGCCCGAGCGTCCGACCGCCGCACCGACCGCCCCGACCGGGTCCGCGCTCCCCCCGGAGGCGCCCGGCACCCCGGCATGCGCCCCGACGTCGTCCGACATCGCGGCGACCACCCCCACGTCGTCCGGCACCTCGGCACCCGCCCCGACGCCGTTCGTCCCACCGATCACCCCCGGCACGTCGTCCGCCAACGTCCGGCCGAAGGCCGCCGTGAAGCGGGCCGCCAAGCCGCCGAAGGCCCCCTCCCCCGCGCCGGCCATCGCCCCCGGTTTCGCCCGCAGAGCCGATCCGAGGCCGCAGGAGCGCCTGAAACCGGCGGTGGCGGCGCCGGAGACCGGGGCCGCGGAGACCGGGGCCGTGGAGACCGGGGCCGCGACGGCCCTTGCGGCCCCCGTCGTGCCGGGCCTCACCCCCGAGCAGGCCTTCGACGCGCTCTACGCGCACGCCGCACCCGGCCTCGTCCACCAGACGTACCTGCTCACCGGGCGCCGCCGGCTGTCCCGCGAGGCCGTCGAGCACGCCTTCCACCACGCCTGGGACCACTGGCCCGAGGTCGCCGTCGACGCCGACCCGGTGGGCTGGGTGCGCGCGGCGGCGTACGAGTACGCCCTCTCCCCGTGGCACCGGCTCCGCCGCGCCCACAAGCACCCCGACGCCCCGCCGACCGAGGCGAGCCGGCGGGCACTGCTCGACGCGCTCCTCGAACTGCCGCCGCCGTACCGCCGCACCCTCCTGCTCTACGACGGACTCGGCCTCGACCTGCCCGAGACGGCGGCCGAGACCGAGGCGAGCACCCCCGCCGCCGCCAACCGGCTGCTGCACGCCCGCACCGTCCTCGGGCAGCGGATCCCCGAGCTCGCCGAACCCGAGGCGCTGCACCGGCGGCTGAGCGGGCTGGTCGCGGAGGCGCCCACGGCGACCCTGCCGGCGGCCCGCACCGTCCGGTCGGGGAGCGAGCGGCGCGGCCGCGCCTGGACGCGGGCCGTGCTCGGGGTGACGGCGGTCCTCATCGGCGTCACCGGCTTCGCGGCGGCGACCGCGCCGACCCGCTACATCCCGGTCAACGCCCCCGGCGAGACCGTCAACGGGGTGCCGGTGCGCGGTGGCCCCCAGAAGCTCCGCCCGGAGGACCTGGAGCTCCGCGACCAGCTGCGCTCCGAGCCCCACCCGGGCCCCGAGCGCCTGGTCCCGGCGGCCGAGTAGAGCCGCCGCCATACGCGAGAGGGCCCCGCCCTCGCCCGGGTGACCGGGCGGGGGCGGGGCCCTCTCGTACAGCTACCGCTGGTGTCAGCCCGCGAGGATCGCGCGCGCCAGCTTGGCCGTCTCGGTCGGCGTCTTGCCGACCTTGACGCCCGCGGCCTCAAGGGCCTCCTTCTTCGCCTGGGCGGTGCCGGAGGAGCCGGAGACGATGGCGCCGGCGTGGCCCATGGTCTTGCCCTCGGGCGCGGTGAAGCCCGCGACGTAGCCGACGACCGGCTTGGTGACGTTCTTCGCGATGAAGTCCGCCGCACGCTCCTCGGCGTCGCCGCCGATCTCGCCGATCATGACGATCAGGTCGGTGTCGGGGTCGGCCTCGAACGCCGCGAGGGCGTCGATGTGCGTGGTGCCGATGACCGGGTCGCCACCGATGCCGACGGCGGACGAGAAGCCGATGTCACGGAGCTCGTACATCATCTGGTACGTCAGCGTGCCGGACTTCGAGACCAGGCCGATGCGGCCCGGCTTCGTGATGTCGCCCGGGATGATGCCGGCGTTGGACTGGCCCGGGGTGATGAGACCGGGGCAGTTCGGGCCGATGATCCGGGTCTTGTTGCCCTTCGCCTGCGCGTACGCCCAGAAGGCGGCGGAGTCGTGGACGGCGATGCCCTCGGTGATCACGACGGCCAGCGGGATCTCGGCGTCGATCGCCTCGACCACGGCGGCCTTGGCGAAGGCCGGCGGGACGAAGAGGACGGAGACGTCGGCGCCCGTCTTCTCCATCGCCTCGGCGACGGAGCCGAAGACCGGGACCTCGGTGCCGTCGAAGTCGACGGTCGTGCCGGCCTTGCGCGGGTTCACGCCACCGACGATGTTGGTGCCGTCACCCAGCATGAGCTTGGTGTGCTTCATGCCCGTGGCACCGGTCATGCCCTGGACGATGACCTTGCTGTCCTTGGTCAGGAAGATAGCCATGGTGTTCTGACCTCGTCCCTTACTTCGCAGCCGCGAGCTCGGCGGCCTTGTCGGCCGCGCCGTCCATGGTGTCCACGCGCTGCACGAGCGGGTGGTTCGCGTCCGACAGGATCTTGCGACCCAGCTCCGCGTTGTTGCCGTCGAGGCGCACGACCAGCGGCTTGGTGACCTCTTCGCCCTTCGAGGCGAGGAGCTCCAGGGCCTGGACGATGCCGTTGGCGACCTCGTCACAGGCGGTGATGCCACCGAAGACGTTGACGAACACGGACTTGACGTCCGGGTCGCCCAGGATGATCTCCAGGCCGTTCGCCATGACCTCGGCGGAGGCGCCGCCGCCGATGTCGAGGAAGTTGGCCGGCTTCACGCCACCGTGGTTCTCACCGGCGTACGCGACGACGTCCAGGGTCGACATGACCAGACCGGCACCGTTACCGATGATGCCGACCTCGCCGTCGAGCTTGACGTAGTTGAGGTTCTTGGCCTTGGCGGCAGCCTCGAGCGGGTTGGCTGCGGCCTTGTCCTCGAGCGCCTCGTGCTCGGGCTGACGGAAGTCGGCGTTCTCGTCGAGAGACACCTTGCCGTCGAGGGCCAGGATGCGGCCGTCCTTGGTCTTCACCAGCGGGTTGACCTCGACGAGGAGCGCGTCCTCGGCGACGAAGGTGTCCCACAGGGTGACCATGGCCTCGGCGACGCCCTCGGCCACGTCGGCCGGGAACTTCGCCAGGGCGACGATCTCGCGGGCCTTCTCGATGTCCACGCCGTCGACGGCGTTGACCGGGACCTTCGCGAGGGCCTCGGGGGTCTTCTCCGCGACCTCCTCAATGTCCATGCCGCCCTGCACCGAGGCCATGGCCAGGAAGGTGCGGTTGGTGCGGTCGAGGAGGTACGAGACGTAGTACTCCGCCTCGATCTCCGGGGACAGCTCGGCGATCATCACCTTGTGGACCGTGTGGCCCTTGATGTCCATCCCGAGGATGTCCGTCGCGCGGGCGACGGCCTCGTCCGCGTCGGCGGCCAGCTTCACGCCGCCGGCCTTGCCGCGGCCGCCGACCTTCACCTGCGCCTTGACGACCGACTTGCCGCCAAGACGCTCGGTGGCCTCGCGCGCCGCCTCAGGCGTGTCGATGACTTCACCGGCCAGCACCGGTACACCGTGCTTGGCGAAGAGGTCCCTCGCCTGATACTCGAACAGGTCCACGCGCGTCCGTCCCTTTTCTGATGATCGCGGTTCGTTGTCTGCGTGGGCGTGCCGCGAAGGGCAACGTGACTGCGCTGTCACAAGGGAGGCGTGCACGGAGTCCGTGGACGCGGCATGTCCGTCTCGCAGGTTATCCCCGAGCGCCGTGGGTCCCTAAATCGCAGGTCACAACGGAGCGGTGATACGGGTCACAGATTGTAGGGGTCGAGGGGCGGTCCGTAGGGGTCGGGAAGCACCCACCCACCGCGCTCACGGCAGGCGGGGCCTGGTCTCCCGGCCCCTCACGACGCGCCCGGAACCGAAGTGAGGGCCTCCCGGACCCACATGTGATATGGGACTCAGTCCCCCCGCACACACCCGTGCGGGTGGTTCCGAGCCTGCGGAATCCGCACCCGCCCGCACGTCCCACGACCACGGATTCCGCACCGGATCGTGAGCGGGGCGGGGGCGGGCGGGGGGCCGGCGGGGCCCTGGGCGGGGCCCGGCTCTCGGGCGCTGGGCCCGGCGGGGCTCGGGCGCTGGGCCCGGCGGGGCTCGGGTCAGGTCGTGGGGATCGGTAGGGGGCGCTTCTCCAGGGCCGCCGCCATGATCTCCGGGAACAGGTCGGGGGTGCAGGCGAAGGCCGGGGCGCCGAGCGCGGCGAGCGCCGCCGCGTGCTCGCGGTCGTAGGCGGGCGCCCCCTCGTCGGAGAGCGCGAGCAGCGCCACGAACTGGACGCCGGAGGCCTTCATCGCCGCGACCCGCTTCAGCATCTCGTCGCGGATGCCCCCCTCGTACAGGTCGCTGACGAGGACCACCACGGTGTCGGCGGGCCGGGTGATCCGGGACTGGCAGTACGCGAGCGCGCGGTTGATGTCGGTGCCGCCGCCGAGCTGGGTGCCGAAGAGGACGTCGACCGGGTCGTCGAGCCGGTCGGTGAGATCGACGACGGCCGTGTCGAAGACGACGAGCCGGGTCGCGAGCGACCGCATCGAGGCGAGGACCGCGCCGAAGACGGACGCGTGGACGACGGAGGCGGCCATCGAGCCGGACTGGTCGATGCAGAGCACCACCTCCTTCTTCACCGCCCGCGACGCGCGGCCGTGGCCGATCAGCCGCTCGGGGACGACCGTGCGGTGCTCGGGCAGGTAGTTCCCGAGGTTGGCGCGGATCGTGCGGTCCCAGTCGATGTCCCGGTGGCGGGGGCGGCTGATCCGGGCGGACCGGTCGAGGGCACCGGTGAGCGCGGCCCGCGTGCGGGTGGCCAGGCGCTTCTCCAGGTCCTCGACGACCTTGCGCACCACGGCCCGCGCGGTCTCCCTGGTCGTCTCCGGCATCGCCTTGTTCAGCGACAGCAGCGTGCCGACGAGGTGCACGTCCGCCTCCACGGCCTCCAGCATCTCCGGCTCCAGGAGGAGGGTGGCCAGGCCGAGCCGTTCGATCGCGTCGCGCTGCATCACCTGGACGACCGAGCTGGGGAAGTACGTACGGATGTCCCCGAGCCAGCGGGCGACGGAGGGCGCCGAGGCACCCAGCCCCGCCGAGCGGTCCCTTCCCCCGCGGTCACCGCTTCGCCCCGCCCTGTCGTAGAGCGCGGTGAGCGCGCCGTCCATCGCCGCGTCGTCCCCGGCCAGCGCCCGGCCGGTCCCCTCGGCCTCCCCACCGCCCAGGACCAGCCGCCAGCGGCGGAGCCGCTCGTCGTCGGGGGCGGGGTCCGTCCCGGTGGGTACGGCCGTTCCGGCGGAGGCGGGCAGGACGGTGGCGGGCGCGGCGGCAGTGGGCGCGACGGCGGCGGACACGGCGGCCGCGGGCGCGACGGCGGCGGACACGGCGGCCGCGGGCGCGGCAGCGGTGAGCACGGCAGCGGTGGCGGGCGCGGTGGCGATGGGCTCGGCAGCGGCGGGCGCGGCGGTGCTCCTGGCGGTGGTCATGTGCGGGCCTCCGTGCCGAGGACGAGGTGAAGGAGGGGCAGGACGGCATCGGCCCGCGCGCGGTCGAGGCCGGTGGCGAAGCCGGGGGTGTCGCCGGGCGCCGGGCGGTCTCCCGGCGCGGAGCGCGGGCCCCGGGCGACCAGCTCGCCGAGGGTCCGGCGGACACCCGGCTCGTATCCGGAGAACGTGCGGCGCAGCAGCGGCAGCACGTCGGTGAACGCCCCGGCAGGTACGGAGGTGAGCCAGGCGTCGACCAGGCCGAGGAGCCGCTCGTCGTGGACGAGGAGCAACCCGCCGCCGGACGCCCCGCCGACGAAGCCGTCGATCCACGCCGCGGCGTCGGGCGGCGGAGTGCCCGGCGAGAGCGCGCGGCTCATGAGCGGCGCTGCCTCTTCGCCGCCGAGCCTCCCCTCGTCCAGGAGGATCCGCGCCGCCCTGCCCCGCAGCACCCCGGGTATCCGGTCCCGCTCGGCAAGCCGGCGCAACGTCCCGGCCCAACGATCGCCGAGCCCGCCACCGGAGGACACGCCCGACGGCACGGCACCCGCTGGTCCGCCGGTGCTGCTGGTGCGTCCGGGTCCGCCGGGTCCGCCCGTCGGCTCGGGTCCCCCGGTCGGCTCCGGCGGCGGGTGCGGGTCGGTGGGTGGGGTGGGGTGGTCGGGGAGGAGGCCGATCGCGGTGTGGACGGCGTCGAGGCGGTCCCGCATCTGGGTGGCGGCGTCGGTGTCGAGGTCGGCGCAGGCCGGGGGCAGGCCGACGCAGATGCGTTCGGCGAGGCCCGCGGCGACTTCGGCGAGGGCGGCCGTGCCGGTGCCGCGGACGTCGCCGTAGCGGAGGGAGCGGGCGAGGGCCGGGAGGGCCTGGGCGAGGTGGGCGACGTCGGTGTCGAGGGCCGCGCGGTCGGCGACTGCGCGCATCACGACAGGGAGCGCGTCGGTGAGTCCGGCGAGGAGGCAGTGTTCGGCGAGGGCGGTGATGTCGGCGAGGGCGGTCGCCGACTGGGCTCGGGCCTCGGCCTTGGCGGTGGCGGCGGCCTCGACGGTGGTGCCCCAGACGCCGGCCTCGGCGACCTGGACGTGCAGCTCGGGTTCCCAGCGGAGCCGCCAGGTCTCGCGGAAGGTGCCGGTGCCGGCTCGTCCGGCGGCCGGTTCGCCCCAGCCGACGCCGAGGAGCCGCAGCCGGTGCAGCAGTCGGCTGCGGTCGCCGTCCGTCTCCTTGCGCAGGTCGAGTTCGAGCTCGCGCTCCTGCGCCTCGGGCTTGAGGCGCAGGGTGCGCTGGCGGCGGCTCAGGTCCCGCTGGAGGGGGACGGCGGGGGCGCCGGCCGGGACCTCGCCGAGGACGTCGCCGACGACGAGGCGGTCCCTGACGAGGTCGAGCGGCACGTCGGAGCCCTCGCACAGGACGGCGCGGACGGCGTCGGTGGTCTCGTCGAGGCCGGGGAGCGGCCGGCCGCGGAGGACGGCGAGGGTCTCGGCGAGCCGGACGGCCTCGATGACGTGGGCGGTGGAGACCGGGTGGTCCTCGGCCCTGAGGAGTCCGGCGACCTTGGTCATCCAGCGCTCGATCGGCCGGTCGGGTGCGGCGAAGAGGTGTCCGTACCAGCCGGGGGCCTCGATGCCGGCGCCGTACCCGGAGTGCCGGGCGAGTCTGCGGTGGGTCCAGGGGACCCAGGTCGTCTCGGTCCGCACCTTGGGCAGGCCCTTGAGGAGGGCCCGGTCGGCGGCGACGGTGGTCTTGCGGGCGAGGGCGGGGACGTGCCAGGCGCCGCAGACGACGGCGATGTCGTCGCCGAACTCCTTGCGGGCGGCCCGCATCCGGAGCCGCATGTGGGCCTCGCGGACGAGGTCACGGGGGTGGCCGCCGTGGCCGTACGTCTCGCGCAGGGCGCCCATCGCCTCGGCGAGCGCCTCGAACGGGGCGGTGGGGTCGTCGGCCCCGCGGAGCTCGACGGCGTCCTCCCACCAGCGCTCGGCGTCCTCGTACCCGGCGGCCCGGGCGAGTTCGGCGACGGGGTCGGTGCGCGGCCCGCCATCGGCGACGGCGGCCTCGCTGTCGTCCCAGGTGGGGTCGGCGGCCGCGGCGAGGGTGTGTGCGGCGGGCAGGTCGAAGAACCGGACGGCGGCGCCGCGGTCGAGCGCCCAGCGGATCGCGACCCATTCGGGCGAGAACTCCGCCATGGGCCAGAACGCGGCCCGTCCCGGGTCGTCCACGGCGTGCGCGAGCAGGGCGACGGGGGGCCGCATGTCCTCCTCCGCCGCCAGGGCGACGAGGGCGTCGGCCTCGGCGGGCCCCTCGACGAGTACGACGGCGGGCTTCTCGGCTTCCAGTACGGCGAGCACTCCCCGGGCGGATCCGGGCCCGTGGTGCCGCACCCCGAGGAGCAGCGGCCGTTCGCGCCGCCGTTCCGGCCCGGCCGGGGGCGGCGCGGCGCGGCCGGTGCCGGTCGTCGGGGTCTCGGCCGGCGGCGTGGCGGTGGCCGTCATGCGCTCACCTCGCGGCAGGCGCGGTAGAAGTCCTTCCAGCCGTCTCTCTCCCTGACGACCGTCTCCAGGTACTCCTGCCAGACGACCCGGTCGGCCGCCGGGTCGCGGACGACCGCGCCGAGGATGCCGGCGGCGATGTCGGCGGGGCGCAGGACGCCGTCGCCGAAGTGGGCGGCGAGGGCGAGTCCGCCGGTGACGACGGAGATGGCCTCGGCCGTGGAGAGCGTCCCCGAGGGGGACTTGACCTTCGTCCGCCCGTCGGTGGTGACGCCGTCCCGCAGTTCGCGGAAGACGGTGACGACCCGGCGGATCTCGTCGACTCCCGCGGGCAGGGCCGGGAGTTCCAGGGAGCGTCCGAGCTGCTCGACGCGGCGCGTGACGATGTCGACCTCGGCCTCGGGGGTGGCGGGCAGCGGCAGCACCACCGTGTTGAAGCGGCGGCGGAGCGCGCTGGAGAGTTCGTTGACGCCGCGGTCGCGGTCGTTGGCGGTGGCGATCAGGTTGAAGCCGGGGACGGCCTGCACCTCCTGGCCCAGCTCGGGGATGGGCAGCGTCTTCTCGGACAGGATCGTGATGAGCGAGTCCTGGACGTCGGCGGGGATGCGGGTGAGCTCTTCGACGCGGGCGGTCATGCCCTGCGCCATCGCCCGCATCACGGGGCTCGGCACGAGGGCGTCGCGGTCGGGTCCGTGGGCGAGGAGCCGGGCGTAGTTCCAGCCGTACCGGACGGCTTCCTCGGGGGTTCCGGCGGTGCCCTGGACGAGGAGGGTGGAGTCGCCGCTGACGGCGGCGGCGAGGTGCTCGGAGACCCAGGTCTTGGCGGTGCCGGGGACGCCGAGCAGGAGGAGCGCGCGGTCGGTGGCGAGGGTGGTGACGGCGACTTCGACGATGCGGCGCGGTCCCACGTACTTGGGCGAGACGACGGTCCCGTCGGGGAGCGTGCCGCCGAGGAGATAGGTGGCGACGGCCCACGGCGAGAGGAGCCAGCGGGCGGGCCGGGGGCGGTCGTCGGCCGCGGCGAGCGCCGCGAGTTCGCCGGCGAAGGCGTGCTCGGCGTGCGGGCGCAGGGCCTCGGCCGTGGTCTGCGGCCGTCCCGGTCCGGTGTCCGTCTCGACACCGGAACCGGGCTGCGTCATGGTTTCGGGCACGGGCATGGATCCCCCTCCAGATCGTTCGACCTGCTGTGCGATCCACGGTGCACCATGCCACTGACAACGCCCCTTCGCCGCTGGTCAGGGGCGGCGAGGGGGCGCTGTCGGGGAGTTGAGGGAGGGTCAGCCCAGGATGGGCGAGACGGCGACGCAGCCGCCGGCCACGGCCTGCTCGCCCTTGGCCTCCTTGATGACCTTGCCCTGGTAGATCACCTTGCAGGTGAGGTCGGCGGGGGTGAGCGAGATCGGCATGACGGCCGGCGGCATGATCCCCTTCAGCGTCACCGTCTTCGTCCACGGCGTGGTGGGCTTCTTCTCCGACTCGACGTGCGGTGCCATCGCGGTGCCGTCCCCGGCGTGGTAGTCGATCGACTCGACGCCCTTGCCGCTGACCTCGTACGTGACCTCGTAGGTCTCGCCGACGGACTTGTCGACCTTGTCGGCGGCCTTCTCCGCGGCCTCCGAGCAGGCGCCGAGGCCGAGGGCGAGGCCGGCGACGGCGAGGGCCGAGACGGCGGTGCGGGCGGTGCGATTCATGGCGGGGTTCCCCCAGGAATGTGGTGCAGAACGAACGGTCGGTCAGCGCAGCGAATCGCAAAGGAAGGGTAAAGTCAAATCGCTTCGCAGGAGTCGTCAGGTCGCTCGTCCTGACCGTCCGCCGGGATGTCCCCACCGCCGAACTCCCAGGCCGGAGGCGTTGTCAGTGGCGGCCTCTACCGTCGGTGACATGAATGCCATGGGGGTACGCCGGACGGCGGGACAGGTGCTGGCACTGGCTCCTGACGACGCCTCGCGCAGAGCGGGGAGCAAGCTCGGCACGGCCGGGCCCTGGTCCGGCACGGGCCGCGGCGAGGGTGCCGTCTGGGGTCTGTGCAAGGGCAGTGGCGGCGCGCCGTACCGGACGGTCGTCGACACCACGGGCCCCGCGTACGCGTGCAGTTGCCCCAGCCGCAAGTTCCCCTGCAAGCACGCCCTGGGCCTGCTGCTGCTCCAGGCCTCGGACCCCACGGCGATCGACGACTCCGCCCCGCCCGACTGGGCGGGACAGTGGCTCACGGGGCGACGCGAGCGCGCCGACGCCGCACCCCGGCCCGCCGGTGCCGACGCTCCGGCCGCCACCCCCGCCGATCCCGAGGCCGCGCGCCGCAGGGCCGAGCGCAGGGCCGCCCGGATCACCGCGGGCGCGCGGGAGTTGGAGCAGCGGCTCGCCGACCTGCTGCGCGGCGGCCTGGCCACGGCCGAGCAGAGCGGGTACGGCCTGTGGGAGGAGACGGCCGCCCGCATGGTCGACGCCCAGGCGCCGGGCCTCGCGGGCCGGGTCAGGGAGCTGGGGGCGATACCGGGCTCCGCGCCCGGCTGGCCCGTGCGCCTCCTTGAGGAGTGCGCGCTCACCCATCTCCTCGACCGGGCCTGGCTCGCCGCCGACCGGCTGCCCGCCGACGTCGCGACGACCGTGCGGACCCGGGTCGGCCTCACCGTCCCCGCCGACGGCTTCCCGGTGCGCGACCACTGGCACGTCCTCGCCCAGTACGACGCCTCGGACGCCCGGCTGACGACCCGGCGGATCTGGCTGTACGGCGCGGCCAGCGGGCGCACCGCCCTGCTGCTCTCGTACGGCGCGGCGGGCCGGGCACCCCGGCTCGCCTTCCCCGTCGGCGTGGTGCTCGACGGCGAACTGACCCCGTATCCGGGCTCCGGACGGCTGCGGGCCGAGCCGGGCGAGCACTTCGCCCCCGTCGCCGCCCCCGCCGCACCGCCGCCGGGCGGCCCGGTCGGCGGGGCGCTCGACGCCTACGGCCGCGCGCTGCGCGACGACCCGTGGCTGGACTCCTGGCCCGTGACGCTGCGGGACGTCGTGCCCGCGCGCGCGGAGTACGGCTGGCAGCTCGCCGACGCGGACGGCCGCGAGGCCCTCCCGCTGACCTCCGCCGCCCAGTCCCGCCCCGGCCTCTGGCGCCTGGTCGCCCTGTCCGGCGGCGCCCCCGTGACCGTCTTCGGGGAGTGCGGCCACCGCGGCTTCACCCCGCTCGCCGCCTGGTCTCCGGAGGCCCCCGGCGAGACCGTCCCCCTCATATGACCCCCGGCGGGACTCCGATGCCCCCCGGCGGGACCGCCCACTCCCCCATGCCCCCCGGCCACCGCACACCGCCCGCCCGGAGGAACTCGATGGACACCACCACGACCGGCTCCGCCCCCCGCGCGGGCCGACCTGAGGTCACCGGCGACGACGCGGCCCGCGCCTGGGAGGAGCTCGTCACCTCGGCGCTGCTCGGTACGGATCGCCGGCCCCCCACCGCACTGGCGGGAACGGCGGCGGGAAGCCTGCCGGGGGCACTGCTCGACGAGGCCGCGCTGCACACCGTACGACGCAGGGCGGGGCTGCGGCCCGGGGCTGCCGCGGCGCCGCCGGAGCCGGCCCCGCGGGATTCCCGCAGGGCGCTTCCGGTGGCCGCCGGGATCCGGCTGGAACAGCTGCTCGCGGGACGGGCCGCACCCTCGCCCGCCGGTCGGCGGGGCGCCGCCCCCGACCTCGCCGAACTGCTGCCCCAGTGGCTCGCCCTGGCGAACGACCTCGGGTACAAGGCGCCGCCCGCCGCGCTGCCCGCCCTGCTCGACGCGGCCCGGGCCCGTACCGATCTGCGGCCCCAGGCCCTGCGGCTCGCCGGGCCCCGCGGCCTGTGGCTGGCCCGGCTCAACCCCGAGTGGAGGTTCGCCCTGCGGGGCACGGCCGCGGGCGGCGGACTGCCGTCCCCGGAGGACACGGAAGGGGTCCGCGCCCTGTGGGACGAGGGCCTGTTCGCCGAGCGGGTGGCCCTGCTCTCCGCCGTGCGGAAGGACGACCCGGCGGCCGGGCTCGCCCTCCTCGCGTCGACCTGGCCCGCCGAGCGGGCGGAGGACCGGCTGATGTTCCTCGACTCGCTGCGGACCGGACTCTCCGACGCGGACGAGGAGTTCCTCGAGGCGGCCCTCGCCGACCGCAGCCGCAACGTCCGGGCGACCGCCGCCGAGCTGCTCTCCGCCCTGCCCGCCTCCGCGCTCGCCGGCCGGATGGCCGGCCGGGCCGCCACCTGCGTCGGCCTCGACCGGACGGCGGTTTCGCCCGCGATCGCCGTCGAGGCTCCGCACGAATGCGACGCGGCGATGCAGCGGGACGGCCTGGTGGCGACGCCGCCCGCGGGGCGCGGCGAGCGTTCCTGGTGGCTGGGCCAGCTGGTCGAGGCGGCACCGCTGTCCTGCTGGCCGGCCAGGTTCGGCGGACGCACCCCCGAGGAGATCGTGGCCCTGCCGGTCGCCGACGACTGGCAGGCCGAACTGCACGCGGCCTGGTGCCGGGCCGCCGTACGGCAGCGGGACGCGGCCTGGTCGCGCGCCCTGCTCGGCTCCCCCGCGGCCCCGCCCGCGACCGGCCCGGGGACGGCGTCACTGGCCGAGCGCGGCCGGCTCCTGTCGATGCTGGCCCCGGAGGAGCGGGCGCTCTGGGTCGCCTCGTTCGTCGCCGCGCACGGCCTGTCGGAGGCGTTCCAGCTGCTCGGCGTCTGCGCCGTCCCCTGGTCGGAGCCACTCGGCGCCGCGGTGATCGACGCCCTCGACATCGCCCGGGACGCGGGCAGTTACCCGTGGAGCTTCAGCGGGGTGATGGGCCTGGCGGAGCGTTGCCTCGACCCGGCCGCGGCACGGCAGCTGGAGTCCCTGACCGCCCTTCCCGACGAGGCGGAGGACGTCGCACCCGGGGCCGGCGGCTACTGGTCCGAGGCCTTCCAGCGCCTGGTGTCCACCCTCCGGCTGCGCGCCGTGATGCGCGCCGAGCTCACCGGGGAGCACGTGGGGGTGGTCGCGGCGTACGGAGGTTGACTGCGCACGTACGGAAAGCCGAGGGGCCCTTCCGTGACGGAAGGGCCCCTCGGTGTGAACGGACGGTGTGGCGCGGCTACGCGGCCACGCGCACGTTCGCGTTCACCCAGTCCACGATGGACGCCGTCGTCGCGCCCGGCGTGAAGATCTCCGCCACGCCCTTCTCCTTCAGCGGAGGGATGTCGGCGTCGGGGATGATGCCGCCGCCGAAGACCTTGATGTCCAGGGCGTCGCGGTCCTTGAGCAGCTCCAGGACCTTCACGAAGAGCGTGTTGTGCGCACCCGAGAGGATCGACAGACCGATCGCGTCGGCGTCCTCCTGGATAGCGGTGTCGACGATCTGCTCGGGCGTCTGGTGCAGCCCGGTGTAGATGACCTCCATACCGGCGTCGCGGAGTGCCCGCGCGATCACCTTCGCGCCACGATCGTGGCCGTCGAGACCCGGCTTGGCCACCACCACGCGGATCGGACCGGCTCCACCCATCACTGCCTCCACATGCGACCCCCGCGCTGATTGCCGGGGAGGTGAACGAACGTTATCTCCAGCATCCCGCACCCGGCAGTTTCGCGGTGCCCGGGGAGGGGGAAATCACACGTGGGACATGTTCGCTCTGCGCCGTTCCCCGCTTTCGGGCCCTCCTCCTGGGCCCACCAGCCGCAAGCGGGGCCCGGTCGCAAAGGGAGCCGAGACGAGGTCGCCGCACCTCCGTGCCGTCGTCCGTACGGCGCGGGGGTGCGGCGCACCGGCGTACCGTTCGGCCCCGCGCGCCGTTCGGGAGGCCGGCCATGGAGCTCGCCAAGGTCACCGCCCTGATGAAGGCCACCGCCCTGGAACTCGCCGTCCTCACCGGCCACCTCGTCCTCTACCCCTCCGGGGTCGTGGCCGAGCGGCTCACCCCCGCCACGCCCCCGGCCTCACCGCTCGCGGGCCGCCGTCCGGTCGTCCTCCTGCACGGCTTCGTCGACAACCGCTCCGTCTTCGTCCTGCTGCGCCGCGCCCTGACCCGGCACGGCCGTGACTGCGTCGAGTCGCTCAACTACTCTCCGCTCACCTGCGACCTGCGGGCCGCCGCCGAGGAGCTCGGCCGCCGGGTGGAGGAGATCACCGCCCGTACGGGCCAGGCGGAGGTCGACATCGTCGGACACAGCCTGGGCGGGCTCGTCGCCCGCTATTACGTGCAGCGTCTCGGCGGTGCCGCTCGGGTCCGCACCCTGGTCACGCTCGGCACCCCGCACTCCGGGACCACGGTGGCCCCGCTCGCCGACGCGCATCCGCTGGTCCGGCAGATGCGCCCCGGTTCGGAGGTGCTGCGGGAGCTGGCCGGTCCCGCGCCGGGCTGCCGGACCCGGTTCGTGAGCTTCTGGAGCGATCTGGACCGGGTGATGGTGCCGGTGGAGACCGCCCGGCTCGACCACCCCGAGCTCCTGGTGCACAACGTCCGGGTCAGCGGGATCGGCCATCTCGCGCTGCCCGTCCACCCGACGGTGGTGGCCGGGGTCCTGGAGGCCCTCGACGCCGGCGGGCCGCAGGCCCGGGGAGCGCGCGAGGAGGAGCCGGGCGCGAGCTCGGTGGCCTGACCACGCCACACCGTTCTTCGAACGTTCCTCGAACACAAGGCCAAAGCTCCGTCCCCGAGCTGGCGAAACACGGCCGATTGCCCGTTTCCTACAGGCATAAACCCCGGGGAAGATTGTCCGCCGCGCGTACCGCCGGGTACAGTCGCGCCACTGCTTACCCCCGGGACACCCCTCAAGGGGCCCGCCCCGGACTGGTCCTGCTGCCGAGGCGAGAGAGACGTTGGTGAACGACCAGCACCCCCACGCCGGGTACGCCGGTGACGGCGCCCACTCCACCGGCAGCTTCTCCACCGACCCGCTCTTCGGCTCCTACGCCGAGGGCCAGGCGGACCACAGCGGCCAGTGGGACCTCGGCCAGTACGGCGGCGCCACCGGTTCGTACGCCACCACCGGCCAGTACGACCTGACCGGGCAGTACGACACGACGGGGCAGTACGCCACCACCCCGCAGTACGACACGACGGGCCAGTACGACACCACCGGCCAGTACGACACCAGCGGCCAGTGGGACACCACGGGACAGTGGACCGGCGTCACCTCGTACGACGCCACCGGCTCGTACGACACCACCGGCCAGTACGACACCACCGGCGCGTACGCGACGACCGGTTACGACACCGGCGGCCAGTACGACGCCACCGGCCAGTGGAACGCCTCCGCCTGGACCGAGGCCCAGCAGACCGGCCAGTACGAGACCGTCCACGCCGGCACCTACGCCGCCCAGGGCGCGTACGGCTACGAGTCCTACGACGCCACCGGCCAGTGGGCCGCACCCGCCTTCGCGACCGACAACGGCACCGGCAGCTACGACGCGACCGCGTGGAACCACGCGGCCCCGGAGGCCGAGCCGCTCGTCCCCCAGCAGTACAGCCCGATGGACGCGCCGCACACCGAGCACGTCGCCGAGCACACCTCCGAGTTCGCGTTCGAGTACGGCGCCGAGGCGGACGGCACGTCCCCCCACACCGACGCCGCCCCAGACGGCGACTTCGAGTTCGACGCCGGCTTCGACACGGACGCCGACGCGGACGCCGGCCTCGATGCCGACTTCGATGCCGACTTGGATGCCGTCGACGCACTCGCGGACCGCCACGGACCCGAGGACGCCGAGAACCTCCCGGCCACCGACGCCCCCGCCGTCGAACTCCGTACGGACTCCCCGCTCGCCGGCCGCCCCGTGCGCCGCAACGCCGGAGGCAGCCGCGGCCGTCGCCGTACCCCCGCCAAGCGGTCCGCACTGCTGACCGTCGCCGTGCCGTCCGCCTGTGTCATGGGAGTCGCCGGCATCGCCGCGGCCTCGGTCGGCGGGCTGACCGGGGCCGCCGAGGGCGGACAGAAGGACGACACCACCACCCTCGCCGCGGCCGACCCGGCCTCCGTCAAGCAGGTCGCCGCCAACAACGCGCTCGACACCCAGCTCGCCGCGCTCAGCGAGGACGCCCGCGACTTCGGCGACCGCGCCAGCCGCACCCAGGAGCGCATCGACCTCCGGATCCGCCAGGAGGCCGACAAGAAGAAGCGCGAGGAGGAAGCGGCCCGCAAGGAGGCGCTGCGCCCCAAGTTCGCTCTGCCGGTGAAGCTGCACCGGCTCAGCGCGCGCTTCGGACAGTCCGGCATCAACTGGATGTCCGTGCACACCGGCATCGACTTCCCCGTCATGACGGGCACCCCGGTCATGGCCGCCACGGACGGCACCGTCCGCACCCAGCTGAACAGCGCCTACGGCAACATGGTGATCGTGACCGCCCCGGACGGCACCGAGACCTGGTACTGCCACCTCAGCAGCGCCAAGATCCGCTCCGGTCACGTGAAGGCCGGCGACGTCATCGCGTACTCGGGCGACTCCGGCAACTCCACCGGCCCGCACCTGCACTTCGAGGTCCGGCCGAACGGCACCCGCGCGATCGACCCACTGGCCTGGCTGCGCAGCCACGGTCTCGACCCGACCAGCTGAACTTCCCCCCTTCACGCGTACGGGCCCCGGCAGCAGCCGGGGCCCGTAGGCGTGCGCGTGGCGGCGGGAACTACAGCTTCTCGACCGGCGCGTACCGCAGCAGCAGCCGCTTCGGCTTCTCGTCGCCGAAGTCGATCGTCGCCTGGGCGTCGGCGCCCGCGCCGGTCACCGTCATGACCGTGCCGAGCCCGAACTGGTCGTGCGTGACCCGGTCGCCGACCTGGAGCGAGATCACCGGCTTCTCCCCGGCGCGCCGCGTGGCGAACCCGGAGGGGCCGGAACGCGAACGGGACGACGAGAGCGAGGACGTGATCCCCGAGGTGGGCCCGGCGGGCTTCGCCATCGGGCCGGTCCGCTTCCACTCCAGGTACGCGGGCGGGATCTCCTCCAGGAACCGCGAGGCCGGGTTGTACGAGGGCTGGCCCCAGGCGCTGCGCATCGACGAGCGGGTGAGGTAGAGCCGCTCACGCGCGCGCGTGATGCCGACGTACGCGAGGCGGCGCTCCTCCTCCAGCTCCTTCGCCTGCCCGAGGGCCCGCATGTGCGGGAAGACGCCGTCCTCCATGCCGGTGAGGAACACCACCGGGAACTCCAGGCCCTTGGCGGTGTGCAGCGTCATCAGCGTGATGACGCCCCGGCCCTCCTCGTCCTCGTCCGGGATCTGGTCGGAGTCGGCGACGAGGGCGACCTTCTCCAGGAACTCGGCGAGGGTCGCGGGCTCCTCGCCGCGCTCCTGCTCGAACTCCAACGCCACGGCGGCGAGTTCCTGGAGGTTCTCGATCCGGGTCTCGTCCTGCGGGTCGGTCGAGGCCTGGAGCTCCGCCAGATACCCCGTCCGCTCCAGTACGGCTTCCAGGACGACGGCCGGGCCGGCGCCGGACTCGACGACGGTGCGCAGCTCGTCCATCAGCGCGTTGAAGCGCTTGACGGCGTTCGCCGAGCGCGCGGCCATGCCGTACGCCTCGTCGACCCGCTTGAGGGCCTGCGGGAAGGTGATCTTCTCGCGCAGCGAGAGGGCGTCGATCATCGCCTCGGCCCGCTCGCCGATGCCCCGCTTGGGCACGTTGAGGATGCGGCGCAGCGGGACGTTGTCCTCGGGGTTGGCGAGGACGCGGAGGTACGCGAGGACGTCCCGGACCTCCTTGCGCTCGTAGAAGCGCACGCCGCCGACGACCTTGTAGGGCAGTCCGACCCGGATGAAGATCTCTTCGAAGACGCGGGACTGGGCGTTGGTCCGGTAGAAGACGGCGACGTCGCCGGCCTTGGCGTCGCCCGTGTCCGTGAGCCGGTCGATCTCGTCGGCGACGAACTGGGCCTCGTCGTGCTCGGTGTCCGCGACGTAGCCGGTGATCTGCGCGCCCGCGCCCGCGTTCGTCCACAGGTTCTTGGGGCGGCGGGACTCGTTGCGCTCGATGACGGCGTTGGCGGCGGAGAGGATCGTCTGGGTGGAGCGGTAGTTCTGCTCCAGGAGGATCGTCGTCGCGTCCGGGTAGTCCTCCTCGAACTGGAGGATGTTGCGGATGGTCGCGCCGCGGAAGGCGTAGATCGACTGGTCGGCGTCGCCGACGACGCACAGCTCGGCGGGGCCGAGGTCCTCGTAGCCCGTGCCGACGAGCTCGCGGACGAGGGTGTACTGGGCGTGGTTGGTGTCCTGGTACTCGTCGACCAGCACGTGGCGGAAGCGGCGGCGGTAGTGCTCGGCGACGTCGGGGAACGCCTGGAGCAGGTGGACCGTCGTCATGATGATGTCGTCGAAGTCCAGGGCGTTGGCCTCGCGCAGCCGCGCCTGGTACATCCGGTACGCCTCGGCGAGCGTCTTCTCGAAGCCGTCGACGGCCTGGTCGGCGAAGGACTCCTCGTCGATCAGCTCGTTCTTGAGGTTCGAGATCTTGGCGCTGAACGACTTCGGCGGGAACTTCTTCGGATCGAGGTCCAGGTCGCGGCAGACCAGGGACATCAGCCGCTTCGAGTCGGCGGCGTCGTAGATCGAGAAGGAGGACGTGAAGCCGAGCCGCTTCGACTCGCGCCGCAGGATGCGGACGCACGCGCTGTGGAAGGTCATGACCCACATGGCGTTGGCGCGCGGGCCGACGAGCTGCTCGACGCGCTCCTTCATCTCCCCGGCGGCCTTGTTCGTGAAGGTGATCGCCAGTATCTGGCCGGGGTGGACGTGCCGCGTGCCCAGGAGGTGGGCGATGCGGTGGGTGAGCACCCGGGTCTTGCCGGAGCCGGCGCCGGCGACGATGAGCAGCGGGGTGTCGGTGTGGACGACGGCGGCGCGCTGCTGCTCGTTCAGCCCCTCCAGGAGGGCGGCGGGGTCCACGACGGGGCGCGGGGCGCCGTCGCGGTAGTGCGCGTCCCGCGGCGGGGGCGCGTCGAAGTGCTCCCCGAAGAGGTCGTGCGGGACCTCCTCCGCGGCCGGGGAGCCGTGCACGTCGTCCTCGGGGTGGGGCGGGGGCTCCTCCGAGGAGTGGTTCTGGAGGCCTGCCAGGAAGCTGTCGTCAAAGAGGCTGCTCATCGCCTCACGAGTCTAGGACGCCCCACCGACATCCGGGCCCGCCTTCGGGAGGCTCCTCGGCGTCCCGGGTGCGGAACGGGTCACACCCAGAGGGTCGCGATGAAGATGTTCGCCGTGGTCAGGCCGCCGACGGTGGCGAAGAGGCCCTTGTCGACCCTCTCCTCGTCCCGCTTGACGTAGACCAGGCCGAGGACGACGACGAGGATCGCCAGCTTGATGCCGACCTTGAGGTTGTTCACGGTCTGGTCGTCGGCCTGGTTGAGGCCGACCAGCGCGACGCCGGTGACCAGCATGGTCAGCGCGCCGTGCAGCATCGCGGGGCTGAACCGGGCCGTACCGGCGCCCATCGCCTTCATCTGGGTGAGGAACCCGCCGAGCAGCGAGGCGATACCGATGATGTGCAGGGCGACGAAGACATTGATGAGTACGTCCATGGGGCGGAGCCTAACCGGGGCCCTGGCACCGCTCGTCGGCCGGGGGCTTAGCACCGCTCGCCGACCCGGTCCACTCCCTTCGCCGCTTCGGTCGGTCGTCCGCCGGAAGGTCCCAGGCCCGTCACCCCGGGCGAGCGCGACCGGTCCCCGAACCGTCAACTGACGCCAATACCGATCAACTCGCCGCAGGGGCGTGACCCCAGGTTTAGCGTCCTCCACCAGGTGGCCGGCTCCCCACCGCCGCCGGCGATCCGGCGGTCGTCGGTCACCCCCGCCGAGAAGAAATCCGGCGGCGGTCGTCTCCCCTGTGGCGGCCGCCGCCGGCCCGGCGGGCACCGTCCCCCTCAGGCAGAGGAGTGTGACCCGCCCTCGTGGCAGCGCACCGAAAGTCCCGGCGATCCCCCCTCGGTGGTCAGGCGGTCCGCACCGCCGCCACGCTCGCCCTCGCCTCCGCGGCGACGGCGACGCTCTTCGAGGGGTCCGGGCACGCGGACCCCCGGCCCACCACCGCCCAGGTCAAGGCCAAGGTCGACCGGCTGTACGAGGAGGCCGAGGTCGCGACGGAGCGGTACAACGGGGCGAAGGAGAAGGCCGACGAGGCCCGCACCGCGTTCGACAGGCTGCGCGACGAGGCCGCCCGCAGGACCCAGCGGCTCAACACCGCCCGGGACGGGCTCGGGGCCATGGCCACCGCCCAGTACCGCTCCGGGGGACTCGACCCCGCGGTGCAGCTCGCCCTCACCTCCGACCCCGACGAGTACCTGGAGCGGGCCGCGCTCGCCGAGAAGGCCGGCGACCGGCAGGCCGTCGCCATCGGCGCCGTACGGCGTGAGCTCGCCGCGCTCCGGCAGCTGCGCGGCGAGTCCGCGGAACGCCTCACCGCGCTGCGCGGGCACGAGGACGAGCTGCGGCGGCAGAAGGCCGCCGTGGTCGGCAAGCTGACCGAGGCACGGACCCTGCTCGCCCGGCTCACCGCCGAGGAGCGGGCACGCTACGAGGCCGCCACCGCCGGCCGGGACGGCTCCGGCACCTCGGCGGGAACCGGTGGATCGGGCTCGACGGGGTCGACCGGCACCACCCCGGTGCGGGCCGACCGCTCCTCGGGCGGCGACCGCGCCCCGGTGACCGCCCCGAACGCCCGGGCCGCCGCGGCCATCGCCTTCGCCCGCGCCCAGCTCGGCAAGCCGTACGTCTGGGGTGCGACGGGCCCCTCCGCGTACGACTGCTCGGGCCTCACCCAGGCCTCCTGGCGCGCGGCCGGCGTCTCCCTCCCCCGCACGACGTACACCCAGATCAACGCCGGGCAGCGCGTCTCCCGCTCCCAGCTCGCCCCCGGCGACCTGGTCTTCTTCTACTCCGGCATCAGCCACGTCGGGCTCTACATCGGCGGCGGCCAGATGATCCACGCGCCCCGGCCCGGCGCCCCGATCCGGATCGCCCCCATCGACGAGATGCCCTTCGCCGGAGCGACCCGGGTGGGATGACCGGGAGTCCCGGCCGGTGCGGGGCGGCGGCTCAGACCAGGCGGCGGGCGGTGGCCCAGCGGGTCAGTTCGTGCCGGTTGGACAGCTGGAGCTTCCGCAGGACCGCCGAGACGTGCGACTCGACCGTCTTCACCGAGATGTAGAGCTGCTTGGCGATCTCCTTGTACGCGTACCCGCGGGCGATCAGCCGCAGCACCTCCCGCTCCCGCTGGGTGAGCCGGTCCATGTCCTCGTCCACCGGGGGCGCGTCCGTGGAGGCGAAGGCGTCCAGGACGAACCCGGCGAGGCGCGGCGAGAAGACGGCGTCGCCCTCCTGGACGCGGAAGATCGAGTCGACCAGGTCCGTGCCGGTGATCGTCTTGGTGACGTAGCCGCGCGCACCGCCGCGGATCACCCCGATCACGTCCTCGGCGGCGTCCGAGACGGACAGCGCCAGGAAGCGGACCGGGTTCTCGGGCGCGCTCATCAGGCTCGCGCACCGCCGCAGCACCTCGACACCGCCGCCACCGGGAAGGTGCACGTCGAGGAGGACGACCTCGGGGCGGGTCGCCGTGATGACGGTGACCGCCTGGTCCACGTCGGCGGCCTCGCCCACCACCTCGACGCCGGTGACGTCGGTCCTGCCGATCTCCGCCTGCACGCCCGTGCGGAACATCCGGTGGTCGTCGACGAGCACCACCCGCACCCGGCGCTCCTCGCCCGCCGCGCCCGCGTCGGCTCCGGTCGCCGCACCCGTCTCGTCGCTCATCCGTCCGCCCTCTCCATCTCAAGCTCCACTTCGGTGCCCTCGCCGGGAACGGACCGCAACCGGGCCGAACCGCCGTAGCGCTGCATCCGGCCGATGATCGATTCTCGTACGCCCATCCGGTCCTCGGGCACGGAATCCAGATCGAAGCCCGGCCCCCGGTCCCGCACCGAGACGAAGACCGTGCGGCCCTCCACCTCGGCGTACACCTGCACGGCACCGCCCTCGCCACCGTACTTGGCGGCGTTGACCATCGCCTCGCGTGCGGCCTGCATCTGCGCGGACAGTCCCTCGTCGAGCGGGCAGTCGCCGACGACGACGACCTCCAGCGGGACGCCGTGCTTGTCCTCGACCTCGGCAGCGGCCCTCTTCACCGCCTCCGCGAGGGTCTCCGGTTCCTCTTCCTTGCCGGTGCCCTCCGGCTTGTAGAGCCAGTTCCGCAACTCCCTCTCCTGGGCGCGGGCGAGCCGGCGGACCTCGCCGGCGTCGTCGGCGTTCCGCTGGATCAGGGTGAGGGTGTGCAGCACGGAGTCGTGGACGTGGGCCGCGACCTCGGCGCGCTCCTGGGCGCGGATGCGCATGGTGCGCTCCTCCGTGAGGTCCTGCGACATCCGCACCAGCCAGGGGCCGGCGAGCAGGGCGATGCCGGTGAGGACCGCGACGGCGGCGGTGAGGGCCGTGCCGAGCTGGGCGACGGAGCCGCGCACCACGACGAAGACCGCGAGGCCCGTGCCGACCAGGGCGACACCGACGAGGCCGCGGACGAGCTGGAGGACGCGGCGGCGACGCCCCGCCTCCGTCCAGCTGGCCCGGCGGGCGTTGTCCGCCTGGCGCCAGACCAGGGCGACACCGCCGCAGACGAGGAGCCCCGGCCAGATGTACCGCCCCGACTCGTTGTCGACGCTGATGTTCCCGATGAGGACCGCGCCGCCGATCGCGAGCGCGATCAGGGCGAGGACCTGTCCCCGGTCCGGCTTGCGCAGTCTTCGGCGTCCGTCCGCGGTGGTCTCGAAGAGGGGGCGTGGGTGGGTCCGGCCGCCGACACCGAGCGGGACGACGATCCAGAAGGCTGCGTAGAGCACGAGACCGAGGCCGTCCATGAAGAAGAGAACGAGGAAGATCACCCGCACCCAGACGACCGGCAGACCGAGATGACCCGCGAGGCCGCGTGCGACACCGCCGAGCCACCGCCCGTCGGCGCTCCTGTAGAGCCTGCGCACGGGCGGTTCGTCGGTCTCGGTGACACGAGCGGCTGCGGACATGCACCGATCGTCACACGTTCGGCCCGGCCGGGACATCAGGGTCCGCCCTGAGATCGCCCCTGGTAACGCCTCGGGGGCGAGGAGGCGCCGAATATCAGGGTCGGGCCAGGGTCGGCCCCGGTGCCGCTCGGCGTCACGGGCGGTCACCATGGACGCATGACGAGTTCGATGCCTTCGCAGCACGAGGCCCCGCCGCCGGCGGAGGCCGTTCCCGCCCCGCCACTGCAGCGCTCGCGCGGCAGCAAGGTCGTGGGCGGAGTCTGCGGCGGCCTCGGCCGGTACTTCGACCTCGACCCGGTGATCTTCCGCGTCGCGGTCGGCGTGCTGGCGGTGCCCGGCGGCATCGGACTGATCTTCTACGGCTTCGCCTGGCTGCTGCTCCCGCTCGCGGGCGAGGACGAGAACGAGGGGCGCAGGCTGCTGACCGGCCGCGTCTCCGGCGCTTCGCTGGCCGCCGTCCTGATGGCCCTGGTGGGCTGCGGGATCTTCCTTTCGATGCTGCACAGCGGGACGATGCTGGGCTCCGCGCTCCTGGTGGGGTTCGTGGTGAGCGCGGCCGCCGTCTGGTCGCGGCGCCGGCAGGCGGGGGCCGTGTCGGAGCCCGAGAGCCGGCTGGAGTCGGCGGCCGCCGCCCTGGTGGCCTCGGAGGCCCCGCCCGAGACGAAGGCCCCGCCGATGGTCGAGTTCCCCTCCTGGTGGAAGGACCCGATCGTCAAGGACGGCTCCACGGGCAAGGTGGCCATGGGCTACCTGTGGGGCCCGCACGGCGTCCTCGACCAGGACGGCCGGGTGGGCGGCGAGGTGCCGAAGCCCGGCAGCCAGTGGGGTCCCCCGCCGCCCGCCCCGGGACGTCCGCAGCCGTCGATCCGGCGGAGCCCGCGTTCCATCGGCGGCCTGGTGTACCTGCTCGCCATGGTCGCGGCCGTCCTCGGCACCGCTCTCACCTGGGACGACCATCCCCTGGGCACGAGCCTGCAGACCGGCCTGGTCGCCGCCCTCGCGGTGTTCGGGCTGGGCCTCGTCGTCAGCAGCTTCCTCGGCCGGACCGGGTTCGGCACGGTCTTCCAGACGGTGATCGCGGCGGGCCTGCTCGCCCTGGCCACGGCGCTGCCCCACGAGATCTCGACGGACTGGATGCGCGAGACGTGGAAGCCGGCGTCCGCCGCCGCCGTACAGCCCCGCTACGAGGTGGGCACCGGCGTCGGCACCCTCGATCTGTCGGGGCTCCCGCTCCCGGCCGGCTCGACCGTCTCGACGTCGGCCGAGGTGGGCGCGGGGCAGCTCAAGGTGATCGTCCCCAAGGACGCGGTCGTGAAGGTGCACGCCGAGGTGGGCCTCGGTGACCTGCGGCTGCCCGGCGAGCCCGCCAACGACATCGACATCTCCCCGGACCGCGATGTCACCCGCACGATCGACCCGCCGGCCGGGACCGCCCCGGCGGGCACTCTGGACCTCTCGCTCGAGGTCGGCATCGGACAGGTGGAGGTCACCCGTGCTGCTTCATGAGTTCCGTCCGGGCCGGCTGCTCGCCGGCCTCACCGCCCTGGCCCTGGCCGCGCTCTACGCGGGTGACGCCGCCGGCGCCTGGACGACGCCGTGGTACGCGGTGATCCCCGTCCTCTGCGGCGGCCTGGGCCTGGCCGGCCTCGTGACCTGGGTCGCCTATCGAATACGGCGCCGCTCGGCGAGGAAGCGGTCCACCGACAGCACCGAGGCCCCGGCCAGCACCAGCGGGAGCCAGGACATCAGATAGGCGAGGTCGTTGCCGAGGTAGTACGGGTTCACCTGCCAGCTCACGGTCAGCCAGAGGCTCAGCGAGATCAGTGCGCCGCCGAGCGCCGCCAGGCGGGCGAAGAGGCCGATCAGGGTCCCGATCCCGACGGCGATCTCCCCGAAGGCGATCGCGTAGCCGAAGCCGGCGGGGCTCTTGAGCGCGAGGTCGACGAGGGCGGGGATCGCGGACGAGTCGCGGACCCCTCGCATCGTCTCGCCGATGGAGCCGCTGCCGGTGTCGGCGAGGAAGCCGGGGTCGGTGAGCTTGTCGAGCCCCGCGTAGACGAACGTGACCCCGAGGAAGATCCGCAGCGGAAGGAGGGCGTAGCGGGCGGCGACCGCCTTCCGCTTCTCGAGGGCGGCCCTCCAGCCGTCGGCGCGCCCGCCGCCGGCGCCCGCACCGACCGCTCCACCCGTACCGCTCGTGTCGTCCGTCCGGTCCCCTTGTCCCGCCATCGTCGGTCACCTCTCCACGTCCCGTACGGCTGTTCGCGGATCGATTCTCCTCGCTGCCGGCTCCGGGGACACGGGAAGGGGGCCGGACGGTCAGTCCACCACGTCGATCGTGACCCGGTTGGTCTCCACGCCCGCCGCCGTCACGACCGACACCTCCACCCGGCCCGGTTCCACGTCCGCCGGGAGGGGGACGGTCAGGGCCGTGTCGGTGGGGTTGGCGAAGCCGCCGGGCACGGGCACCAGCGGCACATGGGCGTGGACGGGACCGATGCGCACGACCAGACGGGTCAGCGGGTCGGGGGCGGCGGCACCGGGCGGGACGAATCCGCAGCCGCGGATCTCGATGTCGTCGCCCGTGCGGATCGGGGCGTCGAGGTCGCCGGCCTCCCGGGACCGGACCACGGAGTGGATCGTGGGGCGGACGCCCTCGGTGTACTTCGCGGCGAGGTGCCAGGCCGCCGATACGCCGAGGAGCAGGACGAGGGACCAGGGCACCTCGGGCAGCCGGGCGGGGTCGCGGGCGAGGCCGACGGCGGCGAGGGCCAGGACGGCGGCGGAGACGAGGAGGTACTGGACGTCGGCGAGGCTCGCGCGGCCGCTGTCGTCGCAGACCAGGTCGGCGGCGCGCGGGCGGTCGGCGCGCACCTTCTGGAGGCGGTGGGAGGCGATGCCCGTGGAGACGACGAGACGGGCGGTGACGGTGACGGCCGACACCAGCGCGAGGACGGTGAGCAGGCCCGCGCCGCGGGCCAGCCCGAAGGCGGTCGCGTCCGACGACCGGAAGGCCAGGAAGAGGAGGGTGAAGCCGAGGAGCAGCAGCCAGGCGGCGGCGACGGCGCGGGTGGTGGAGAGCCGGTTGTCCTCGCCGATCAGCGGGGCGAGGAGACCGCCGCGCGCCCGGTGCGCGTGGGCGGCGGCGCTGAGCAGGGCGGCGAGGACCAGGGCGGTGCAGAGGCCGGCCGTGCGGGCGCCGGTCCACCCGTTCCCGATCGCGGTGAGGGCCTGGCCGAGGAGGAGGGCGAGGACGGCGCCCCAGACCGCGACGAGACCACCGCGCCGCACCCGGTCGAGCCAGGCGAGGCCGGCCTCGCGGCCGCGGACGGCGACCGCGCGGGCGGACTGGGCGAGCTCGTCGGAGACCCACTGGCGGGCGGCGACCGGCGAGTGGGCGACGGCGGCGGGGACACCGTGCCCGGCGGCGAGTTCGTCGCGCCGGGCGAGGAACGCGGCGACCGCGCGCCGGTGGCCGGTCTGTCCGCAGTGGGCGCAGCCGGCGCAGGCCGTCGCGTGCTCGCCGTACTGTCTCGCCTCTTGAACCGCCACGGTGCTCACTTCCCGAGCTCACTTCACGGCACGTACCGGTGCGTCCCGTAGCGCCAACCGACCGTTGATTCCACGGAATTGTGCCCCACCGGCGGCTCTCGCGCCTGCCGCGTGCGCCCCGCCGGAGAGTGATTGCCACGCCGTCCCATTGACGTACAGAAGGGTGAAGCGATGGTGTTACGACAGGAGTTCGGGCTCCGCTCGGCTGATCCTGCGCCAGAGTGGCTGGTAGTTGATCCAGGCGACGAGGTCGCTGCCGAGCTGTTCGCGGGTGGTGACCGCCTCGCGGTGGTCGATCAGGACCGGCTTGCCGGCCGCCCGTGCGGCAAGCTGGATCCGGGCGCAGCGCTCCAGGGCGATGAACCACCAGGCCGCCGCGTCGACGGAGCCGCCGACGGTGACCACGCCGTGGTTGCGGAGCACGATCGCCTTGAACGGGCCGAGGGCGACGGCGATCCGGCGTCCTTCCTCGGCGTCGACGGTGACGCCCGTGTAGGCGTCGTAGAGGGCGTGGTCCTGGTAGAAGGCGCAGGCCTCCTGGGTGATCGGGTCGAGGAGTTCGCCGAGCGCGGCGAGCGTGCGCCCGTGGACGGAGTGGGTGTGGGCGACGGCGACGGCGTCGGGCCGGGCGCGGTGGACCTCGGCGTGGACGGTGAACGCCGCCTGGTTCACGTGCTGGCCGCCGCGGAGGACCTGCCCGTCGCCGTTGACCAGGATGAGGTCGCTCGCCGTCAGCTCCTCGAACGGCGCCCCGAACGGGTTCACCCAGTAGCAGTCGGGGTACTCGGGGTCGCGGGCGGTGATGTGGCCCGAGACGCCCTCCTCGTACCCGAGCCGCCCGAAGAGCCGGAGCGCGCCCGCGAGGCGCTGCCGGCGGTGGGTGCGTTCCTCCTCGGCGGTCGCGTGGACGGGCGGCATGGCGAAGTGGAGCCGTTCGACGGGTACGGGGTCCGGTATCACGCTCATGCGCCGGAAGGTAACGCCCGGCCGGGCAAGTCACCAGAGTCCGGACGCGAACACGACGAAGCCGCCGCCCCGGCGTGCCGGGACGGCGGCTTCAGGCGCCTGCGGGAGCGACTACTCCCACTCGATGGTGCCCGGGGGCTTGCTCGTGACGTCGAGTACGACACGGTTCACGTCGGCGACCTCGTTGGTGATGCGGGTCGAGATCTTCGCCAGCACGTCGTACGGCAGGCGCGACCAGTCGGCCGTCATGGCGTCCTCGGAGGAGACGGGGCGCAGCACGATCGGGTGACCGTAGGTGCGGCCGTCGCCCTGGACGCCCACGGAGCGGACGTCGGCGAGGAGGACCACCGGGCACTGCCAGATCTCGCGGTCGAGACCGGCCGCGGTGAGCTCCTCGCGGGCGATGGCGTCGGCCTCGCGCAGCAGGTCCAGGCGCTCCTTGGTGACCTCGCCGACGATGCGGATGCCGAGGCCGGGGCCGGGGAAGGGCTGGCGCTGGACGATCTCCTCGGGCAGGCCGAGCTCCTGGCCGACCATGCGGACCTCGTCCTTGAAGAGCTGGCGCAGCGGCTCGACGAGCTCGAACTCCAGGTCCTCGGGGAGGCCGCCCACGTTGTGGTGGGACTTGATGTTCGCGGTGCCGGTGCCGCCGCCGGACTCGACGATGTCCGGGTAGAGCGTGCCCTGGACGAGGAAGGCGACGTCCTCGCCGGTGCCCGCCGACTCGGCGACGATCTCGGCCTGGGCCTGCTCGAAGACGCGGATGAACTCGCGGCCGATGATCTTCCGCTTGGTCTCCGGGTCGGAGACGCCGGCGAGCGCGGTCAGGAAGCGCTCCTGCGCGTCGACGACCTTCAGGTTGACGCCGGTGGAGGCGACGAAGTCCTTCTCGACCTGCTCGGTCTCGCCCTTGCGCATCAGGCCGTGGTCGACGTAGACGCAGGTGAGCTGCGAGCCGATGGCCTTCTGCACGAGCGCGGCGGCCACGGCGGAGTCGACGCCGCCGGAGAGGCCGCAGACGGCGCGCTTGTTGCCGACCTGGGCGCGGATGGCCGCGACCTGCTCCTCGATCACGTTGCCCGTGGTCCAGCTGGGCTCGATGCCGGCGCCGCGGTAGAGGAAGTGCTCCAGGATCTGCTGGCCGTGCGTGGAGTGCAGGACCTCGGGGTGGTACTGGACGCCGTACAGCTTCTTGGCGTCGTTCTCGAAGGCGGCGACCGGCACGACGTCCGTGGAGGCGGTGACGGTGAAGCCCTCGGGGGCGGCGGAGCAGGCGTCGCCGTGCGACATCCACACCGACTGCTCGACCGGGGTGCCCTCGAAGAGGGTGGAACCGGCCTTGGAGACGTGCAGGCCGGTGCGGCCGTACTCGCGGGCGCCGGTGTTGTCGACGGTGCCACCGAGGGTCGTCGCCATCAGCTGGAAGCCGTAGCACATGCCGAAGACGGGGACGCCTGCCTCGAAGATCGCACGGTCGAGGCGGGGCGCGCCCTCGGCGTACACGGAGGACGGGCCGCCGGAGAGGATGATCGCCTTCGGGTTCTTGGCCAGCATCTCGGCCACCGGCATGGTGGACGGGACGATCTCGCTGTAGACCCGGGCCTCACGGACGCGGCGGGCGATGAGCTGGGCGTACTGGGCCCCGAAGTCGACAACGAGGACTACGTCCGGGTTGGAGACGTCGGGCGCGGCAGCGGGGGGCGCTGATGACACTACGGCGGCCTTCCGGCGGTAGGAGAGGGTCCCCCGAAGGGGGGTGCTATTTGTCGATTCTACCGGCGCGCCGGTCGCACTTTTCGTCTCACCATCCGAACCCGGGTTGGCCGGGGCCCGCCGGCGGGGTCCATACTGTCGCCATGCGCAAGCTCACGACCTTCGTCTTTACCTATGGCAACCGGCCCACCGGCTGCCATGGTCGTGCTGCTTGAGCAACTGACAAGCGACTTCCCAGGCGCCCCGGGCCGACAAGGCCCGGGGCGTTCTGCTTGTCTCCGGGCGATGTCGCCCCGGGGCATCCGACACACGAGGAGCCCCGACATGACCGCCATGACCCAGACCGAGAAGACCGGCGCCCGCACCGACGAGGCGGCGACGCTGATCGGTGACGCCCGTGAGCGCATCGACGCGCTCGACGACCGGATCATCGGTCTCATCCAGGAGCGGATGGCCGTCTCCGCCGTCATCCAGGAGGCCCGGATCTCCTCCGGCGGCCGCCGGGTGAACCTCGCCCGCGAGATGGAGGTCCTCGCCCACTACAGGGACGCGCTGGGCAAGCCCGGTACGGCGCTGGCCATGACGACGCTGGAGCTGTGCCGCGGCCGCGTCTGAGGCCACCGCCCGGAACTCGCCCTTTGCCGCGGCCGCCTCCGAGGCCACCGCCCGGAACTCGCCCTTCGCCGCGGCCACGGCGAAGGCACCGCCCGGAGGTCGGGTCACCGACCGCATCTGAGTTCGGGCCCGCTCTCACCCGTACGGCGCGTGACCGGTCTCGGCCCGGCTTCGTTGGTCCGGGTGTCCGTGCCAGCCAGGGGCGGGCCCGTAAGAAACCACGCGTGGCTTCGCTGGGGCGTGTGGCGTACCTCAGGTACGTCGTGGGACCTCGCACCAGCGCCTGTGACCGGACAGCAGGGGACAGCAGCCCGGTCACCCAGAAAGGGCGGTCGATCCCGGGGACGCCCGGGGTCGGCCGCATCAGGCCGATCCCCCGATCCTCCCCGTCCCCCGATCCCCCTCCCTCTCCCTCCCCCGCGGCGCAACCCCCCGGCGCCGCCCCGCTCGGCACCGCCGCTGCCCTGACACCGGTGCCGACCCCAAGGGCCCCGTGCCGCGACCGGAATCGCGAGCGCGGGGCCCTTCCGCATGCCCGTATCTCCAGCGTGACGCGCGTCACACAGAGATCCCGTGCAACCGCTACAACCAATCCCACCGGTCGCGGGTCATCTATGCAGCACCACCAAGAACTGGAAGGGCGCTGCACTCGGAGGGGGGTGCAGCGCCCTCTCCTGTGTCCGGAGGAGGTGTCCGGGGCTCGTGCCCCGGGTCAGGCCTTCTTCGGCGGGACCGCCGGCATGCCGAGGAACGGCAGCCGCAGGGCGCCGAAGGCCTCGGCCGGGACCGCGGGGGACTTCGGCTCGACCGCCGAGAGCCGTGTGTACGCCTCGCCCTGGCGCGGGCGCGGGTCCTCCTCGCCCTTGTTCGGCCAGAAGGACATGGCCCGCTCGGCCTGGGCCGTGATCGTCAGGGACGGGTTGACGCCGAGGTTGGCGGAGACCGCCGCTCCGTCGACGACGGAGATCCCGGGGTGGCCGAAGAGCCGGTGGTACGGGTCGATGACGCCGGACTCGGCGTCGGCGCCGATCGGGCAGCCGCCGAGGAAGTGGGCGGTGAGCGGGGTGCCCATGAGTTCGCCGACGTTGGAGCCGGCGAAGCCGTTGATCTCCTCGGCGAGGAGGGTGGCGGCCCGGGTGGCCTCCGGGATCTGGACCGGGTTCGGCGCTCCGTGGCCCTGGCGGGCGGTGAGCAGGCCCTTTCCGAGGCCGCCGGGCTTGCGGTAGGTCGTCAGGGAGTTGTCGAGGGACTGCATGACGAGGCCGATGATGGTCCGCTCCGACCAGTGCCGGTTGGAGAGCGAACGGGCGGCGAGGGTGGGGTGCCTGAGCAGGTTGAGGAACCAGTTGCGCACCCGGTGGGCGCCGTAGGGCACCTGGAGGACGGTGAGGCCGCCCATGGAGTTGGAGCCCTTGCCGTACCGCACCGGCTCGATGTGGGTGTTCTCGTCCGGGTGGATCGAGGAGGTGATGGCGACGCCGCGGGTGAAGTCGGCCTTCTGGGCGCCGTGCCGCTTGCGGTAGCGGCGGTCGGTGGTCTGGGCGCCGACGAGGCCCTCGGAGTTGGTGCGGGTGAGCTCGCCGAGCCGGTCGGAGAGGCGGGGCAGCAGGCCGCTGTCCTTCATCCGGTGCAGCAGGGTCTGGGTGCCGTACGTGCCGGCCGCGATGACCACCCGGCGGGCGGTGAAGGTCCGGCCCTTGCCCTTCCTGCGCTGGTCGGTGGGCAGGGTCTTCACCGCGAAGCCGCCCCGCGAGTCCTCGGTGACGGTGACCACGGTGGTCATGGGGTGGACGGTCGCGCCGGCCTTCTCCGCGAGGTGGAGGTAGTTCTCGTTGAGGGTGTTCTTGGCGCCGTGCCGGCAGCCGGTCATGCACTCGCCGCACTCGGTGCAGGCGCGCCGGGCCGGGCCCGCGCCGCCGAAGTACGGGTCGGCGACCTCGCCGCCGGGCTTCGCCTTCGAGGTCCCGTCGGCGTCGTCGCCGTCCCCGAAGAAGACCCCGACGGGCGCCATGTGGAAGGTGTCGCCGATGCCCATCGCCTGCGCGGCCGACTTGAGGTGCACGTCGGAGGGGGTCATCGTCGGGTTGAGGCGGACGCCGAGCATGCGCTGGGCCTGGTCGTAGTACGGCCGCAGCTCGTCCTGCCAGTCGGTGATGTCCTTCCACTGCGGGTCGTCGAAGAACGGCTTGGGCGGTACGTAGAGGGTGTTGGCGTAGTTGAGGGAGCCACCGCCGACGCCGGCGCCCGCGAGCACCATGACGTTGCCGAGCAGATGGATGCGCTGGATGCCGTAGAGGCCGAGGGCGGGGGCCCACAGGAAGTTCTTCAGGTCCCAGGAGTTCTTCGGCAGGGTCGCGCGGGTGAAGCGGCGTCCGGCCTCCAGGACGCCGACCCGGTAGCCCTTCTCGGTGAGGCGGAGGGCCGTGACCGAACCGCCGAAGCCGGAGCCGACGACGAGGACGTCGTAGTCGTACGCGGCGTCGTCCGCCTGCTCCTGATTTTGGGTAGGGGGTACCGCGGTCATGGCTCTCCTCGTACGGAAAGGGGCGGAAACGGTCGGGGCCCGGACGCCGGCCCGGGGCCGGATAGCCGACCCGGGGCCGCGTGTCAGCCCGGGCCGGATGCCGACCCGGGGCCGCATGTCAGCCCGGGCCGGATGCCGTCCCGGGCCCGCGTGTCAGCGCAGGCGCAGGGCCTTCATCGCCTTCAGGGACACGCTCATGAAGGCCGCGTACTTCTCGTCGTCCATCCCGAAGGAGGGCGCGAGGGGCATCAGCCGCTGCTGGGCGACAGTCTGGGCCTCGGTGTACTTGAGGATGCCCTCGGAGCCGTGGCGGCGGCCGAGGCCGGAGTCCTTCATGCCGCCCATCGGGGACTGCACGCTGCCGTAGGCGGGGGCGTATCCCTCGTTGATGTTGACGGTGCCGGTGCGCAGCCGGGCCGCGACGGCGTGGCCGCGGCGCGAGTCCTTCGTCCAGACCGAGGAGTTCAGGCCGTACGGCGTGCCGTTGGCGAGGTCGATCACCTCGTCCTCGTCCCGGAAGCGGTAGACGGAGACGACCGGGCCGAAGGTCTCCTCGGCGCAGACGGCCATCGGGGCCTCGACGCCGTCGAGGATGGTCGGCTCGTAGAAGAGGGGGCCGATGTCGGGGCGGGCGACGCCGCCCGCGACGAGCTTGGCGCCCTTGGCGACGGCCTCCTCGACGTGGCGGCTGACGGTCTCCAGCTGCCGGTCGCCGACGAGGGAGCCCATGTCGGCCCCGTACGCGAGGGAGCTGCCGAGCCGCATGGCCTTGGTGCGGGCGGCGAAGCGCTCCAGGAACGCGTCGGCGACGGACTCGTGGACGTACAGCCGCTCGATGGAGATGCAGAGCTGTCCGGCGGAGGAGAAGCAGGCGCGGACGGCGCCGGCGGCGGCCTTCTCGATGTCGGCGTCCTGGAGGACGAGCATCGCGTTCTTGCCGCCGAGTTCGAGGGAGACGCCGACGAGGCGGGCCGCGGCGCCCTGCGCGACCTCGCGGCCGGTTCGGGTGGAGCCGGTGAAGGAGACGTAGTCGGCGTGCTTGACGACCTCGGGGCCGACGACGGGGCCCTCGCCGATGACGACCTGGAACACCTCGGCGGGCAGTCCGGCCTCGATGAGCAGGTCGCGGGCCCAGAGCGCGGTGAGCGCGGTCTCCGTGTCGGGCTTCATGACGACGGCGTTGCCGGAGACGAACGCGGGCAGGGCGTCGCCGACGGACAGTTCGAGCGGGTAGTTCCAGGGCGCGATCTGGCCGACGACCCCGCGGGGCTGGCGCAGTTCGGTGACCTTGGTGAGGGTCGGCACGACGCCGGTGTGGCGCTTGGCGCGCAGGTAGGAGGCGGCCCTGCGGCCGTAGTGGCGGGCGGCGACGGCGACCGCCTGGACCTCCTCGTGGGCGTGCAGACGCGCCTTGCCGGTCTCCAGCTGGATGAGGTCGAGGACCTCGGACTGGCGCTGGAGGACGAGGTCGTGGAAGCGGAGGAGGACGGCGGCGCGGGCCTTGACGGGGGTGGCGGCCCAGGTGGCCTGGGCGACGCGCGCGCGTGCGAAGGCCTCGGCGACGTCCTCGGGGGTGGACTCGGGCAGGTCCGCCAGCTTCTCCCCGGTGAAGGGGGTGTGGTTGGCGGTACGGCCGGAGCCGGCGACGCCGCGGGTGAGGCGGGCGACCACCTCGGGCGTCACGACGTCGGCGGCGGTCCGCGCGCCGTCGGGCGCGGGCGCGACCGGGTTGGTGGCGCCGGCGGGCGCGGCCGCCCTGCCCTGCGCGGCGTGGGCGTCGAGAACCGGAGGGGCGGCGGGGGCCTGCGAGTCCGTCATGAGGGCGAGCGTAGGCCGCGTTCCGCCCTTTGGGTACCCGTCGGTAATGCGTTTTCACCGGGTGCGCACATCGTGCCAGCGATCACTGGCACATAAGCCCTGATCAGCGGCTTACGGATGCCGGAGGCCGGGCACGGAGAAAATCTCCGGCCCGGCCTCGGTGCCCGAGCGGTGCTCGGGAAGCTCAGTCGCCCGGCGCCCGCCAGTAGCGGACGACGATGTCGAACTGCTGCCGGGTGGTCTCCCAGCTCGACTCCGGCGAGGACATGTAGATGGCGTACTCCGTGCCGTCGTCCTCGTAGTACATCTGGTCGATCGCGTGCCGGGGCCCCGGGAAGTCCTTCCGCTCGGTCCAGGTGAACTCCCACAGGCAGGAACGGACCTGGTCGCGGTAGGTGTTCTGGTTGAGCTTGACCCGCTTGTAGTTCATCCGTTTCTGCAGCACGCGCTCCAGGTCGAGGGCGTGCATGTACGGGTTCTCGAAGTCGGGGCTGCGGTCGATGCTGATCCGGATGCGGTGGCGGCCGTTGTCCGGGGTGTAGTCGATCTGGTCGCCCTCCGTCTGGCGCTTCCAGCCGTCCGGCACGACGAGGCTGAAGCCCTCCGGGTCCACGACCCGGTGCCAGCCGGCCGGGACACCGTCCGCGGTGCCCTGGGTGGGCGGGGCGGAGGTGGGGGCCTTGGTCCGTCCGCCGTCGCCACCGCGGTCGCCGCTCGCGTAGTTCATGACGGCGAAGACGGCACCGCCCGCGACGACCCCGGCGAGCAGCGCCGCGAGGACGGCGCTGCGCCACCGGCCGCGGCCGTGCCGCGAGGACGTGTCCGGGACCAGGGTGGGAGGCGACTGCGGCAGCGCGGGCCCGCGGGGCGGCCGAGAACCGTGGGACGACTGCGCCACGTGGGGCGGGTGGGGCCACTGCGCGGTGACCTTCCGCGGCGCGCCCGCAGGCGCGCCGTCCGCCGCCGTGCCGTCCGCGACGGTGCCGGTGCCGTCCGCGCCCCTGCCGTCCGTACCCGCGACGTCCGCCGTACGCGCTCCGCCGGCGTGGCCGGCACCCCCGCCGATCCCGCCCGCCGCCGGACCCAGGTCCTCCCTGGCGACGCGCTGGGTCGGCACGTACGCCTGCGCGGCGTCCGGCCTGCGCCCCTCCATCGCGTCGAGCAGCATCCGCTCGGCCTCGTCCGCGCGAGGACGCCGGTCCGGGTCCTTGCTCAGCAGGGCCACGATGACGGGCGCCAGGGCCCCCGCCTTCTCCGGGTGCGGCGGCTCCTCGGTCACCACGGCCTGCATGGTGCTGATCGGGGAGGTGCGGCGGAACGGCGAGGTGCCCTCCACCGCCGTGTACAGCGTCGCGCCGAGGGACCACAGGTCGGAGGCCGGTCCGGGATCGCCGCCGCGCACCCGCTCGGGCGCCAGGTAGTCGATCGAGCCGACGATCTCGCCGGTCCGCGTGATCGTCGAGTCCCCCTCGATCGCCGCGATCCCGAAGTCGGTGATCAGGACGCGCCCGTCGCGCGCGAGCAGGACGTTCCCCGGCTTGACGTCCCGGTGCAGCACCCCGGCCGCGTGCGCGGCCCGCAGCGCGCCGACGACGTGCAGCCCGATCCTGGCCGCCTCGCGCGGCTCGATCGTGCCGGCCTCCTTGGCGGCGTCGGCGAGCGAGGGCCCGTCGACGAACTGCATGACGATCCACGGCCGGTTGTCGTGCTCCAGGACGTCGTGGACGGTCACCACACCGGGGTGCGTGATCCGGGCGGCCGCCCGCGCCTCCTTCTGCGTGCGGGCGTGCAGCACGAGGCGGTCGGCCTCGGCCACGAAACGACCGGCCGTCAACTCCTTCACCGCCACCACGCGGTGCAGTACCTCGTCGTGCGCGCGCCAGACCCTGCCCATGCCGCCGCGCCCGATGGACTCGCCCAGCCGGTACCGCCCGGCGAGCAGCAGCCCCTCGCCTGTGCTCTGAGAATGTTCCACTTGCCCCCGCATTCCTTCGGAGAACAGGTTACGGAGGGGGGCACGGGCGGCGGAACCTCGGGGCCGTCATAGGAACAGCACTGTGACCAGGGGGCGGTAGGGATCGTTCCGCTTCAGCGACCCGGCCGGAACGCCCGCGTGGCCTCGTCATGGATCTCGCCGACCTTGTCGCGCTCGGCGTACGGGCCGATGACCTGGACGACGTGGTACCTGCCACCGTCGATCAGGGCCAGGTTGCGGACGAAGACCTCACGGCCCGTGCCGTCCAGCCACCAGTAACTCCCCGTGGCCGTCGCCGTCCTGCCGATGTCGACCCGGCGGGTGCGCTCCGCCCCCGACCAGCTGGACGCCCGCCACGGCTCCAGCTCGCGCTCGCGGGTGTTCTGGTACTCCAGCGGGTCGCCCCCGTTGTCCCGGACGCTGTCCCGGCCCGGTACGACGATCATCGTGAAGTCGCCGCTGGTGTAGCGGACTTGCCCGGCGTCGTTGATCGGGCTGCGCCGCCACCCGTTCGGCACCCCGATCCGGAAGCCCTCCGGGTCCTGGCGCAGGGTGTACCCGGCGGCGAGGGCGGGCCCCGACGGATCCGCGGCGGGCGGAGCGGTGGTCGCCCCGGCCGGCGGCCCGGTGGTCGGCTTGCCCGTCGTTCCGCCCGACGGCTCCGCGGACGGCCGCGCCGTCGACGGCGGCGCACCGGTCGTGGGCGTGGCCGTCGCGTCGGGGGTCTCCGTATCACCGGGCATGAAGAGGACCGCGTACGCCACGGCCCCGCCGAGCAGGAGGAAGACCAGCACCAGCAGCGTACGGCCGAGGGACCGCGGGGAGTCCGGGCCCCTGGAGGACGAGGTGCGCGGGGCGCGGGGCGCGCGCGGAGCCCGCTGCGGGATCTCCTCCTGGTACTCCTCCTGGAAGTCGCCCGAGGGGCCCGCCGGTACGTCGAGGGGGCCGCGCTCGTACGCCCGGTCACGCTCGTACGTGTGACCGCGCTCGTACGCGCGCTCGTACGCGGCGTCGTGCTCGTGGACGTCCTCGCGGCGGTCCGCGGCGCGCGGGTCCTTGCCGCGCTTGTGCCGGTGACGGCCCGCCCCGGCTCCCCCGCGCCGACGGCGCACCAGCTCGCCGCGCCGGCGCACGATCGGCAGCCGCTTCTCGTCGAAGGGCGGCAGCGGCACGACACCGACCCCGGCCTCCGGCTCGGGCGCCGACCGGACCAGGGAGCGCAGCCAGCCGCGCAGCTCCTCGAAGTCCGGCCGTTCGGTGGGGTCCTGACGCAGCAGGGACTCCACGACCGGACGCAGCGGCCCGCACTCCTCGGCGAAGGCCGGCGGCTCGGCGCAGACCAGCTGGACCAGCTCGGCCGCGCTGTCCTCCGGGTAGGGGGCGTGCCCCTGGACGGCCCGGTAGAGCAGTGCGCCCAGCGCCCACAGATCGGTGGCGGGGCCGATGGGCGGCGCGAGGCGCCAGTTCTCGTGGACGGGGCCGGCCTGTTCCGGCGCCCAGCGTTCGGTCACGGCGCCGACGACGGCGATCCGGGTCTGCCGGGCCCGCTCGGCGTCGAGCCGCGTGGCCGGGCCCCGGTACTCCCCGGCCGTCACGGCGACCGGCTCCCGGTGATCGTCCCGGTCGTCGTCACGGGCACCCGCGGGGGCCGGGATGCGCGCCGGTTCCGGGGTGGCCGCCTTGTACCCGGCGGGCAGGGCCGGCCGCCCCGAACCAGGCAGCACCGAACCGCCCCCGGCCGGGATCGGCCCCGAGGCGTCCCGCGAGGCGTGCGGGCCGTCGCTCCAGCTGCCGGCCAGCATCATCCGCGGCGGGCCGGGCCGCGGCCCGCGTCCGCCGTACGGCTCGTCGCCGTCGTCCTCGTCGTCCTCGTCGTCCTCGTCCGCCACCCGCGCCCACCACTGCGGCTCGGGCGCGGCGGGCGGCGGGGGCAGCTCCGGCGGCGCGGGGCGCTGCACCGGCAGCGCCCCGGTCTCGCCGAGCC